>NZ_JBFRSC010000045.1:0-52250 GCF_041473335.1 Vibrio sp. 10N.222.55.C7
AGTTTTCCGGATTGGTATAACGATGCTTCCTTATGCATTTAGTTGTTATTTGTGCACTCTATCTTTATCTTATTTTTAGTCAAGGATTTAGTTAAATATTTGATTTGATTGATTGTTTTATGATCTGATATTTGTCGTATTAATGGGTTTGGTGGTTTTGTTGTGTTTGGCTTATGGTTTAATCTGAGAGGTGTAGGGAGGAATATCGCTCTATTGTTTATTACACTACTTTTTGGTCAGTTTTTACTTTCCTCTTACACTCTTTTCAAATATCGAATTTAGTATCAAATTTCTCTTTGTTATACAGGCAAGTCTCTCATTATGAAGAACTTCTTTGATAGCGAACTCATGCTCTCTAGCTCTTTGAATTTCGTTTTGCTATCGCTTGGGCTAACGCTCCTTTTTCATCTTCCGATTTGGTGTGGGTTCAACTTGAGCCGACGAAAATGGAAGCTCATGGATTATTTATGGCCGTTCTTGGCGGGTATCGGGATGCTGGGTGCGGTGTCTGAGATTCGTGCGAAAGTAGCGGGCGATTGGGTTGAAACCGAACAAACCAGAGCGGTGGCGATTTTAGAATCGGTTCAGCAGTTTTCTTTGGATAAGCTGCGAAGTGATACCTGCACAGGTCAACCATCTTTGGATAATCACGCTCAGCACCATGAAGCGTGTTTGTGGTATTTGAATACGGCGATCACGTTCAAAGACGTTGATTTCACCTTGTTACCCAACGCATCGGATTTTACAGTTCCTGCGCCTAGTGTATCGCTGGTGGAAAGTGATGCCGTGTGGGTGGATGGTATGCTGAGTCAGTATGAGATGCAGAAAAACCAATACATAAAAACCAGAGAAGCGCAGGTGAAGCAGCCATTAGAAAGCCTCTTCTGGTATGTGAGTCCTTACTTAGTCTGTTTCGCTATTGCTCTGCGCCTTACTAAAGTGACGGCAGAGCTTAAACTGGATAAGTGCGTAAACAATTAACTCGACATAGACAGCGCGAATGATAGCAAGATAGGCAAGGTGACCACGCTTAGGAAGTTGCCGAACAACACCATAGATGCGACTTTAGGCGGCTCGACATTGAACCGTTCAGCGAACAGGTAGTTCATCACGGCAGGTGGCAGCATGGTGAACAGCACCATCATTTGTAGGTGCAGCGTTGGCAGCGGGATAAAGAAGTAGATGATGGCGAAGGCGATGGCACCAGTAAACAGCGATTGAGCCGTACACAGCAAGCCAACTTTGAGTCCGCTTAGCTTCAAGTTCACCATTTGCGAACCCAACGACAACAGCATAATTGGGACAGCAGCTTGTCCAAGCAGTGAAGTGGCTTCGTAGATTGGATTCCATACTGCAATGCCAGACAGGTTGAGCGTCATCGCTAATGCTGCGGCTAAGAATATCGGCATCTTGAGGATCTGTTTGATCGGATTACCTTCGCTTAGTAGCGCTAAACCGACACTAATGTGCACGCATGCCGATACCACAAACAGCAATACCGCAGGGGCTAATGCACTCTCACCAAAGGTATAGGTGAACAGGGGAATGGCCAGGTTGCCACTGTTGCGGAACATATGTGGCGGCGCCCAAGCTTTGAAGTTGAGCTTAAAGATCTTACAGATTGGTATCATCAATAAAGCGGGCACCAACACCGCGACCAAAGAGGCGGTGATGAGTGGCAGTTGTTCGGTGTCGAGAGGCATGGTGGTCAGCGAGGCAAACACTAGCGCAGGAATACACACATCCATGTTGATGCGATTGATCGGTTTGAAATCGGGCTTGAGCCAACGACCCACCGCAAAGCCAGCACTGGCTAAAGCAAAAACGGGAAACAGAATGCTGACGACCTGTTCGAACATAGAATTCCTTTCTAGATTGAGTGCTTCCATTTAGCTGAGAAACGAATGTTTTAGAGAGACGCTAAAGTGAAGTATGAAGTCGATATGTATAAACATTAACCTATCAATATAATGACTTGGCGTCACCGAAGATCGTTGTTTGTGAACGGTTAATTTATATTTCTTTGAATGAAGCACAAAAAAGACCAGTGGCATCAGCAACTGGTCTTTCAAGGCTAGATAAATCTGGACGGATTTTTAATTAACGACGGCTGTCGCTGTCTAGCGATTGTTACTCGGTTTTCAGTCTAGCTAACGAGCTTTTGATAATCTTTGAAATTCACATCGTAGGCTTTCTCGCCGTAGATGTAAGTCTCGCTGACGGTTCTGTCGTCACCCAGGCTCATCAATACAAATAGCTTCTCTTCAAGCTTGGTCGCTTGTTCCATTCTAAAGCGCATCAATTGTGTGGCGTGTAAGTCCAACACCACGAAATCGGCTTCTTTTCCTACTTCCAAGTTGCCAATCTTGTCTTCTAAATGCAGTGAACGTGCACCACCTAATGTGGCTAAGAATAGCGACTTAGCTGGGTGCAATTTCTTATGTTGAAGCTGCATGATCTTATAGGCTTCACTCATGGTTTGTAGGATTGAGAAGCTAGTGCCTGCGCCGACATCAGTCCCCATACCAACACGAATGCCGTGCTCTTCCATTTCTGGTAATCGGAATAAACCTGAGCCTAAGAACAGGTTAGAGGTCGGGCAGAAAGCAATGGCAGATTCCGTGTCGGCTAGGCGCTTACATTCGCAATCAGACAAGTGAATGCCATGGGCGAAAACCGAACGTTTGTGCAGTAGGCCATAGTGGTCATACACATCCAAATAGCTGTCGCGCTCTGGGAACAGTTCTTTTACCCATTCAATCTCTTTCTCGTTTTCAGAAAGGTGGGTGTGCATGTATACGTCTGGATACTCTTCGAGTAATTTCCCAACCGTCGCCAACTGTTCTGGCGTACTGGTTGGTGCAAAACGTGGTGTTACTGCGTAGTGTAAGCGACCTCGGTTATGCCATTTCTCGATGAGTTCTTTTGAATCTTCATAGCCAGATTCTGGAGTGTCGGTGAGGTAATCGGGTGCATTGCGATCCATTAAAACCTTACCTGCGATCATACGTAGGTTACGTTTCTCAGCTTCTTCAAAGAACACGTTCACTGACTCTTTGTGTACCGTGCCGAATACAAGAGCTGTTGTGGTACCGTTGCTCGCCAGTTCGTCTAGAAATAGCTTTGCCACTTTGTGTGCGTAGACTGGGTTTTTGAAACGTTTTTCTTCTGGGAAGGTGTAGTTCTCTAACCAATCAAGAAGCTGCTCACCGTAAGACGCGATCATCCCCGTTTGAGGGTAGTGGATGTGCGTATCAATAAAACCAGAGGTGATCAGCTTGTCTTTGTATTCTTTTACTTCGAGTGTTTTAGGCTGACGCGCCAATACGTCATCGGCATGGCCTAAGTCGACGATGTGGCCATTCTCAACCACTAAAACACCGTCTTCAAAATAGTCGTAAGACTCATCGATACCGACGTCTTTTGGGTCGGCGACGCTGTGTAAAATGCTGGCGCGATAAGCTTTGCGTTGCGTTGTCATGTTTACTTCCTTTTAATGACTTCAGCGACGTTATGGCCACTGAAGCTTTGCGACTTTTATTAGGCGATCTTCTCTTCCAATGGTGGTTCGCTTACGTCGCTTGGTTGACTGTGTTGATCGGTCAAATCCTGATTTCGATATTGTTTGGTTGGGCGCTTTTGTTCAAGTGCTTGGCCTTGATAGTGTGCGATCAGTTCACCGGCAACCGATACTGCGATTTCCGCAGGATGTTTGCCATTCACCGCACTAATACCAATCGGGCAAAGCATGGTTTCAATTTGTTCTTGGCTATAGCCGCGTTGCTCTAAGCGGAAGTCGAACTTCTTGCGCTTAGTAAGCGAGCCAATCATGCCGAAGTAACGGCTGTCTTCACGGTCGATAATCGCTTTGGTTAAATCGAAATCGAGCTGGTGGTTGTGCGTCATCACTAGGTAGTAGCTGTTCGGTGGCATGTGTTTCACTTCACCGACTGGATCGTCTGAGACAAGCTTTTTCACACCCTGTGGTAGCGTTTCAGGGAACACTTCTTCACGTTCATCAATCCAGGTCACGCGGAAGGGCAGGGTTGCGACAATGTGCAGCAGCGCTTTGGCAACATGGCCTGCGCCGAACAGCACAAGATGGTTCTGCTGAGTGCCAATCGGCTCAAAGCTTAACGTTGCCATTCCGCCACAACACTGGCCTAAGCGAGCACCTAGGTTGAAGCGTTCTACTTTGAGTGATTTCTCGCTGGCAATCAGCATCTCACGCGCCATTTTAGTGGCCACATGTTCAAGGTGGCCACCACCAATCGTAGCGATGATTCGGTCACGAGTGATAAGCATTTTGGTGCCCGCATCGCGTGGAACGGAACCTCTGTCTTCGAGCACCGTCACCATCACACACGGTTCGTAGTTCTCTTCCAGTTTTGCCAGTTCGTGAATCCAATTATCCTTAAACATATGTCCTCCTAAATCCCTTTTTATGCTTCCCAAGCTAAACGAACGATATGAGTCCTAAGCCGTTTCTGATTGAGCATCGACCGAAGTCGGAGCCGTTTCAGTGACTTCCTGAATCGCCATCAGAATACGTTCTGGCGTTGCAGGTGTGTTGAGCTTAGGAATCGCGCCATCGACGGCGACATAGCTGATTGCGTCTTTCAGTGCGCTCCATACCGACATACCCAACATGAAAGGCGGTTCACCCACAGCTTTCGAGTTGAAGACGGTGTCTTCTGGGTTGTTACGGTTTTCTAAAAGATGCGTTCTAAAATCAATTGGCATATCAGCAATCGCCGGGATCTTGTAACTCGCAGGACCATTGGTCATCAAGCGGCCTTGCTGGTTCCAAACCAACTCTTCCGTCGTTAACCAACCGACACCTTGCACAAAGCCACCTTCGACTTGGCCGATATCAATTGCTGGGTTCAATGAAGCGCCCACGTCATGCAAAATATCGACACGTAGAATCTTGTTTTCACCGGTTAGGGTATCGACGATAACCTCTGAACAAGATGCTCCGTATGCGTAGTAGTAGAATGGACGACCACGCGCCTTCTCGTGATCGTAATAGATCTTCGGAGTGCGATAGAAGCCAGTGCTCGATAGCGAGATTTGGTTAAACCAAGCCAGTTCAACAAATGAGTTGAAGGTCATGATCTCGTCGCGAATCTGCACCATGCCGTTCTTAAACACCACCTCTTCAGGCCACACTTTGAAGTGCGAAGAAGCGAAGTCAATCAGGCGCTGCTTAATGGTCATTGCGGCGTTTTGCGCGGCCTTACCGTTGAGGTCGGTGCCCGATGAGGCTGCGGTTGGTGATGTGTTCGGAACTTTGTCTGTGTTTGTAGCGGTGATCTGGATACGTTCGACATCGACTTGGAACTCCTGTGCAACGATTTGTGCCACTTTGATGTTCAAGCCTTGCCCCATTTCCGTACCACCGTGATTCAAATGAATACTGCCATCGGTGTAGATATGGATGAGCGCACCTGCTTGGTTCAAGAAAGTCGCAGTAAACGAGATGCCGAATTTCACGGGTGTGATAGCAAGGCCTTTCTTCAAGATAGGGCTCTGCTTGTTGAACTCAGCGATTTCTTTACGACGTGCGTGATAGTCACTGCTGCGCTCAAGCTGTTCGGTTATCTCAGGTAAAAAGTTGTCTTCAACGGTTTGGTAGTAATGGGTTACGTTACGGCCTTCTTCGCCGTAGTAGTTCGCCTTACGTACTTCCAAAGGATCTTTTTTCAGGTAACGCGCAATCTCGTCCATGATGTGCTCGATGGTCATCATGCCTTGCGGGCCACCAAAGCCACGGTAAGCGGTATTCGATGCGGTGTTGGTTTTACATCGGTGACCGACCACAGTTGCATCGCCTAAGTAATAAGCGTTGTCTGAGTGGAACATCGCACGATCGACGATAGAACTTGATAAGTCTGGCGAGTAACCACAGTTACCTGCAACGGTAATGTCGGCACCTTGAATCACACCATTGTCGTCAAAACCGACCGTGTATTGATTGTAAAACGGGTGGCGTTTACCGGTTTGCTGCATGTCTTCGTTACGCAGCAGACGCATTTTGGTAGGTCGGCCTGTAAGGTGGGCTATAACCGCAGCCATACATGCTGGAGAGGCCGCTTGAGTCTCTTTACCACCGAAACCACCGCCCATACGACGCATATCAATCACGACTTTGTGCATCGGTACGCCAATCACTTCCGCAACCAGTTTTTGAACTTCGGTCGGGTTTTGTGTCGAGGTGTAAACGATCATGCCGCCGTCTTCGGTTGGCATCACGCTACTGATTTGAGTTTCTAGGTAGAAGTGTTCTTGTCCGCCGATCTCTAGGTCGCCAGAGATCACGTGTTTTGCTTTTGCCAGTGCAGCTTTAGAGTCGCCACGTTGTTGAGTGTGGCTTTCTGTGACGAAGTGCTCTTTGTCTAGCGCTTCTTTCACATCAAGAATCGCAGGTAGCTCTTCGTATTCAATAATGGCTGCATGTGCGGCTTTGCGTGCCGTTTCTAAATCGTTGGCTGCCACAGCAATCACGGGTTGGCCGTAGTATTCAACTTTGCCGTCTGCAAGCAGTGGGTCACCCGGAAGAATCGCACCGATATCCAGCTCACCCGGTACGTCTTTGGCTTGAATGGCAATTGCCACACCTTCGAATTCGTAACATGGTGACAGGTCTATTTTGGTGATGTTGGCGTGTGCTTGCGTGCTCAGGCGAGCGTAGACATGCAGTTGATTTGGGAACTCTAGGCGGTCATCAATGTATACCGCTTCGCCCGTGACTTGCTTGGCTGCACTGTCGTGTTTTACGCTTTTACCTACGCCAGTTTTTAGGTCTTGTTTTGCAATGGTAACCATCTCTTCGTGGGTCATCGCATTGCTCTTGTGAACAGAGGAATTTGATTTAGACATAAGACGTTACCCTTGTTTCGATTTGGTTGTTTTTGTTCTGTTGTTCAATGAAGTAGCGACGCAGCATGTTGGCCGCCGACAATGAACGGTATTCTTGGCTTGCACGGAAATCAGAGAGCGGCTCAAAGTCGTTATACAGTTCCTGCATCGCTAACTTAATATTAGCGTCTGTCCACGGTTTGCCTAATAACGTATTTTCACAACGCGCCGCGCGCTTAGGTGTTGCAGCCATACCGCCAAAGGCGATACGAGCGTAAGAAACCTTGCCGTCTTCGATTTGAATATCAAACGCACCACACACTGCAGAGATATCATCGTCTAAACGTTTAGACAGTTTGTAAGCTCGGAAGCTGTCGTTGGTTGGCTTAGGAATGATGATCTGTTCAATGAACTCACTCTCTTTTTGCGCTGTCACTTTGTAGCTGATGAAGTAATCTTCAATCGGCATGGTGCGTGACTCATCACCACAACGAAGTTTGATCTTCGCGTTCAGGGCAATCAGTAGAGGAGGGGTATCACCGATAGGTGAAGCGTTGGCAACATTGCCACCGATGGTGCCTTGGTTACGAACTTGAAGTGAAGCAAAGCGGTGCAATAGTTCCCCAAAATCTGGGTAGTGTTTTTTCAGTAGTGAGTAAGAATCGCTGATAGGTAGGTTGGCACCAATGATTAAATCGGTGTCGGTCTCTTCGCATACCTTCATGTCTTCAACAAGGTTTACGCTGATCAGTGTTTCAATCTCGCGATGGAATTGTGTCACTTCCAGTGCTAAATCCGTACCGCCAGCAACCAGCATAGCGTTCGGGTGGGCTTGAAAAAGCTTGGCCAGCTCATCAGTGCTTTTCGGGGAAAAAGCGGTGAGGTGACCAAGGCGTAAGTTGGCCTCGGTGTCTTGAATACTTTCTAGCTTCTTGATGGTGTTGCGTTCAAGCTCAGCGAACTGGTCGATCAAAGGTTGGTCTGTTGAAAGCGACATCGCAGCATCAACAATTGGTCGGTAGCCTGTACAACGACATAGGTTACCCGCCAGTGATTCCATTACGTCTTCTTTGCTCGCATCGGGTTTGTTTTTGCCTAGTGCAAACATCGACATGATGAAGCCCGGCGTGCAGTAACCACACTGTGAACCGTGAAAATCAACTACTGCCTTCTGGACTGGGTGCAATGACTTATCTCGGTTTTGCAGATCTTCTACCGTGATCAGTTGTTTGCCATGCAGCGCTGAAACGAACGTAAGGCAAGAGTTCACCGAGCGGTATTGCAGTTGTCCATCAACCACTTCACCCAGAACTACCGTACATGCACCACAGTCGCCCGACCCACAACCTTCTTTTGTACCCGTCTTATTTATCTTGGTACGAAGGTAGTTGAGCACTGTCATATTTGGCGACAGATTGTCTTCACGTCTTATTTCCTGATTGAGCAAAAAAGTAATCAAGAGACCTCCTTGTATATCGACATATTTCCATGTGTATTCTTTTTGACTTCTAGGTCAATAATTATCCATCCTGACCCTGTGGTCAACTATTTATTTACAAAAATGCAACAACATTGCACTTTGGTGAATTGTGTACAATTTAATTTTGGATGTAGTTGTTTGTTTTATTGGGATTTAAATTGGAAGTGTTGAGTTTTGTGGTGTGAATGAATTAATGGCTATGTATACAAAATAAAGACAATAATTTTGGCTTTAGGGAGTAAATGTTATAGAGGCTAAGAGCACTATTCTGCTCAGAAACGAGAGTGTTTTGAGGTGAAATGAGTCGATCTTCGCGTCTATCATTATGTGGAGGGTATAAAAAAGAGAAGTAATCGCAGAGGCTTACTTCTCTCCCGTCTTGTTAACAAAAAGTTGTTAACTGATAGTTGCCAACAAGAAACTATTAGCAGTTAGTCATTAATAGCTTATAGAAGCGATTATGACTTGTTCTTAAGCAGATCTGAGAACACAACATGCAGGTCGCTCGATGCGGTGCTGCTGTCTAGGTTTAGCTTAGAGCGAATGTGGCTTAAATGCTCTCGCATTAGGTCAACGGCTTGCTCTTCATCTCCAGACTCTATCGCATCAAGCAATCCTTCATGCTCATCTAGAGAGCAGTTTGAGTGGCTGCCGGTTTCGTACTGGGCAATAAGCAGAGAAGTTTGCGATACCAAGCTGCGTTGAAAAGCCAGCAGTGGCGCGTTCTCAGCCATTTCAGCCAGTTTGATGTGGAACTCACCAGACAAACGTAAGCCAGAACCATAGTCACCTTGGTCGAAGGCGCAGTTCTCTTTCGCGACCAGTTTTCTACACTCTTCGATTTGAGCTTTGGTCGCGTTTTTAACCGCTAGCTCTGTGATAGCAATTTCCATCACTTCGCGTGCTTTAAATATCTGTTTGGCTTCGTCTACTGTGGGTGCTGCAATCACGGCACCTCGGTTAGGACGGATCACCACAACTTGTTCTAAAGATAGGCGCAGCAAGGCACGACGAATAATAGTACGGCTAACACCAAAGATTTCTGCTAATGCTTCTTCGCTTAATTTGGTGGCTGGTGGCAGCCTTTGTTCTAGTATCGCATCGAAGATATGGCAGTAAACAACATCGTCTTGAGTCTGGCCTGTTACTTTCGTTTTTACACCTTTGGAGACAGAGTTTTTGAGAACTGTCATAGAGATAAGGACCCTTGTTTAGTCGAGTTGGCTTGGTCGAGAATAATTCATGAGTATTACTCTATATTGTATACATTTATCTATACAATGCCACTGGATGAAAGTGCGATGCACGCTTATTTGTTAATGACTTATAACATTTAGTTTGCAGGGAACTGTGTGCAATCTAAAGCTTTAAGCCATTCTTCTTGAACTAGACGCGGTTGTCGCCACAGCTGTATGCCACGATCTGGCTGATTTCGCTGAGGCTACGACCTGATTGCTGCTGCCATTCGTTGAAAGCCTTACTCGCCGCGACTTGTGCTCGCTTGGTGTTACGACCGCTATCCACCACATCGGTACTGCGCAAATGCGCTTCAACGTCCGATGACAAGATGAAGGTATCTTTGCCCATTTGGCGTAAGGTGTAAGCGCCAGTGTTACCGCCCAGTCGCTTGCCGTGTTTCTTCAGATAATCCCAAAGTTCGGTGATGCGTTCTGATGGCCAGTCGGCAACCATTTGCGAGAACGAATCGGCCTCACGCTTGGCGTTGTGAATCATGGTGGCATTGGCAGGGATGGTCATCACCTTAGTAAGGTGACGAATAATACGCGGGTCTTGTGCTTTCTGTTCCCACATCTCGTTCGGCAGCATCAGCATTTTTTCGATATTGAATTCAAAGAACACTTCTTCAAATTGCGGCCACTTCTTTCTCACCACATTCCATGAAATCCCACACTGGAATACTTTTTCGGTAAAGGCGGCTAGCCAACGATCGTCTGTGATTTGTGATAGCTCAGCTTGTGAAAGGGGCGCACGAACAATCTTTTCGAGCTCGGCCGCTCCGCCTTTACGGTGGGCTGCACGTTGATAAATAGTGTCGAATTTTTCTTGGGTCATTGAAGGTTCCAAATTACATCTGTGTAGCCAATGCTTAATGATATGGGGTCGAATCTGGCAATTAAAACGATTCTGTTAACTAAAGTAAGTCTGTTAATTAAAACGATCAAGCCGAGTAAAACACGCTAGCTGAGCTTTAATTCCATTTGATACAAGGGCCATATTTTACCATTGAACTCTTTCACGCTCGGCTCTTTGTCGACCACCTCAAAGCCCGCTTTGTCGTAGCAGCGTTTTGCGCCGTGGTTTTGCTTGAATACGGCTAAGGTGATGGTGGTGACATTCGGTATTTCTTTCGCAGCCTCTAAGGCCGTTTCAAGCATCGATTGTCCTAACCCTTTGCCTCGAAGGTTTGGGTGAATCGCAACTCGGCAGAAACGAAGTTCGTTGTCTGACATGCGTTGAAATTCCATAAAGCCAAGCAAGTCCCTGGCGTTTGAATCGGCGTTCGGTTCAGAGTATGACTTAGGTGCAGAAAAGGTATAGAGCTCGACATGTGGCTCTTGAGAGCGTTCGATGATGGAGGCGGCTTCTAACGGCCAACCAAAGGTTCGTCCGCCCCACAGTACATAGTCTTCGAGTGATGTGAACCAAGTGACGATCTCATTGGCATCGGAGGCTTTAAAGCGGTTTATTTCCATATCCTTGTCTCTTCCTTATCGCGTGTCTCTTTTTCTAAACCGCTAAACTTCCGTGCCCAACTGCTCAAGAAAGCCACGCATGTAATCGGTGCGCTTGTTGGCTTCTAACTTGGCTGATTCTGTATTCATGGTTTCTGCTAGCTTAAACAGCTTCACGTAGAAGTGGTCGACGCTGTAATGCTTGTCATCCAAGTCACGATGTTCAGCGAACGGGTCTTCGTGGTTATACAGCTCGGCGTTAAAGCTCTGACCCACATACAAACAGCGAGCGATACCAATTGCACCGAGAGAATCAAGGCGATCCGCATCTTGGACGATCTGAGCTTCTAAGGTTTCAGGTGTGATGTTGGCGCTGTAGCTGTGCGTGACAATGGCATGATGGATCTCATCAAGATAGGACGCGGGATAGTCGATAGATTTGAGGAAAGAGATCGCCTTATCTGCTGCCATTGTTGAGCTTTGGGCCCTGTCTGGGTGGTTCTTAGGAAAGGTGAAGCAATCATGAAGATAAGCAGCAGGTAATACGACTTCAAGCTTAGCTTGTTCTTGATCGCACAAAGCTTTTGCGGTTTTGACGACACGCTTAATATGGCTGATGTCGTGTGCTGCATCTTGTGTCATTTCTTGCTGTGCAAACTCAAGCAGTTGGTCTTCAAACTTTTCCTTCACGCGTCTCTGTCTCCGTTAATGATGTTGCTTATTATCTAGCATTTATTCACATCGACTGTAACAGTTTCAAGCGCGAGTTTTTATCTTTTATACAAAGTATATCAACAAAAAAACCGACTCTGTGAGTCGGCTTAATATTGGTCTTTATTTGTTGTATTGGCTTTTAAGCTGCGGCTTGTTGCAGCTGCGCCAATACATGATGCAGCGATGGGCTGATCGTGTGTCCAAGCGCTTTCACTTCGTCACATGGCTCTACTAAATCAGGGATCTGGAAGCTGATCATGTTGGCTGCCATAGAAGCGCGAATTCCGTTGTTCGAATCTTCGAACGCTAGGCAGGTTTCAGGCGCAACACCTAGGCGTTCAGCCGCCAGCAAGTAAATCTCTGGGTGAGGCTTGCCGTGAGTCACTTCGCAGCCTGTGCTTAATGAAGTGAAGTAAGAATCTAGGCCAGCCAGCTCAAGCTTCTTCTTCGCGATATCAAGCTGAGTGGAGGTCGCCACCGCGATTGGAATGTCATTCGATTTTAGCCATTCAAGCAGTTCAATCACGCCATCTTTTACTGGGATTGCTTGGTTTTTAACAATTGCACTGTAGCGGGTGCGCCATTCATTATTCAGCGCTGGGTAATCTAGCCCTTCACCGTAACCGTTTCGAAAAATCTGTTCGATGGTTTTTGCGTTACAGCCAATGATGCCTAGGTAAACATCCTGCAAAAACGGAACACCTTGCGCGTGACATGCTTCTTCAAATACCTGCATACAAAGTCGCTCGGTGTCGAGCAGCAGTCCATCCATATCAAAAATAGCAGCTTGAAAATTCATATACGTGGTTCTTTCTGTGTTGTCGTCGTGAGGGCGGGTATTTTGACATAGTGTCTAGTGATAGGCGAGTCAACGTTCAGTAAGAATATATCCAATCGGCTCGGCAATATGCTTCTGCATGACTTTAAATGTGATTGATTGTGGTTGAAATAATATCGTTCAGTTATGAGCCTTGTGTTTTATAGGCCATCCAGATCTAATAGAAACAATTGTGATTATCCCACATAACAAATCTAGGTCTTGTGCCTGGCTTCTTATTACATTTCATAAACTTACAGGCGTGTTAGCGTGACCATAATCTTATAAAAAACAATTAACGGGAGCCTGCAATCATAGTGTGACCAAGCAATAAGTAAATGGCTGAGCTTAGGGAGAAAATAACATTAGTCCACATTTTTAGCAGGGTTGCTTATGTTGTATTTTGAGTTTCTATTTTTATTAGTCGTCCTTTATATCGGGTCTCGGTATGGCGGTATTGGCTTAGGTGTTGTTTCTGGTATTGGTTTGGTAATCGAGGTGTTTGTCTTCAAGATGCCACCAACGTCTCCACCTGTCACCGTAATGTTGATCATCCTCGCCGTTGTTACTTGTGCTTCGATACTCGAAGCGGCTGGTGGCTTAAAATACATGCTGCAAGTGGCGGAAAGGGTGCTGAGAAAGAACCCGAAACGCGTCACCTTGATAGCCCCGTTTGTGACTTATTCGATGACTTTCCTATTGGGTACTGGCCACGCGGTGTATTCCATCATGCCTATCATCGGTGATGTGGCATTGAAAAACGGGATTCGTCCTGAGCGCCCAATGGCGGCGGCGTCTGTAGCGTCTCAACTGGCTATTACTGCCTCGCCAATTTCAGCTGCTGTGGTGTATTACCTCGCGCAGCTTTCTGATATTCAACATTCTATTACTCTGCTTTCTATTTTGATGGTGACGGTGCCTGCAACGTTGTTTGGTACGTTCTTACTTTCTTTGTATAGCTTGAAACGCGGTAAAGAGCTGAACGATGATCCTGAATACCAAGCGCGTCTAAAAGATCCTGAGTGGAAAAAGCGTATCGAAAGCACCACAGCAACGTCTTTGGATGAAGTACTGCCTACTTCGGCTCGCAATGCGGTATTGATTTTCCTATTGTCGATTGTCGTGATTGTTATCGTGGCGATGGTGCCTGAGATCAGAACTATCGTAGACGGCGACAAGCCAATCAAGATGTCGGTGATCATCCAAATGATGATGCTCTGCTTCGGCGGTATCATTTTGCTGGCGACTAAAACTGACCCGCGAGATGTGCCAAACGGTGTGGTATTCAAATCGGGAATGGTGGCGGCGATTGCGATCTTCGGTATCGCTTGGATGTCGGATACCTACTTCCAATACGCAATGCCTCAGTTCAAGTCTGGCATCGTGGAAATGGTGACTAACTACCCATGGACGTTCGCACTAGCGCTATTCATCGTATCGGTTGTGGTGAACTCTCAAGCAGCAACTGCACGTATGATGCTACCGGTTGGCCTTGGCTTAGGATTAGATCCAGCACTGCTTATCGGCTTGATGCCAGCGGTTTACGGCTACTTCTTCATCCCGAACTACCCATCAGACATCGCAACAGTTAACTTCGATGTGTCTGGCACTACCAAGATTGGTAAGTGGTACTTCAACCACTCATTCATGTCGGTTGGTTTAATTGGTGTGGTCGGCGCATGTTGCTTAGGTTATGCACTGGCTCAGATTTTTATCGCTTAATGTATTAACTCTTTTTTTGAAATAGCCAAGACAACAACGAAAAACAGCGCCTAAATTGGCGCTGTTTTTGTTTTAACAGGTTTCGTTTATTAGCTTTTAAATGAACTATTAACGTGGCTCAAAAGCCAAAGACTGAATCGCTTCTTCAATCGTCAGGAAGTGGATCTTCATCAGGCACACTTCGGCTTTCTGGAACTCATGATTTCGTATCAGCTTAGTCACGCTTTCTACTGAATACTGCTCAGTTCGTTTCGCTAGCGACAGTTGATTTGAGTTCGATTGAAGTGCGTAACTGTCACCTTCAGAATCGATGAGGTAATCATCTTCACCCAAGATCATGTCTGAGCATTCTGCCTGAAAATCTTGTTCTGACGCGACGTAAATAAGCTCATCGTCACCGTCGAGTTTTACCAAAGATGGCCAACTGATCATTACTGCTCTTTCTATGTGCTGCTTACTGCTTTTAATAGTGGTGACGACAAGCAATTATGTAAAAGTTATCGTCATCTGCTTTATACACTAATCGATTCTTGTCATCGATTCGTCTTGACCAAAAGCTAGACAGGTTGCCGACTAGTGGCTCCGGCTTTCCAATCCCTTCAAAGGGCGTTCTTTTGGCGGCTTCAATCAACTTATTTAGTTTCTTGAGCGTTTTCTTGTCTTGGGTTTGCCAGTATAGGTAATCTTCCCAAGCATTATCTGTAAATACAATCTTTCGATCATTCGTCATTATTCAATTCTCGAACGGTTGTATTTCCGGCTTCGAGTTGAGCAATAGATTCAGCCAATCTTTCAGCGTTTTTAGGCGAGCTCATTAGGTACAAGGTTTCTTGCATTGAATTAAAATGATCAAGAGACATGACCACTGCATCTTCTGAATCTCGTCTGGTTATTACCGTAACATCAGAATCGTCTACCACTCTATCGAGCACAGACTTAAGGCTATTTCTGGCCTCAGTAAAAGAAACAATATTCATCACTTATTTACCCTGTTGTTTTTGGATATGTTTAATCTTTCTATATACACAGAATAGTTAATCATTCATGAATTAACTATTCTACATGTTCCGCTTGTTGTACATGTTATATCAGAGCTTACACATGATCAACTTATGGTACATGTCATTCATTGTAAATATGCAGAGAGTTACTGACTCAAAATGCTATTTACTCAAAGATCGGCCTAATGGTGCGAAGTAACCTTGCAGGGCTTGGTATATCTGTTCTCGGTGCGCCATATCAGGATACACGGGGTACATATCAGGCTTGGTTGTGCCATCCACTAGATAAGCGTTCTTGATATCGGAACACGATTCAATCACGGATTCAAAAGCGCGCGCCATCATCTCTGTGGGTAGTGAGAAGTAACGGGCAGACATCGCTTTGTCGGCAATCACACTGCGAGCCACATAATCGTGTTTGTCCAAGTTATTGTCGCTAAGCAGTGTGGCATCAAACAGAGACATCAAACTTTCGTTTAATGGATGAGGTCGCACCGTTCTATCGTGCAACCAACAGTCGCTGGCGAACAGGATCTGCTTGCGAGGGCCAGAGGTATCGCCGATTTCAAACGCTTTCTCAGCGATATAGTGGTCAAATGCATGCCAAAACTCGTGAGCGAGCGCGCCAGCTCCGGCATTCTTCGCGAGGGCTAATTCTCGTTGGTTCGGGGCATAGTGTGCTTGTACGCCTTTTCTGCCGCCACTGCCGAACGCTAAGCCTTTTCTGCCGCCACTGCCGAACGCTAAGCCTAATGTGCCGCGAAGGCCAATCGCTTCTGGTGGCAAAGCCAAGATGTAAGCCAAGTCGGCTAGCGAATCGAATATCAGATTTGCGGCCAACTCTTTTTCTTCTTTCGTCACCCAAGCACCCACACGAATGCTGCCCGTACCGAAGGTTTGTTTGATGTCCATGAATGACACCTGATCGCCATGTCGGTAGTCTGGGCCTTCGCGCGTTTTGTATTTAAAGTGAGTTAACTTCAAAAGGGTCCTTGGAAACAGACGTAAGAATCAATAGTGTGCTCAGTGAGATGCGCCTGTGTGAGATGCATCTCTTGGAATTAAAGGACGTTAGCACTTTTGATAGCAAATTGCCGAACAAAATTAGTTTAGATTGAGTTCGAAAGCTTCCCATGAAGTTGGGTTACCTTCACGAGTGAGTGGAAAGAGTGGCTGTTGTGGTTTTGCATAGCTTAATCGGTGCAGTCTTTGAGTTACGTGGTAGCTATCAAGCCCTGATACCGTGACCAAATCCAACGCTTCTAAATCAAGGTAGCCATCCGGCATCACGGCGCGTTTGGGTGCGTGAATCGTTATAACTTCACCGATCAACATTTGCGTTTGATTGCTTTCGATTGTTATCTGTTCTTTGAACGCTAACTCTATCTTTAAACTGCTCTCCAAGACGAAGGGAGCGGGGAATGTGTCGTCATAATAGGCCGTTAAGCCGACCGCGTTGAATTCTGAGACTGGTTTAGGGTAGCGAGCCGAGGTTTGATGGGCCTTTTTAACAAAGTCAGCACCAATGCTGTTAACGGTGAAGTACTTAGTTTCTAGGATGTTTTCTAGCGTATGACGTCGGCTTTTATCTGGGCGAACAATAAAACCAAGCAGCGCGGGATCAGACCCTAGGTGAATGACAGAGCTCACTATCGCAAGGTTTTCAAGCCCCTGTTTATCACAAGTACCAATTAGGTTGGCGCTTTTAAATCCAGATAGGGAGTTAACCAAACGAATGCGGTGGCGCGGGTCCATTGTTTGGATATCTTGTTTAGAAAGGGTCATGTCCTTCATATCTTCTCTTCTTCTCATTTATTGTTATCTTCGAGCATGCTCACTAACGGACTTATATGTACGAAGAATCCGCTTTTATCGATCAAAGAGCGCTTATTGGCCGTGGGCAGTTTGTCTCTTTTATCTCTGTTACAGCACAATGAACGAGATCCTTTGCATAGATTTACGTACGTTGACGTCCCTTTACATCACAGGAGCTAAAGTAATGATGTCGTCTTTATGAGTGTTAACAAATGAAAACAGTCCGCAATATCATTTGGGCAATGATTGCCACAATGTCAGCCTTTTGGTTTGCGATGGAACCGCAATTATTCGCTTCAAGCGATGTCTTTGAATGGCGCTCAGCCATGATTCAGTACTCAGGTATTTTGTCTCTGGTGTTAATGTCCATCACAATGATCTTGGCGATGCGTTTGCCTATGGTTGAGAATTGGCTGAAAGGTATGGATAAAGCATATCGAGTCCATAAATGGCTCGGTATCGGTGGTGTTGCACTGGGTGTGACACACTGGTTGTGGTACCAAATACCTAAGTCATTGGTGGTGTCTGGTGTGTTAGATAAGCCTGTTCGACACGATGGTTCAGGGCCGCAAGCTGTTTTGACTGGATGGGAGTTATGGGTCAATGAATTACGCGGTATTGCTCAGAGTATTGGCGAGTGGGGCTTCTACTTGTTGCTCATTTTACTGGTGGCGTCACTATGGGCGGCAGTGAAGTACAAACCGTTTAAATTGTCGCACCGTCTGATGTCGGTTGCGTACCTGTTTATCGCTTTCCACTCAGTAATCCTGCTTAAACGAGCGTATTGGGGAGAACCTATTTATTATCTAACTGTGGCATTTGCTTTGGCTGGGTCTATCGCAGCGATTTACAGTTTGTTGGGCTTGGTTGGGCGTCGTAATCGTCACTCAGCGACGATTATCTCGACTCGCTATTTTCCACAAGCTGAAGTGATGGAGCTGGTGTTAAAACCGGAGGCATCTTGGCAAGGTCACAAAGCTGGGCAGTTTGCGTACTTGCGTTTCGGTAATGAAGACCCGCATCCGTTTACCATTGTTTCTGGCAGTGATGATCCAGAGCTGCGCTTTTTGATCAAAGAGCTGGGTGATTTTACTAATGGCCTATATGAACGAGTGAAAGCGGGCGATGCGGTTACGGTTGAAGGACCCTATGGTCGACTTTATTTTGACCTAAGCAAGCCACAAATTTGGGTTGCTGGTGGTGTCGGGATAGCGTCGTTTTTTGCAACACTTGAAGCGCTCAAAACAGAACGAGATCATCCTCGTATTCAACTGTTTTATTGTACTCGCGGTGTTGATAAGCAATTAATCGATGAGTTGTGGCACCTAGCACACGCGGTTGGTGTGAAGTTGACCGTGATAGATACCTTGCACTCACCGCGGCTAAACGCCGGAAGAATTGTCAATCAATGTGGCGACCTCAACGAGTACGAGATGTATTTCTGCGGGCCGGAGTTGTTCTCTACATCACTGAAAAAAGAATTAGACACCTATCAATTTGATATTGAAAAGCACTACCACGAAGAGCTGTTTGTGATGCGTTAAAGCCAACTATTGGAGCTGTGATTGTTAAATTAGTCAATCGGCACAGTGTAAAAAGGCGTAAAGTCACTCAATTTGTTATTGCAGCGGTTTGCTATTGAGCGATACCATATAGGGCTGTTTCTTTGGTAAAGATGTAATTATGTCAGATGAAAAACTCGCACTCGAATGGATGCGCCAACAAGCTCATAAAGTTGACCCATACGTTATCGATCCATCGTTTGATGAATGCGTTGAGTTGCTTGATCCTGCCTTCAAGAAAGGCAAGAGTGTTGCTCAACTCAAGTATCTGTTATCAGAAGCAGATCGCCGAGCGGGCGCGGCAGAACGTAAGCATGCGGCTTTAAAATACGCCAAAGAGAAAAGCCCAAATGCTGGTCAAATCTTGCGACTGCAAAGCAAGCTTCAACAAGTTCAGTTGGCTCTCAAGCTTGCCACTGGCGATAACAATATGACCATATCTCAGTTCTGTGCGGAGTACGATGTCTCTAAGCGTGACGGCAATACGGCATGGAATGAAAAGTTGGTGGAGCAGGGTAAGAGAAAGTAGTCTTTTAAACGCTTTATTCTTCTATAAACTGTCACGTTAGTTAATGTCATACACTTTTCAAAAAACGACCTATTGTTATCAATGAACGCCTTTCTAAAGCCTGAAAAATCGCTTCTCAGGCTTTAATTTTTATAGCCAACCTGTTGCATTTTCTAGCGCCTTTCCTAATTCTCGTACTGGATTTTCTCTCTATTTTTCTGAGATATCTAATGTGCGCGATACACTATTTTTCGCCCATTAATCAATTTCACTTGTGACAAAGTTATCAGAATTATGCATTTTCGGTAACGTTCCCTAAATTATCGATCTATCATCCACTCAGATACAAAAGTGAAGTAATCAACACGACTGATTTCTATTTCTTCTTCGATATAGAGCTTATACATCAAAAGTATAAGCCGAAATGTGCTTACGAATTGTTTTGGGAACGTTTGCAAATAATCCAAAACAATTAACGTGAGAACATCAGAATGAAACGACACATTTTAGCGGTTGCTGTAACAATGGGGCTAATGACTACATCGGTATTAGCAAGTGAAGACGTTGCAGCATTAGAGCAACGTATTAATGAATTAGAACAAAGGGTTGCACAAACAGAGCAGGTCTCTACCGAGGCCAATGAAAAGGCTTCTTCGTTTGAGTTTCACGGCTATGCTCGCTCTGGGTTATTGATCAACGACGACCTAAACGGCGCGACAGGTACTGGTCCTTACATGACAGCGGCGGGTGCCATTGGAGCTCCAATTGGACGTCTTGGTGTTGAAGATGATCATTACGTTGAAGCGAACTTGATTCATAAGCGATTTGCAGACGATGGCTCTAGTGCTTTGTTTCGCATCATGTTGGCCGACAGTACTGAGACAAATAACGAGTGGACTGCCAGCGAAAGCCAGTTGAATGTGCGACAAGTGTATTCAGAACTGAACCGTCTGAGCATGTTCTCTGAATCTGAAGCGTTTTCTGAAGCAACGTTTTGGGCGGGTAAACGATTCGATCGCGACAACTTTGATATTCACTTTTTCGATTCGGATATTGTCTTCTTATCAGGTACTGGTGCGGGCGTTTATGACGTTCAGATGAGCGACAACTGGAAAGCGAATTTCTCTATTTATGGCCGAGATTTTGGTGAGATTGATAGCTCGTCAACAGATGTAGAAAACTACATTGCAACCATGAATAACCGTATTGGCCAATGGCAAGTGATGTTGAGCGGTATGACCTCAGCAGACAACGATAGCCGCCTAAATGGCGCAGCTGAAAGCGGTGTACACGCAATGTTTGCGTACCATGGAGACAACTTCTTTGGTCTGAGCGAAGGCTTCTCTAAAACGGGTATGTTAGTGGGTAGTGGCCTAGGTGCAGAGCTAAAAGGCATCGGTTCAAATGGTGATCTACTGGATGACGCGAAAGCCGTTCGCCTGTTTAGCTACGGTGTCACTCGCATTGGCGACAACTGGCGCTTAGCACCTGCATTAATGGCAGAGCATAGCCAAGACCGTTTGAAGAAGAATGACGAGTTCACATGGGCTTCTTTAAACGTTCGATTAGCTCAAGAGTTCACAGAGAACTTTGAGATGGTTTACGAAGGTTCATTGCAATACATGGATTTAGACAACTCGACAGAGCAAGCGAGCGGCGGTTTCTACAAAGCGACAGTTGCACCAACACTCAAGCTTTCAACTAGCACTGGTTTCTTTGACCGACCAGAACTGCGTTTCGCTGTGAGCTATGTGGATTGGAGTGAAGACCTAAATGGTTACTCGATCAGCACTGAAGCAGATGCTGCAACGATGGGAGAGGGCGGCGAGGTTCTGTTTGCACTGCAGATGGAAACTTGGTTCTAATTGCTTGATATATCGTTTAGATAGAGAGTGTTACTCATGATGTGATAGTCGCATCACCAAATGCCAACCTTATCGTTTCAACTCGAAGGTTGGCATTTTTTATCTTGGGATAACCTGATCTCTGAAATAAATCGCTAGCAAGACTCTCGGTCAATAGTGGTGAAGGTCAACACCATCTTGCTCATTTCAAAGCCTTTTTTCTCAATACGGTCGAGTAGCAGCTTGGCTCCATTTTCTCCCGCTTTATCAAACGCATAGTTAAACGTAGACAGCGTTGGTGTGCATACTGAAGCAAGTTCATCATCACCCACGCCGAGTACCAAGACATCCTTTCCTGGAACGAGGCCCGCTTCTTGAATTGCTCTGATCGCACCGATTGCGATACGGTCAGTGGCGCAGAATAGGCCGTCGAGCTTGGTGTGCTCCTTGAGATACTGCTTCGCCAGTTGGTAACCTGATTCTATGGTGAAGTCGCCACGGGCGTGAAATTGCAGTGTGAGGTCGTTAAATTGAAGCGATTGAGCGAAGCCTTCCGATCTCATCTTATCAACCGCAATATCATCACCTTGCACACCGATGAATCCCATATGCTTACAAGCTTTCGCTATGAGGCGATTACCCGCTTCAAACCCTACGCGAGTGTCGTCGTGCACAATGCTTGGGATGTTAAACATTGACCCGTCTTGACCAACCAATACCACGGGTACGGCAGAGCTTTGAATCGCTTTGACTAATTGGTTGTCGAGGTGGGTCGCGTACAGGATGATTCCTTCAACACGCTTCTGATTAAATATCTGAATATATTCAAGTTCTTTATGGTGTGTTTGGTGTGTGCTCGCTAATAATACATGCTTGCCCGCTTGCTCTAATACGGCGGTTAAACCATCGACACCCTGAGAGGTGGCATGGGAAGAAACCCTAGGAACAATCACGCCAACCAGGTTGGTTTTTTGGGACTTTAAGTCTTTAGCGACTTGGTTTGGGAGATAGCCACACTCTTCAACCGCTTTACGCACCTTCACCTTGGTCGCGTCTTTTACGCCATACTCATCATTGATTACTCTTGAAACCGTCGACTTGGAAACTCCAGCGAGACGAGCGACATCATGAAGACTAGCCATTATTCATTATCCAATTGTAATTTTAGTTTTGGGATTGTTTGCAAACAGAGCATCAAATTTACCTGTTATTAGGGGATTTTAACCCTGTCTTCTTATCCTAGGGAGATAATTTGAAGATCATTCTCACACTATTGAGCAGTTATCTTTGATCATTTGTTATTTCTAGGCAAAATTTGTTTTGCAAACGTTCCCGAAAATTCAAAAGCTCAAATGATAATCCAATGGGGTATGTAATGAATTATCCAAAAATAGCAAAAGAGCTGCTTTCTCTATTAGGTGGTAAAAGTAATATCACCGCACTCGCACACTGCGCGACTCGTCTGCGTCTTGCGGTTGCAGACCAAGATAAAATTGATGAACAGGCGATTGATAACCTAGAAGGGGTTAAGGGCCAGTTTAAAGTGGCAGGTCAATATCAGATCATCTTTGGCTCAGGCATCGTAAACCAAGTTTATGCTGAGTTGGCTAAGCTGACTGAAATGACGGAAATGTCGACCAACGATGTGGCGTCTGCAGGTGCTGACAACCAAAATATCCTGCAACGCGCGGTGAAAGGCCTGTCTGATATTTTTGTACCAATCATTCCGGCGATTGTTGCTGGTGGTTTGTTGATGGGTATCTACAACCTATTGACGGCTCAAGGCTTATTCATTGATGGCAAATCTTTAATCGACGCTAATCCGGGTTTGACCGACTTAGCAAACATGATCAATACATTTGCTAATGCTCCTTTTGTGTACTTACCTATTTTATTAGCATTTTCAGCGAGTAAGAAGTTTGGTGGTAACCCATACCTTGGCGCGGCTTTAGGTATGTTGATGGTTCACCCAGACTTGCTTAACGGCTGGGGCTTCGGTGGCGCATCAGTGTCGGGCAGCATTCCGGTTTGGAACATTTTAGGTTTCGAAATCGAGAAAGTAGGCTATCAAGGTTCAGTACTACCCGTTCTTGTTTCTGCGTTTATTCTAGCGAAAGTTGAGCTTGGGCTGCGTAAAGTTATTCCTTCGGTTCTGGATAACTTGCTAACGCCGCTATTGGCGATTTTCATAACTGGTTTGTTAACATTCACGATTGTTGGTCCATTTACTCGTGATATCGGCTTCCTGCTTGGTGACGGCCTAAATTGGTTATACAACAGTGCTGGCTTCATTGGCGGTGCGGTGTTTGGTTTGATTTATGCGCCGTTTGTTATCACTGGTATGCACCATAGCTTTATTGCTATTGAAACTCAGCTGCTTGCGGATATCGCAACGACTGGCGGTACGTTCATCTTCCCTATCGCGGCGATGTCTAACGTGTCACAAGGTGCAGCGGCACTGGCGGTTGGTTTCATGAGTAAAGATAAGAAAATGAAAGGTATCGCGATTCCTTCTGGTGTGACTGGCTTGCTTGGTATTACTGAACCTGCAATGTTCGGTGTGAACTTGAAGCTTCGCTATCCATTCATTGCTGCGGTTTGTGCCGCTGCGATTTCAAGCGCGTTTATCACGATGTTCAATGTGAAAGCACAAGCACTGGGTGCGGCGGGTATTCCTGGCATCATCTCAATATCACCAGAAAAGATTGGCTACTACGTGGTAGGTATGATTATCGCGTTCGTGACTGCCTTTGCTCTGACCGTTGTTTTAGGTCTGCGCGAGCGCAGCAAGCAAAACATTAAAGCAACAGCTTAACGTTTCTCCCTAGAAGTGAAGCCCCCCTTTTCACTTCATTTCCTAAGCTTTGGGGTGCTAGCTAGGTGATTTGGCTTAGCTAGCCTTTTTATATTTTTACATGACAGCGTGAAGTGTCACCTTGCTTTTGGTTGCTACTGCTTTCGATTGCCATCGCTTTCGGTTGTCATGATTTTCAGTTTTAAGGTAAGAAAGATGAATCAAGTTTGGGTAACTGGAGACGCCGTCGTCGACCTCATTCCGGAGACTGACGCGACATTATTGAAATGTCCGGGCGGTGCGCCTGCTAATGTCGCGGTAGCGATTTCTCGCCTTTTAGGCAAAAGCGCATTTTTTGGCCGAGTGGGTAACGATCCGTTTGGCACTTTTATGGAAGTGACTCTGCAAAAGGAAGGTGTGAATACCGAGCGTTTGGTGAAGGACCCTGAACAACGCACGTCAACCGTGGTGGTCGATCTTGATGACCAAGGCGAGCGTAGCTTTACGTTTATGGTTAAGCCAAGTGCCGACCAGTTTATGTCTGTTGAAGACATTCCCGAATTTAAGAAAAACGAGTGGCTACACGTCTGCTCGATCTCTTTGGCTAATGAACCAAGCCGAAGCAGTACCTTCGAAGCGATCCGACGTATGAAAGCCGCGGGCGGTTACATCAGCTTCGATCCAAACCTTCGTGATGAAGTGTGGCAAAACCCATCTGAAATTAAGTCTGTGGTCATGAAAGCGGTTGAGTTGGCGGATGTGGTTAAATTCTCAGAAGAAGAACTGGACTTCTTAACCGATTCAACTTCGATGGAACAAGGCTTGGCTAACATTGCAGATCTTAACAACACGCTTGTTCTGGTTACGCAGGGCGCGAAAGGCGTTTGGCGAGTATTTGAAAACCAAGGTGTGTTGATTTCAGGTCGCTCAGTGACGCCAGTGGATACCACGGGTGCAGGCGATGCTTTTGTTGGCGGTTTGCTTGCAAAGCTTTCTCAAGATGATGAGTGGAACAATCAACAAGTCGTCGATTCTGCAATTCAGTGGGCGAATGGGTGTGGTGCACTGGCGACCACGCAAAAAGGCGCAATGACCGCACTTCCAACGCAAGAAGCTCTTACTCAGTTTATTCAAAAAGACTCTTCAAATACGAATGCCGTAGAGGAGAGTGTATGAGTTTGAACTCGAACTGGACAGTAGAGCAAAGATATCGCCGTATAGAAGATATTTCTCTAGAGAGTATTGATGCGATGGTAGAGCTTCGCAAACAAGACTCTGGCTATCCAAGCTACCATATTGCGCCTAAGTTTGGTCTGCTTAATGATCCGAATGGTCTGTGTTTCTTTAATGGTGAACACCACCTATTTTACCAATGGACGCCAGTTGGCCCCGTCCATGGTATGAAGTACTGGTACCACCTTTCTACCAAAGACTTCGTTCATTTCGAAGACCACGGCATTGGCTTGCACCCAGACCAAGATTACGACTCTCACGGTGTTTACTCTGGTGGTGCATTGGTTGAAAACGACAATGCATTGTTGTTTTTTACAGGTAACAAGCGCGACGGAAATTGGTTGCGAGTGCCAACTCAATGTTTTGCCAAGATGACTGCTGACGGCAAAATAGAAAAGCACGGCGTGGTTATCGAAAACGATCACTACACCGAACATTTCCGCGACCCAAAAGTGTGGAAACAGGGCGGCGATTATCTGATGGTTGTGGGTGCTCAAACGCCTCAAAATACTGGCTCTATGGCGCTATATTGCAGCCGAGACCTGATGAATTGGCAGCACAAAGGTCCAATTCAAACTCGTTACAACAACCTTGGCTATATGTGGGAATGCCCAGATTTCTTTGAAATAGAGAATCAGTCGGTGATGCTGTTTTCTCCACAAGGTGTGTCTAGCGAAAATGCATACGATTTCAAAAATATCTACTCGGTGGCTTATATCGTCGGTGACCGCTTAAATCTCGATTCGGTAGAACTGGAAAACCACCAAGATATTGCGCAGCCAGATTATGGCTTCGATTTCTATGCACCACAGACTTATTTAGATGATACAGGCCGCCGTATTCTGATTGCTTGGATTGGTCTGCCTGAGATTGATACACCATCTAATGAGTATCAGTGGGCGGGCATGTTGTCGTTACCACGCGAACTTCAAATCCAAGATGGCTATCTTGTTCAGTCTGCTTTACCTGAATTGAAAGCGCTACAGGGTGAAGCTGTGGTGGTTGAAAATGCTCTTGAATTGGATACAACCAGCTTCATGGTTGAGCTCGAAACGGATACTGACGAGTTTGAGTTTACACTTACTAACGTTGCGGGTGATAACATCGTATTCAGTGCTACAGAAAAGGAGTTCATGCTTGATCGCAGTAAGATGTCTCAGCTCTACGCGGAAGAGTTTGGCTCAGTGAGAAAAGCACCGAGGTTGAGCACCAAGCAAATCATCGAGGTTTATGTTGATAAGTCAGTGATCGAAATCTTTATCAATGGCGGTAAGCACACAATGACCAGCCGTTTCTTCATTGATGACTTGAGTTCATTGTCGATGACTGGTGACGTGAACACCGTTTATCACTCGATGAACCCAATTAAAGGGTTGGACAACTAACCTCCGCTTATCTCCATCAAGAAAGCCGCTGATCATCAACAGCGGCTTTTGTTTGGTCTGCGACATCACTATTGTGCTAACTCTTTGACCTTGTCCATTCCCCGTAGCCCTGAATCTCAAGTCCATTTAGAACAAACAACCAACGCTAAGGTCGAATGTTATTGAAACTGACCTTCTGCGTTCCGTCATCTTTATTCAATAGCTCCACCACATCGCCTTGATAGTAATACGGTTCCATTGGCATCTCGCTGTTGGTCGGCCTTGCGTAATGCAATACTGCTGGCTTCGCGTCAACTTGCTGTGCGTATAGATAGCCAATCAGCGCATGTTCAAACTGGTGATAACCGTTGCCCCAATGGAAAGCTTTGGTGCGTTTTGGCTCAAGCCCGACACCGCCGTATTTATGGTCGACCCATACATCATGAAAAGTGGGTAGGGTGTATTGCAGGACGTCTTTCATTGAATCATCGACAAGTGAAACCGTCATTGCTGCTTGATCAAGCTCCGCCCATTCCCATGATGAAGCCCAATTTGTGTTTGGTCTGCTTTGCCAGCCAGTTATCTCTTGTCCTTTCCACGCTTTCTGAAGTTCTTCGCCATAATATTGGGATACACTCACGAAATTTTTCTGATATTGCGCATGAACGAGAGTGTGTTTCATCCCTTTGATGCCAAACTCTTTCCATTCAGAGTTATTCAATGTTTGGCCTGTAAGGTAAGTCATCCAATACGCTTTGATGGTGTGCCCAAAATCGTTGTGATTAGCATTCGGCATCTTGGCGGCTTTGCTGTGAATGGCCCCGTAGAAGCGTTGTTCATCTTCAGAGTGGTAGTGCTCGACCATGGTTTGTGTCAGCCAACTTAGATCATCAAGCCATCTTGTCTTGGTGGGCTCTTTTAGCAGGGGAGCGACTAACAGCATGTAACCGTTAATCTGATCAAGTTGTGCGACCAGTTCACGCTGTGTGGCTTTGCCATCTTCACCATCCGCAAGTACCCAAGCAAGACCGCTGTTGTCGCTAAGTCGATATTTATCAAAGATAAAAGCTTGTTGTGCGATGAGTGCTTCTTCTACCTTTTTGTCTTGAGTCAGGTAGTAGTACATGGCAAGGCCAACTAATGCATACGCTTGATCTTGAGAAGTACGCTGCTGCCAATTCTGGCCTACTTTTCCCTCTTTTGTGTAGCCGATAAAGCCGCCGTTTTGCTTATCTTCTAGCTGGTCAATGATGTAGTAGGCTCCTTGCTTGGCAAGCGCTAAAGCCTGCTTATCGCCACTAAGGTGGTAGAGCACGCCATAGGCATAAGTTTGACGTGACTTCATCCGCGTAAACTCTTTGCCAAAGTGTGGCGTGATCCAGCCTTTGTTTAGTTCATGGCACACATCAGAAACATCGAGCAAGGTACCGTCATCACAGCGGAAAGTAGGGAAGTTGCCTATCGGATCCCCTTGAGCGCTAGGCATCAACCAGTAAGGTGCAAGCCCTTCAGTCGCATGGTTGAGCCACTCTTCTCCAGAAGGAAGATGGGCGTTGGCAGATACGGCGAAGCTAGTAATACTGAGTAATGCGATCGTTGCTCGTAACATGATGTTTATCTTAACTATTTGAATTTCTTTGAATATAAACAATCACATCTGCACATTGTGATTAGGCGATCACAATCGACCAAATTAATAAGGTTTAGATAAAAGCTCACAGACTAGTGAGCTTTGGAAGGGTGTCTTGTATTTTATACTGGCTTGCCCGCCTCATCTTCTTCAACCACATCGGTTTCTAAGCTTGCCTCTGCCAGCCATTTTTGTATTGATGGACTGTTAAGCACACGTTGTTGATACTGCGATGCCTTTTCGGAAAGTTGTATTCCATAGGTTTCTACGCGCAATGCGACGGGTGCAAACATCGCATCGGCAATCGACCATTCACCAAATAACCATCCCTCTGGGTATTGTTCCATTTGTGCAGACCATATTGCATCAATACGAGCGATGTCTTTCAGTGCGTCTTCACTCAGTGTGAGCTTTCGTTGTGCGCGGCAGTTCATCGGCATTTCATTTCTGACGGCAAAGAACCCAGAGTGCATCTCGGCGGAAATTGCTCGGGCATGGGCGCGTTCTTTCACTGAGCTAGGCCACGCTGCACCGTCCAAATAGGCATCGTTAACGTATTCGAGAATCGCCAATGAATCCCACACCGCAACATTACCATCAACTAGGGTTGGAACCTTGGCCGTTGGCGTCACTTTCGCCAGAGTGTCGTAAAAATCAGAGGTGAACAGCTTGAGCTTGATGACTTCTGCATTCAGGTTGTAGTTGTCGAATATTAGCCATGCGCGCAGTGACCAAGTTGAGTAGTTCTGGTTTCCAATATAAAGCTGCATCGTTGCTTCCTTGCGTTTGGTGAGTATGCTTTTGAGCTTAGGGGATTGTATTGCGGAGCACTAACGGATAATTTTGATGCAATACATTAATAAAAACGATGGGTGGTGATTTCAATATGGATATTGATGCTTTGCGAGGCTTTCTCGCGTTTGTGGAAACCAGTAGTTTCACTCGTGCAGCGAAACAGATAAATCGTACCCAATCGGCATTCAGTGCTCAGATGCGTAAGTTGGAAGAAGAACTCAACGTCACTCTTTTCCAGAAAGAAGGACGTAATTTAATACTGACTGAAGCTGGCTTAGCGCTGCGTTCTCATGCCGAACAGTTGGTCGCCCTCCACAACACCGCCCTCAAGCAAGTAAAGCGTTATGAAGACAAACAACCTCTGCGACTCGGCTGCCCTGAAGACTACAACGACACCATTCTTCCAAAAGTGATTCGCCTGTTACAGCAAGCAGAACCTACCTGTTCCATTCAAATATTTAGCCTACCAAGTATTAACCTCAGAGAGTGGTTAGATGATGGCCGTTTAGATGCGGCGATTGTCACCAGAGCGCCTGATAGTGAAGAGGGTTACTGGCTTACACATGATGTGGGTGTTTGGATAAGCAGCCCTGACTATGCATTCGATGAGTCTAAACCAGTCCCACTAGCCTTGTTTCAGACCGATTGTAAGTACCACGCAGCGGCAGTGAATGGCTTAACCAAGCAGGGCACGCCTTATCAGTTATTGGCGTGTAGCAATACCGCTTCAGCGCAGCGTGCAATCGTGAAAGCAGGATTAGCGATTGGTGCGATGGGTAAGCTAAGCGTGACTTCAGATTTGAAAATTCTTGATGATATGCCACCGTTGCCTTCGGTCGATATTGTGCTTATCCTAGCGAGTAAGCATCACCCGGTATTGGATAAAGAAGTGCTCAATCAACTTGTGGAGCTGGGTTCTGAGTAGCTTAGGTTCATCTTCCTATTGGAGGATTCCCAAGCTTTTCAATTTTCGATAAATGGTATTGCGGCTGATACCGAGTATTCTCGAAGTCTTACTTATGTTGCCTTGGTTGGCTTGATAGGTTTGCAGCAAGGTTTCTTCAACGGTGCTTCTTAAATCGTTACTCGCTGTACCTTTTATGGCATTAGAAGTCATTAGCTGATGCTGATTATCGTGTGCTAATGACGTGAGATGTTGAGCAAGGTGGCTGGGCACATGCTCGAGTGTGAGTTGGGGTTCATCACTTGCTAATAGAGCAGCAACCTTAAGTAAGTTGTCTAATTCGCGGATATTACCCGGCCAAGAATAGGCGCACAGTAAGCTCATCAAGTGCGGGCAGATTGTCTGTTCGTCTTCGGCGTATTTACGATGAATGTGCTCGATTAAAGCGTGCTTGTCTTGTCGGTGTTGTAGGCTTGGCAAGGTGAAGGCTAAGCCATTGAGTCTGTAATACAGGTCTTGCCTAAACTCACCTGTTGCGACTAACTGCTCGAGGTTTTTGTGAGTTGCAGCGATGATCTGACAATCGACTTGGTAGCTCTGATTGGAACCCACAGGAACAACGGATTTGTCTTGCAGAACATGCAGCAATCGACATTGAGCCTCTAATGGCATGTCGGCGATCTCATCTAGAAACAGAATTCCCTTATCCGCTTGGCGGATCTTACCTTGGAAGCCCTTGTGGCTTGCTCCCGTAAAGGCGCCCGGCGCGTAACCAAACAGTTCAGATTCGATAAGGTCTTTAGGCAGCGCGCCACAATTTACCGCTACCAAGGGCGAAGACTTACGCTGGCTTTGCTTGTGCAGCGCTTTAACAAACTCGCCTTTGCCAACTCCTGTTTCTCCTAAGATCAACAAACTGATCCCTTTATCGATTACCTTGTTGGCTTGCTGCCAAGCGTGTTCGATTTGTTGCTCGCCATGGTGCAAATCACACGATGCTGAAATGGAGCGCGTGCGTTTGGTGGTTGGTTGTTTGAGGTGTTGTTTCTCAAATACAAAAGGCGTGTCTAATGAGGTTCGGTTGAAGAGGGTATCGATACTCTCACCGACGATCGAGGTTTGATCCAATAGTTGAGAGGCGACCTGATTGTGTGCCACCACCTCACCAGCTTCATTGGCTATTACAACCCCTTGCCAACCACTGTGTAATAACGATTTCTCACATGCGAGGTCGATGCGAGTGGTGCCTTGTGGGATGTGGCTCAGTAGCTGGTTTTCAACAAGCTGAACCATATTTTGAACCAGTAGCTGCACCGAACTGTCGTGCTGTTGCTGCTCACTGGTAATGTCCAATACGCCAACCATGTTCCCTTGGTGATCAAACACAGGGCTTGCTGAACAGCTGATAAATCGATGCTGGTGGATGAAGTGCTGCTCACCAATGATGGATACTGGTTTAGCTTCTACTATCGCGGTGCCAATGGCGTTGGTGCCTTTGAGTTGCTCCTGCCAACACGCACCAGAGCTGAGTGCAATCGAAGTCAGTTTCTCCTTAAACCGCTCTTGTCCCCAACTAGCCAGAATCACCCCTTCAATGTCGGTCAAGATCAAACGACTGTCGGTACGTGCAAACATCTGGTTGAACAGAGGCAGTGCATTACGTTCGACGATTTGAATCAAGCTCGATGATTGATGACGTCGCTGCTTCAGAATCGACTGTGGCAGGCGAATATCTTCGGGAAGTCGTCTCTGTTTTAGCCCCGCTTCTGTGCTGCGGTGCCAAGACGATGAAAGCCAATCTGAGGTGTTTGCTTGTTGAAGGTGCATGACTGTTCCATGTCGTAACAGTGAGAGTGTACCAAATTGGAACAGTTGAACATTGGAGTGGTTTCCATACGTCCGTTCAATGCCAACTCACTTTGGGTTGTAAACGTTTGGTAATCATGGTTTTACAATTTATTAACAACAAGTTTTGAAGTTCTGGCGTGTGATTTGCGTTGTTACTGTTGTGAAGAAAACACGAAGTATCAGTGTTTTAAACAGAAAGCATAAACATGGGCGTCTCGCCATGAGTTCTTTTCTCAAGGGGAGCCGCCACAAAAATAAGACAGCTCTAGCTCAATAACGAATATCAAATCGAAGAAGGATCTAACTATGATTTACGCACAGCCGGGTAGTGACAACGCAGTGGTGAACTTTAAAGCTCAATACGATAACTTTATCGGTGGCGAGTGGGTGAAGCCTGTCAGCGGCGAGTATTTTGATAACACTTCCCCAGTGAATGGTCAGGTGTATTGCCAAGTGGCACGTTCAACAGAGGCAGACATTAGCTTGGCACTCGATGCGGCGCATGCGGCTCGTGCTAGTTGGGCTGCGACCAGTGTGACAGAACGTTCCAATATCCTACTTAAAATTTCCGATCGCATTGAAGCGCACCTAGAAGAAATCGCGGTGGCGGAGACGTGGGAAAACGGCAAGCCTGTGCGTGAAACTCTAGCGGCAGACATCCCGTTAGTTGTTGACCACTTCCGTTACTTTGCAGGCTGTATTCGGGCGCAAGAAGGCAGCGCAGCCGAGCTAGATTCAAACACCGCGAGCTACCACTTCCCAGAACCCATCGGTGTGGTGGGGCAGATCATTCCTTGGAACTTCCCGATTTTAATGGCGGCTTGGAAATTGGCGCCAGCACTGGCTGCGGGTTGCTGTGTTGTGATGAAGCCAGCGGAGCAAACACCGATATCGATCTTAGTGATGATGGAGAAGATCGCTGATCTTCTACCTGCAGGCGTAGTCAACATCGTCAATGGTTTTGGTAACGAAGCGGGTCAAGCGTTAGCAACCAGCGATCGTTTAGCGAAATTGGCCTTTACCGGTTCGACAGAAGTCGGTCACCACATCTTGAAATGTGCGGCTGAAAGCTTGATTCCATCAACGGTTGAGCTTGGCGGTAAGTCTCCAAATATCTATTTCCCAGACATCTTTAACCATGAAGACGAATACCTTGATAAGTGTGTCGAAGGCATGTTGCTGGCGTTCTTCAACCAAGGTGAAGTGTGTACCTGTCCATCACGTGTGCTGATCCATGAATCGGTGTACGACAAGTTCATCGCCAAGGTGGTCGAGCGTGCTCAAACTATTAAACAAGGTAACCCGCTAGATACTGATATTCAGGTTGGCGCACAAGCTTCAAAAGAGCAGTTCGATAAGATTCTGAGTTACCTTGAAATCGGTCGTCAAGAGGGTGCGAAAGTGCTGACAGGTGGCGAAGTTGCGCAGCAATCTGATGATCTCGGTAATGGTTATTACATCCAGCCAACAATGTTGGAAGGGCACAACAAGATGCGAGTATTCCAAGAGGAGATCTTCGGTCCTGTTATCGCGGTGACGACGTTTAAAGATGAAGCAGAAGCACTCGAGATAGCCAATGATACCGAATATGGCTTGGGTGCAGGCGTGTGGACGCGTGATGCAAACCTCGCGTATCGAATGGGTCGCAACATTGAAGCCGGCCGTATCTGGGTGAACTGCTACCACGCTTACCCAGCTCATGCCGCGTTTGGTGGTTACAAGAAGTCGGGCATCGGCCGTGAGACACATAAGATGATGCTCGATCACTACCAAAATACTAAGAACCTGTTGATCAGCTACGATACTAACCCACTAGGATTTTTCTAAAATAGATAGGTTCTAGAACAGTCTAATTAGGAAGTCACTAGCAACGAGATGGCTTAAACAATATAAGTAAAATGAAAAGCAAAACGCCAAGTTCTTATGAGCTTGGCGTTTTTATGTTTGAATCGCTTTAGTTTTTCGAAAAGAAGATCTCTGGCTTATGGTTCGGGCCATAGTTGCCTTCTAGTTGGGTAAGTTCTAATCCTTGTTTGCCTATCAAAGAGCCGACCAATTGGCGGTTAAACGGGTAGCTGTCGGGGTTGTTAATATATTCTTCAACATCTATCCATTTAGCTTCTGCAATTTCATCAGTGTCTTGAATCGCAATTTCTTGAGTTTGAGCGATAAGGTGACAAATAAAGTAGAGGTTTGATTTACCGAATTGATACGGGTGTCTTGTCGCCATGCCAACCACAGAAACGAACGTTGCCTCGATACCGGTTTCTTCCAAGGTTTCACGAACCACCGATTCTTCAATGCCTTCACCCAACTCAATATGACCGCCCGGTAATTTGTAGCCCGTCATGCCGTGCTCTTTGATCATCAGAACTTGATTGTGTTCGTTAGTGATTAACGCACCAGCACCCAAGGTGTGGGTCGGAATGAAAGGCACAAACTCTACAATCTCGGATTTGTGGATCAGCGTAATCTCGTCTTCTAAGCAGTTGTGAAACACAAAGCCAAGCTCAGTCGCCACCGGAATAAGGTGCGAGAGTGAAATAGGTAAGCTAATCCAAATAATGCCTTTGCTATTCTGCTTTGAAAATTCGGTGATCTCGCTGAGTTCGGCATTGAATGAGTCAACATCGTGAGGGGCTGTTGCTGGGTCAATGATGATGCCGTTAAATTTGTCGAGCGTAAATTCCACGGGTGATCCTTTATTATTTTGATTTATTGGGCGTCGAGCATGGTCTGAGCTTATCGTATCTAAAGAGCTTATAACACCTTGAGAGCAAGGGCAGCAGTGAATCAAAAGTAGGCAATGCAGTTTATGTCGAACGGGTCGGGATAAGTGGAGGGTGTTGCTAGAAAAAAAAACTGCGCTTGGAAGCCAAAGCGCAGTTTTAAAATGAGGTTTATTGCAGTTCGATTTTAACGAATATAGTTCGCGTTAATACTCACGTACCAGTGTTGAAGCTTGCCATCAGATTTCTTGATCCACAAATCGTTGGTGTAGCTATCAATCTTGCCGTTAACCGTAAGGTTGAATGTGTTCTCGTCGAATTCGCCAAGCTTCACGAACTGGTCCGTGGTAATCAGGAATGGGTCCATGTCGTCTACACCAACCACATCTGAAATCACATAGTAGTGGTAAGTCAGCGGCTTGCTCGCATCATTCGGGTTGCTGCGATACGCAACAAGCTTGAATGGTTCCGTTAATGGAACGTCGAGCGTTTGCTTGTCCATGGTCGCTGGAATTGGAATAAACAGCCAAGCGGTAAACAGACCGCTCAATAAAACCATCAGGAAGAAAAGAGTCTTAATTGCTTTCATAGCAACCTTCAAAATATGGGGGATGTTAATGGGGCTATGGTAACTAGGGAGAGTAAAGATGCAAGCTCTGTTATTACCCTATCTTATCTCAGCTTAATCTAGCGCAAAGAAAGCGGTTCGGTTAACTCGAAATGTAAACACGAGTGCTTAACTCTTGATTATGGCTTAAGAGAATTCGTTATTTGAACCAATCTTGGTTTTTAACCAGTCTCTCGAAACAAGGCGAAGAACTGTCGCGAAATGACCTATATAGATAAAATTCAGTACGATAAGAATAGCGCATGAATATTTTTTGAGCGTTTTCTTATGCATTTAAATCCACGGTTAAGTGGCGAATACCATTCTTATGTCGATCACTCATTTTGTATCGATTGTTCACTTGGCTCCAATCCATTTGGCGCACCAGAAATTCCTGAACATGTGATCAAAGATATTATCTACGGTATTGATAAGTACTATTGCCACAGGGAGCTTTCGGAGCTGACTTATCTGACTCGCCAGTTTATTGGGATTGAAGATTGTCGTATTACGTACACCACGGGCTCTCTTGGGGCGCTAGAACTTATCTTCAATAAACTTATCGATCACAACAATCGCACCATGATAGGCATTGGCCCTCAGTTTGTTGAAGCAGTATCAGAGTTCACTTTGGTGGGCGGGAAGTACCAGTCCATCAACATGTTTGATTATCAAAACAAGTCGGATCTGTTCGGTGTGTTGGCATCAAAAATAAGCAGTCAAAATCCTGCCTTGGTGTATATCGATAATCCCAACAACCCAACGGGTCGAATCTACGACAGAGCTTATCTGGTCGAGATAGCGAGAGTATGTGAGCGTTCTGGCGCTATTTTGATTGTCGACGAGGCATATGGTGAATACCTGACCCCTGAGCAGTCTATGCTCGATCAGACCTTAGTCTTGGACAACTTAATAGTTTTACGAACCTTTTCTAAAGGTTTAGGGCTCGCTGGGATTCGACTCGGTTACTTAGCCAGCAGTGAAAACCTGACTTCTGCAATCGAAGCTGCGGTGAGTGTGTTTACGCCGACTTACCCCTCAATAAAAATCGCATCGGCGACCTTACCCAATGCAAAACACTTCTTAGAAATGAACCGCAGCAAAACTGAATACTTTAAGCAGCAAATGATCGGCTTGTTGTCTGAGAACAATATTGAGGTGGTTGGCACGTCAATATCGACGCCCATTATGTTGTTGAAAAAGAGAGGAACTCACCTTTCAAAGCTATTTGAGAGTATCGGTATTAAGACATGTTCGGGTGTCGATTTTGCTATTACGTGCGACGCGATGACTGAAGAGTATGTTCGATTACGAATTGTTGGCAATGATATAGATTTAGAAGCGTTAAAGCAGCGTATTAAGCAGTTATAAAAGCAACCGTTATAAAATCAGTAGGCATAAAAAAGCCCGCACCTTGCGTTTACAAAGTGCGGGCTAAATTCATCTGGCTACTTGTTTAAGTAAGCAGCGTGGAACTCAATGTGTTCATCAATAAAGCTAGAGATGAAGTAGTAGCTGTGGTCGTAACCAGGCTGCATACGTAGATCTAAATCGGCATTGGTTACCTTAGCGGCTTCGACTAATTGCTCAGGTTTAAGCTGTTCAATCAGGAAGTTATCGGCTTCACCTTGGTCGACCAACATTGGCAGTTTAGTGCCTTTGGTTTTTAGAAGCTCAGAGGCATCGTAGTGTTTCCACTCTTCAATATCCAAGCCTAGGTATTGGTTGAAGGCTTTTTGTCCCCAAGGGCATTGCATTGGGTTGGTGATTGGGCTGAATGCAGAGATAGAACGGTAGCTATCTTCGTTTTTAATGCCAATCGTTAGGGCACCATGTCCGCCCATGCTGTGACCAGAAATCGATTTTACGGATGTAACAGGGAAGAACGACTCAAGTAATGCAGGGAGCTCTGTTACCACGTAATCGTACATGTGGTAATGGCTGTCCCATGGCGCTTGAGTGGCATTCACATAGAAGCCTGCACCTTGGCCGAGATCGTAATTTTCATCGTCGGCAACACCTTCGCCACGTGGGCTAGTGTCTGGTGCCACAATCGCGATGCCTTGCTCAGCCGCGGCTTTGAAAGCGCCGGCTTTTTGCATGAAGTTTTCATCGGTACAGGTTAAGCCTGACAACCAATACAAAACAGGAACTGGGTTTTCTTTGCTTGCGTTAGGTGGCAAGAAAATCGCAAAACGCATGTTGCAGTCAAGCGTTGCAGAAAAGTGGGTGTATTGTTTGTGCCAACCACCAGCAACCTTTGCTTGGCTAATGTTTTCGATTGTCATCTATTGTGCTCCGTTAGGTTGATGGTTTGGGAGTAAATTTGTCTATATTACATAAAGTTTCACCACCCACCGGGCAGGAGGTGGTGAAGACAGTTTGTTGCTATTCATTTGTAGCTGTGGCCTCGATGCTCGAAAGAATCGAGGCCAAGATGTGTTACTTATCCATGTGTAGAACAGTACGGATAGATTCACCTTTGTGCATTAGGTCGAATGCTTCGTTTACGTCTTGCAGACCCATTGTGTGAGTGATGAACTCTTGAAGGCCAAACTCACCCGCCATGTAACGGTTTACGATTTCTGGAAGCTCAGAGCGGCCTTTAACACCACCGAAAGCAGAGCCACGCCATACACGACCAGTCACTAGTTGGAATGGACGAGTTGCGATCTCTTGGCCAGCACCTGCAACACCAATGATGACTGATTCGCCCCAACCTTTGTGACAGCACTCAAGCGCTTGACGCATCACGTTTACGTTACCGATACACTCGAAAGAGTACTCAACACCACCGTCTGTCATCTCTACGATAACGTCTTGGATTGGCTTGTCGAATTTAGTTGGGTTGATGCAGTCAGTCGCGCCAAGTTGTTTTGCTAGCTCGAATTTGCTCTCGTTGATGTCAACACCGATGATGCGGTTAGCACCAGCCATGCGAGCACCAATGATTGCAGAAAGACCGATACCGCCAAGGCCGAATACAGCAACGTTGTCGCCTTTTTCAACTTTAGCTGTGTTAAGTACCGCGCCCATACCTGTTGTTACACCACAACCTAGAAGACAAACTTCTTCAAGTGGTGCTTCTTTGCTTACTTTCGCTAGAGAGATTTCTGGAAGTACAGTGTACTCAGAGAAAGTAGAGCAACCCATGTAATGGAAAATTGTTTCGCCATTGATAGAGAAGCGGCTTGTACCGTCTGGCATTAGGCCTTTACCTTGCGTTTCACGAACGGCTTGGCATAGGTTAGTTTTACCAGATTTACAGAACTTACATTCGCCACATTCAGCTGTGTAAAGTGGGATAACGTGGTCGCCAATCTCAACACTTGTAACGCCTTCGCCGATCATCTCAACGATACCGCCACCTTCGTGACCAAGAATTGAAGGGAAGATACCTTCTGGATCGTCACCTGATAATGTGAATGCGTCAGTGTGACAAACACCAGTAGCAACGATGCGAACTAGAACCTCACCAGCTTTAGGAAGTTGTACATCAACTTCTTCCATTTTTAGTGGCTCGCCAGCTGCCCATGCAACCATTGCTTTTGATTTGATATGAGTTTGACCAGGTTTAATTTCGATTGTCATTGGATGTTTCCTATATGTCAGTACAGCGGATAACTGTGCAATTAAATTCAACCCGTTAAGCGTAGTTGAGCTTAATTGTTTCCGCTCTCTCGTTTTGTTGGAGCTAGTATAGGTGTGAGTGCATGTTTTGATAATCCCCTTAAATAGAAAATGATTATTACGTATTTGTAATAATAGAGCATTTAGGTTCCTCGTGTTAACCGAAAGTCACACTTAAGAATTTTTAAGGTACGTCATAATAATTGCTTACTGAAAATCACATGAATTGGAAATAAAACTACAATATTCTGAGCGCCGTATTTAATGTTGTGGACTCAAACATGCTTTTATCTCTTCCGCCTCCAGTGATGCTGTCACTTGCCATCGTGCTTGAAGTTGTCGCGACTTCTTTATTGCCTAAAACGCAGCAATTTACTTCCCTTCCTGCTACCGCCGCAGTACTCGTCGGTTATGGCTTTGCTTTTTATCTGTTGTCTCTCACGGTTCAAACCATGTCTTTGGGTGTGGCGTATGCGATTTGGTGTGGCGCAGGGATAGTGTTGGTCGCGGCGTTGTCTTGGTTGGTCTACGGGCAAAAGCTAGACATCTACGCGGTCATTGGCATCGCTTTGATTCTGTCTGGTGTGGTGGTCATTAACCTGTTTTCAACGTCGGTGAGTCACTAAGAGTCTATTTCCTACTTCTGAAGGAACAAACTAATTGGAATCTAGAGTAGTTAGCCTTCAACTTAAGGTATTGAATATAATATAGTAATTCCAATAAATGCATTTTGTGCATGTATTTTATGAAAACAGCTCACTTTACTCATAGATTGGTCGGTTTAGTATAGCCAGCAGAAACCAATGATTATAAATAATCATAGATATTATCTGTTTATCAATAACTTAGGGGGTCATTATGACTATTCCGACAACCGATATGATGGAAGCTTGGACGGGATTTCAAGCTGGCGACTGGCAAACATCCGTTAATGCACGTGATTTTATTCAGCGAAACTACACCCCTTATGAAGGCGATGAGTCTTTTCTTGCGGACGTGTCGGAGTCGACGACACAGCTATGGGAGTCGGTGCTAGAAGGTATTAAAGAAGAAAGCCGCACTCATGCCCCTGTCGATTTTGATACTGATATCGTTTCCACTATCACCTCACACGATGCCGGTTACATTGTAAAAAACCTCGAAAAAATCGTGGGTCTACAAACCGATAAACCACTGAAACGCGGCATCATCGCCAATGGTGGTATTCGAATGGTGAAAACGTCGTGCGAAGTGTACGGTCGTGAATTAGAGCCACAAATCGAAAAGATCTTCACTGAGTACCGCAAAACGCATAACCAAGTAGCGTTCGATCTTTATACCGACGAAATTAAAGCATGTCGCCGTTCTGGTATTATTACTGGTCTGCCAGATGCTTATGGTCGTGGACGCATTATTGGCGACTACCGTCGTCTTGCTTTGTACGGTATCGACTTCCTAAAATCAGACAAAAATGAGCAGTTCAAATCAACTCAGAAGATGCTTGAAACGGGTGGTGATTTAGATAAGACATTGCGTCTACGTGAAGAGCTTACTGATCAAATTCGTGCCCTTGATGAAATGCGAGAAATGGGTTTGAAGTACGGCATTGATATGTCTTCTCCTGCTCGAACTGCGCAAGAAGCAATCCAATTTACCTATTTTGGTTACTTAGCTGCGGTTAAGTCTCAAAATGGTGCTGCGATGTCGCTAGGCCGCACATCAACCTTCCTAGATGTTTACATCGAACGTGACCTTAAACTTGGTCTGATTGATGAAAAACAAGCGCAAGAGTTGATTGACCATTTCATCATGAAGCTTCGTATGGTTCGTTTTCTACGCACTCCTGAATACGATTCATTGTTCTCTGGCGACCCAATTTGGGCAACAGAAGCAATGGCTGGTATGGGTGTTGATGGTCGTACACTCGTTAGCAAAACGACTTTCCGTTACTTGCACACATTGCACACGATGGGCCCAGCGCCAGAACCGAACATGACGGTTCTATGGTCTGAACAACTGCCTATCGCGTTTAAACAATACGCGGCTAAAGTGTCTATCGAAACCTCATCACTTCAGTATGAGAACGACGATCTAATGCGTGCGGATTTTGATAACGACGATTACGCGATTGCGTGTTGTGTAAGCCCGCAGGTGGTTGGCCAACATATGCAGTTCTTTGGTGCTCGTGCAAACCTTGCTAAAGCGTTGCTTTACACCATTAACGGTGGTGTTGATGAAAAATCTAACATGCAGGTTGGTCCTCAAGTTGCTCGTATCGAAGATGAAATTCTCGATTTTGACCGCTTAATGCCTCGCTTTGATGACATGATGGATTGGCTTGCAACGCAATACGTGACTGCGCTGAACGTGATCCATTACTCGCATGACCGTTACAGCTATGAAGCATCGTTAATGGCATTAATGGATCGCGATGTTCATCGCACAATGGCTTGTGGTATTGCAGGGCTGTCGGTTGTTGCTGACTCGTTAGCGGCGATCAAATACGCGAAGGTCACACCAGTACGTAACGAAGATGGCATCGCTGTCGACTTTGAGATTGAAGGCGAATATCCAAAATTCGGCAACAACGATTCACGTGTCGATGATATTGCTTGTGATTTGGTTGAACGTTTTATGAAGAAAATTCAGAAAATGAACACCTACCGTGAAGCGGTTCCAACTCAATCTATCCTTACGATTACTTCAAACGTTGTATATGGTAAAAAAACCGGTAACACGCCAGATGGTCGCCGTGCAGGTATGCCATTTGGCCCGGGCGCAAACCCAATGCACGGTCGTGATGAGAAAGGGGCGGTGGCTTCACTTTCTTCAGTTGCCAAACTGCCATTCGAGTTCGCTAAAGATGGTATCTCTTACACCTTCTCAATCGTACCAAATGCACTGGGTAAAGATGACCTAAGCCAAAAAGTGAACCTAGCAGCACTAATGGATGGTTACTTCCACCACGAGGAAAGTGCAGGATCGATTCGTATTGAGGGTGGGCAACATCTTAACGTGAACGTGCTTAACCGTGACATGTTGTTGGATGCCGTCGAACATCCAGAAAAATACCCACAGTTAACCATCCGAGTCTCGGGTTACGCAGTACGATTCAACTCGCTAACACGTGAGCAGCAACAAGATGTAATTAGCCGTACGTTTACTGCTAAGATCTAACCGTAAACTTCAAGTTATACGGTCCTAAAAAGCGCGAGAATGACATCCGTCTCTCGCGCTTTTTTGTGCGTCGAGTATGGGGCACCTATATTGTTGGTCGCCGTGTTGTCTTGGTTGGTATACGGGCAAAACCGATATTTACGCGGTGATTGGTATCGCTTTGATTCTTTCGGGTGTGCTGATCATTCACCTGTTTTTTATGTTGATAAGGTCGCTTCGGGACAAGAACACCTTAGTGCTACGACTCTAAAACGTTTGTGCCCCAAAGCTTCTCAGACCCAATGATTGGATGACCTAGCCAGAACACCAATAGCCCAAGTTAATCTAATCCGTACTTCAGTCTCATATATGGAAAAGTCTGTCTATAAAGCGTTATAAAAAAAGGTCAGCATCCCAATGCTGACCTTTAAATTATTCGGTAGATATTTGCTCAATGAGCTCTCTATTTTCTGTGTTTAATTGTTCGATGTTGATATGAGAAAGTAAGTTTTCAAAGCATAAGATATTAGGCTCACATGTGTTTGTTTGTAAGTTATGAGCGGCTCCCCACCAGTTAACTTTATTTCCTGTTTTCTTTGAAATTGCATCGAGCCTATTAGCTACTTGATAAGCCAAAACACCGCAGTCTAATTGATACTTCTCGGCAACTTGAGTTACAGAACCCTTTAGCCATGCAATTTTCCCATTTGCATTTTTAAAACATTCTTCAATATATGATTCAGCATTCTCTCCAAGAAGAACCTTAGCTGCAAAATTATTAGCGTCAATTTCTTCTTGATCGTTACGTCTTTCATCACTAGTTTCGCTTAACTCGACAACAGAGAACTCTTCTTGTTCAGGCGATTGGCTTGTATGATATAATTCGTGCAATAAATCAAACATCCACTTAGAGGTGTGTCTCGATTTTTGCTTCAACACGATTACATTTCTGCCTTGAATACGCCAGGTTGCGCCATGAAAAGCACCAGAATCATTTAATGAAATTACTGGGGTTCCTAAGCTAGTTACATAAGATAGAATAGACTCAAATGTAATCTCACCGTAGGTTTCTAATATAGACTCGCGAACAACATTATGCTCTTGCGGAATTGCTTTTATGTCGAGAGTGCAATTATTAGCTACTATATTGGCAATAGAATATGCATACTGGGTATAAGCACTTGTATATGCTTCATTTGCTCCGACTGGCATTTTAAATCGAGCAACCATTGAACCATCGCGTCCAATAACTAGAGGTGCATCACCAAGTAGCAATTCTTTTGTCCAACCAAAAACAGAGCTCAATTTCTCGACGGTCTTTTGTACCCATAAGCCGTAATCAAATGGCATCACATCTCTTGGTGCAATGCGTTTTTCAATAAACGTTTTATCTAAGCCAGCATCACTTAATTTAGATAGAAGAATATTTTGCTCTCTAGATTCTTTAGGCAAAAATACGTCTTCAGTAATTTTTAGATCTAGTGCCTCTACAATGGATACTAATGTTTTGAAGCTAGCTGAGTTATATTCAGTATTCTCATATCGCTGTATTTGCTGTTCTTTCATCCCTAGTCTTTCAGCCAAGTCTTTCTGAGTTAACCCCATAGAAATTCTAGCCATGATTAAAGATTTTGGTAAATCAGAAAGGCTATTTACATCAAAAACGACTAGATCACCTGACAATAAATGTTCGTATTCCTCGGCTTGCTGAACTAACTCGTCTCGTTGACAAATTAAAGCGTCAATCTGAGCTTTTGCTAAAAGTGGAGAAAATCTTGGTTCTTCTGCTTGTAACTTTTCAATAGCACCAGAAAACTCTTCGATACGTTTTCTTGTTAATGCTAGTTGTTTGTTATTCTTAATCATAATGAACCTCCAATTTTAATCGCCACAATGCCTTTCTTTTCGCCTGTATTTTTATCCGTCTGAAAAAAATCTACGAATAACTTGCCAGAACCACCTTCCGGAAGCTCCGCAGGGAAAATGTCACCGCGATACTTCTGCTCCATTGTTGCTCGCCCCTTAGGGCTAAAATCTAAAAGTACTGGATCTACTTTTTCTTCAATCACATCAACAAGGCTCCAACATAAATCGTAGTCACCTGGAATCTCTTTTGAAGTTACAAAACTCCCGTCTATGTATACCACCGGACAGTTAGCTTTCTGCAAAGCACATATTAATAGCTTCAAACCATCAATCAGCCATGCTCGCTTAGGGTTATAGGCAAAGCGATCTACTAGCTCTTCCATAGAAGCTAAGTGGATCCCTTCTGGTAAATTTCCCGTACTGTCAAAATCTGGAATCATACAAAACCCTTTCCCAACAAAAATGTTGTGTAAATTAACTTCTGTATAGCATGTATTTACTTGTGGTGCAAGTTTTGTATGACGAGCTACTATGACACGATTCGCCTTACTCGAAGTAATTCGTAAATATCTAAATTAGTAGATTCACTGACATGGAAGTGTCCAGAAACGTTTTTAAAATTGATCAAACTCTATTGTCCTCCGACAACAATGGCTAGATATAGAGCGAGCATAGGGTCAGATAGAGTTTAAAAGTAGGTAGTGTTTAGGGGGGAATTGGTGATCTTAATTACACATCCCTGTGTAACGTATTCTGAATGTCAGCTGGCTTTAAAGCGCTTCATAAATTGACTAAAGCGTGGAATCAGGTTTTGCACAGTCGGCGCATCTGGAATCTCATTTACAAAAATCATAAAGCGCTGTGCTTTATTTTTATCACCTTGAGCAGTCCCTGCTAGTATTGCTTGAGCTAAAATTACATGCTCAGCGGTAACGTCCTTATTCGAAAATTCGTGAATCAACATAGAAAATCCTAATAAGTATAAATACGGATATAATAATACAATATATTGATGTTTATATCGATAGCTTATGGCATTCATCAATGTCAGATTTGTGTAAAAACAATACTGGACAGTGAGCTTAGTGACTTTCCATACTGATGCTAATTCGTGATTTGCTAATACTTGGTTCTTCGAAACTCATTTATGTCCAGAACCTTCATAAGCTGAATTTTTACCGGTGGTACTTCCTAGTTCGAAAGTCCCCCTTTCCAACTTAGAACCGATCTCTATATTAGTTTCGGGATATTTTCCTTTACCCTTCCCCCATCAAACGGATGCATAGCTGATCTTCCTAGCGACTTACAACGTAAGAGGCTCGTTAAAAGGGAGAAAACATTATGGCCACCGTCTATGTCAGCATCGGAAGCAACATTAACCGCGAACATCACATCACAGAATCTCTCAAAGCATTGAATAGCCGCTTTGCACCTCTGAACATTTCTAATTTCTACGATTGTGAGCCAGTTGGTTTTGAAGGGGACAACTTCCTAAACCTAGTCGTAGGGTTTGAATGTGACCTTTCTATCGCTGAACTGGCTAAGGTTCTGCATCAAATCGAATTAGAAAATGACCGAAAGCGTGAGACTAAAGAATATGCTTCGCGCACTATGGATATCGATATCCTTCTTTACGGTAACGAAGTGGGCACTATCGATGGAGTAGAGCTGCCGCGAGGTGAAATCACTAAGTACGCTTTTGTGCTTCGACCGTTAGTTGATGTTGCCGCGCAAGAACGTCATCCCACTCTAGACATCTCTTTTCAGCATCTCTGGAACAACTTCGATCAGCTGAGTCAGAAAACCGAACTTATACCGTTCGAGGTCAGCTTCACTTAGTCCCAGTAACTGCTTTAAACAGAACGCTTGAGCTTTATTGATCTTTTCCTCTAATAGGCACGTAACTCACTCTACCTTCTAAGGATCGGAAACTGTTATGAATCACAATGCGATTATCACCATCACAAATCTCAGATTAAGAACCTTCATCGGCTTCAACGAAGAAGAAAAAACCAAGCAGCAAGACATCGTCATAAATGCGGAGATCCATTATCCCGCGAACAACCTTTGCCTCTCTGATGATGTGGAGAACGCACTTAACTACAAAAATATCTGCAAAAAAATTATTGAACATGTTGAATCTGGACGGTTTCTGCTTTTAGAAAAGTTAACCAGCGACGTACTCGGTATTTGTATCGACCATTCATGGGTCCGATACGCTCAGGTGAGAATTGACAAGCCTCATGCTCTACGTTTCGCCGATTCCGTCTCGCTCACCCTGAGCTATGAAGCAGAACTTGAAGATTAACTCATAAGGAGCGACTCAATGCTAACCACAGAAGCTGAAAAAGTAAGAGAAGCTTTGCTCGAAAAGGGACTAGAAACCCCGATGACATCGAGCGAAATGAACCCCGACCAGAAGTACAACCGCATCAAAGGGCTTTTGACGGAAGTTGTCAGTACGCTCGGGCTGGATTTAACCGATGACAGTCTCGCTGAAACACCTCATCGCATTGCAAAGATGTACGTTCACGAGATATTTTCAGGGCTCGACTACAATAACTTCCCAAAAATTAGTGTTATCGACAACAAAATGTCAGTTGATGAAATGGTTAAGGTATCGGATATAGATTTAACTTCGACGTGCGAACATCACTTCATCACCATCGATGGTTTAGCACAAGTGGCTTATATCCCAGAATCCAAGATTCTTGGGCTATCTAAAATAAACCGTATTGTTCGATTCTTTGCTCAGCGTCCGCAGGTTCAAGAACGCCTTACTCAACAAATCTTGGTCGCAATACAGGCTCTGGTTGAAACAGAAAATGTGGCTGTGACGATTAAAGCAACTCACTACTGCGTTAAATCGAGAGGCGTTATGGACGCTAACTCTGAAACCACCACAACCGCGCTTGGTGGCAGTTTCAAAACTAACCCTCAAACTAGAGCTGAGTTTTTACGATGAGTGAAACGATTCTAATAACTGGAGTGGGGAAGCGTTTAGGATTCGCTCTGGCGCAGCAACTTATATCTGACGGATACAAAGTCGTTGGCACTTACCGAAGCGACTATCCCCAGCTGAAAATACTGCGCGACAGTGGAGCCGACTTGCAACAGGTAGATTTTTATCAACAAAGTAGCTTAGAGGGTTTTTTGCATTATGTTGGTCAAGAATATAAGGCGATTCGAGCCATCATCCATAACGCTTCCGACTGGCAACCGGAGAACAAAAAAAATCCCAGTGAAAACGCATTACAAATCATGAACCAGATGATGACGGTTCACGCTACCGTGCCTTATCTGGTTAACTTAACGCTCAAAGACCAATTAATGTCTGGCGATAAAACGTCGGACATCATCCACATCAGTGATTACGTTGCGGAAAAAGGCAGTAAAAAACACATCGCTTACGCGGCCAGTAAAGCTGCACTCAACAACCTGACGCTGTCGTTCTCAGCGATGTTGGCTCCCAAGGTGAAAGTCAATACTGTCTCTCCTGCCATGATAAAATTCAATGAACATGATGACGAGGCGTACAAAACCAAAGCTCTGAAAAAAGCACTGATTCCCGCAGAGGCAGGCTTTGAAGAAGTGATAGATGGCATTAAGTTTGTTTTGGCTAGTCACTATATGACAGGAAGGACTTTGCACCTTGATGGCGGCAGGCACTTGAAGTGAAGTTCATGCGTTGTGATCTTGAGGCAGGATAGTCAACTAATCTATTCGTCTTTCATATCGTCTAACTACATTTTTTCAAGTTGTCCCTCGACACTTTTTGGGTTTTAGACATTAGAACGTGTTTGCATGGGCGACTCACCAAACAACTGCTTGTAGCTTTGGCAAAAATATCCCAGATGAAAAAAACCAAAGTCAAAGGCGATTTCATTGATGCACCGTTGTTCGCTCGGATTTTGCAGAATGCGCCGTACCTGGTTGAGACGTACATTTTGTATAAATTGTTTTGGTGATATGTCACAACAGGACTCAAAGGTGTATTGCAGCGTACGGCGACTGACATAAACCGCATCGCACAGTTCAGACACGGTGACGGGTTTACGGTACTGCGAGTTATCTAGGTACTGCCTAATTCGACGCATTGTGTTCTCACGCTGTGAGGCATTGGTTTTTTGCATATTTTGATTAGACGATTGAGCGAACAATTCGACCAACATATCTTGAACAATGGATTGATGAGTTTGAAAAGACCAGCGAGATTGACTCGGGGAGAGTAGTAAGCTCAAGTAAGCTTTTATTTGTTGGGTGTAGTGTTGAGAGCAACCAAGAAAGTGGCTCTTGCTGTTTAATGATTCAATCTCTAGCTGTTGCTGAATCATTTCAACCAGTGAAGGGCTTATGACTAACCCATAAATAGAAAAGGTTTCTGGCGTAAGTAGCTCAAAATCCGCCCCAGCCTCACGGATCAAAATACTATCAGGATTACCTTGTGCGTAATTGATGTGTAAAGGTCTATCGTTAGCACTGATCCCTAACCAAATCCCTTCATTAATACGACATTGCTGCTTGAGTTTTCGGTTGCTGTCTTCTCGAAATAGGTGCACGTGAGAAAATTTTCGTTCACGGATCTGACCTAGAAAACTTCCTTGACTCAGTTGGTCATATTCTTGCTGCCAGTTAAAGAGGCTGGCTGCCTGCTGATTTGCATCAAATGTGTTGAATGTGCACAAATTAGGTGCATAACGCATCAATTCTTCATCCTTTCTCATCATTCCATGACCTACCCATGTGACCCATATTAGTACAGTGTGTCTTTAAGTTTATGTTTATTAATGCTTTTTTATGTTTGCCGATTCTTGATATTCATTCGGTTCAAAAATCGCTTAATTACTCATATATACAAAAGGTTATTGAGCAAGAACTGAACCAGTTTATGAAGAGGGAATTTATGACAGCAGCTTATCGCCGACAACAAGGACACCTGGTTTTTAACTTTGAGTCGTTAGCAGATCTGATGGCAAAGGCTACGCCAGAGCGTTCAGGGGATGTTTTGGCTGGTGTATCTGCGACTTCTGCTGCAGAGCGTGTTGTAGCTCAGATGACACTGGCAGACTTGCCCCTAAAGACGTTTTTAAATGAAGCGGTGATCCCTTATGAAAGTGATGAAGTTACTCGTTTAATCATTGATAGCCATGATAGAGAGGCGTTTAAAGCGATTGATCACCTTACAGTGGGAGACTTTCGGAACTGGCTGCTAAGTGATGAAGCCGATAGTCTCACGCTTGCAAAGCTGCGTCCTGGTTTAACTCCAGAAATGGTGGCTGCAGTGAGTAAGATCATGCGTAATCAGGATTTGATCCAAGTCGCCAAAAAATGTCGGGTAGTGACTGCGTTTCGTAACACCATTGGCTTGCCTAGTCGTTTATCCACCCGTTTACAGCCCAATCATCCAACCGATTCTCTCAATGGCATTGCCGCCAGTATTTTTGATGGTTTGATGTATGGCAATGGTGATGCTGTGATCGGCATTAATCCCGCAACAGATAATGTACCACAGGCAATTAAGTTGATGAATCTGATGGAAGAGGTCATTCAACACTACCAGATCCCGACCCAATCTTGCGTATTAACCCATGTTACAAACACGATTGAAGCGATTGAGATGGGCGCTCCGGTGGATCTCGTCTTTCAATCTATTGGTGGCACTCAAGGTACGAACGACACCTTTGGTATTAACCTTTCGATCCTTAAAGAAGCAAACGAAGCGGCGCTTTCGCTGAACCGAGGCACCGTTGGAAGTAACGTCATGTACTTTGAGACAGGGCAAGGAACATCTCTCTCTGCCAATGCTTTTCATGGTGTGGACCAACAAACTTGTGAGACACGGGCTTATGCCGTAGCGCGTCATTTTAATCCATTGTTGGTTAATACCGTGGTCGGCTTTATCGGCCCTGAATATCTCTTTGATGGAAAACAGATTATTCGAGCAGGGCTTGAGGACCATTTTTGTGGCAAATTGCTTGGCCTGCCGATGGGGTGTGATATCTGCTATACCAACCATGCCTATGCCGATCAAAATGATATGGATAACTTACTGACATTGCTCGGTGTCGCTGAGTGCTCGTTCATTATGGGGATTCCGGGTTCCGATGACATCATGCTCAATTATCAAACAACCTCGTTTCATGATGCACTTTATGCACGCAAGGTGTTGGGTTTAAAACCTGCGCCGGAGTTTGAGGAGTGGCTAACTCAGATGCAGATTTTTGATGATGTAAAAGATGTGCGCCTAAATGAACGACTCTCCGGCTCATTTGCTGGCGCTCTAGCACAACTTAATGGAGGCCCCGCACATGGGTAAGGTGGTCTCTATGGCAAAACATTCTGCTTCTAAGTTGGTAACTCAAAACCCTTGGCACGAGCTTAAAGGTTTTACATCGGCACGTATTGCACTGGGTCGAAGTGGAAATAGCGTTCCAACTAAAGAGTTGCTTTCATTTCAACTCGACCATGCACAGGCGATGGATGCCGTTCATTGTGCTTTAGATGTGGATTCATTGGTTGAGCTCATCGCTCAATCAAACTCGGTCATTCAACACACTTCTCAGGCACCAATTAAGGCGCACAGCAAAGCGACAGACAGATTCATGTATTTGCAAAGGCCGGATCTTGGTCGTGAGCTTGATGACGTCTGTTGGAATCAGTTGCAAGCCGTTCTTCATTCAGAGTCTCCCCCGTTTGATCTCGCGATAGTAGTGGCTGATGGCTTGTCTTCAATTGCCATTCAAAATCATGCAAATCCAGTCATTGAGCATCTGCTTTCTTTATTAGGGGAAGACGAAGTGCCGTGGCATGTTGCTCCTATTACTGTTGTGAGGCAGGGCCGAGTGGCAATAGGAGATGATGTTTGCGAGTGCTTACAAGCCAAGATGGTGGTGGTTTTGATTGGTGAGCGCCCGGGACTGACCTCTCCAGATAGCATGGGTATGTACCTGACTTGGCAGGCGAGAAGAGGAACAAAAGACTCTGATAGGAACTGCATTTCTAATATTCGCCCACAGGGGTTGGCTTATGAAGATGCGTGTAAGCGAGCGGTATACCTATTGAAGGAAGCTCGTCGGCTAGAGCTTTCAGGAGTCAACCTTAAAGACCGTTCGAGTATCGAGGAAGAAGGTGGTGAGCAGTTAGAAGACAAGCACACAGGCAATTTTTTAATTGGATAAAAGACAAAAATAGAGGGATTTACAATGTCAGAACATCAGGAATATTTGGCGCAAAGACAACTTAAAAGGGGCACTGCTGGGTGGATTTTGCTAGCAGGGTTAGGCGTTTCATACGTGATCTCTGGTGACTTTGCAGGCTGGAACTTTGGTATCGGTCAAGCTGGCTGGGGAGGCTTTCTTATTGCTGCAATTGCTATGGCGGTGATGTACTTTACCCTTGTCCTTTCTTTGGCGGAGATGTCTGCGGCTATTCCCGCTGCAGGAGGTGGCTATAGTTTTGCTCGACAAGCCATGGGACCAACGGGGGGATTTTTTACCGGCTTATCCGTCTTAATTGAGTATGCCCTTGCACCTGCCGCGATTGTCATTTTTATTGGCTCAGCGGTGAATGAACTAATGGGTATCGATGGTCCTCTTGTTTACGCGATCTTTTATGCCATCTTTATCGGTATTCATATGGCAGGGGTAGGAGAAGCTCTGAAAGTCATGATGGTCATCAGTGGGTTAGCCGTACTAGCAATTCTTATGACAGCAGGCGTATTGGTTAGTGAGTTTGATGCTAATAATCTGTTTGATATCGCTCCGGCAACCGCACAAGCCACAGAACTACTTCCTTTTGGTTGGTATGGTGTATGGGCGGCACTACCGTTTGCAATGTGGCTTTTTCTTGCGGTAGAAGGGGTTCCACTGGCTGCTGAAGAGGCGAAAAACCCGGCCAAGGATGTACCCAAAGGTATTATCGGCGCAATGTTATTCTTACTGGTCACCGCTACCTTAGTCGTTCTGCTGCTTGCGGGCGCTGTGGGTTCTGAAGCGATTGCGAATAGTGCCGTTCCTCTAGTCGATGCCTTGAAGTTGACCGGTAATCCAACCGTTGCAACGGCTGTTAATATACTAGGACTTGCAGGACTTATTGCTTCATTCTTCTCGATTATCTACGGTTATAGCCGCTTAGTGTTTGCATTGTCTCGTGCGGGTTACTTGCCTCAAAGCTTGTCGCTTACAAACAAAAACAAAGTGCCTGCTCGTGCTTTAGTGGTGCCGGGTGTGTTTGGTTTTGCTGTGTCATTGACCGGAGAAGGCGACCTGATCTTGGCGATGGCGGTAGTGGGGGCGACAGTGTCTTATGCATTAATGTCGCTTAGTCATATATTGTTGCGTATCAAGCAACCAGAGCTTCACCGTCCATACAAAACACCGGGTGGCATGCTGACTTCCGGCACTTCACTAGTGCTGTCGCTTATTGCAATGACGGGTGTTTATGCTTTTGACCCATCTGCATTCTTTATGACTATGGGACTCTTTGTGATTGGTGGTGCTTATTATGGCCTATATAGCCGTAATAAATTGGTCGCATCGACCGCTGAGGAAGAGTTTGAGATGCTGTCGGTTGCAGAGAAAGAGCTTGAGGCTACTAATTAGATTCAATTTCTAATGGTATTTAAGGCTCTAGTGCTTTGCTGGAGCCTTTATTACACTACTTGTAGTAACTTGCGTGTAAACCCCAGGGTGCGAGCACA
>NZ_JBFRSC010000046.1:0-64310 GCF_041473335.1 Vibrio sp. 10N.222.55.C7
GCTAATCCGCGATGAACCAAGAAAAAGCGGCTTAAATAGCCGCTTTTGATGGTTGAATAGCATGGTCATCTAAAGCTGTAGCTTAGACTTCTGTTTAAGACTCGTCTTCCTCAAAGCCATCAGCATAGCCCTTCGGCGGAGGGGTCCAACCACGTTCAGAGCGAGAGTGCTTATCCGAACGGTCTTTTTTCATATCTTCTTTCATTGCTTCTTCAAGGTGAATGAAGATTTGTCGGTAGTTGTTGTCGTAGCGTGGGTTCTCTTCCGCTTCAGACCAAGCTTGGTAAAGCTTTTCAGACTTACGGCTCTCAACGCGTTGATAAGTCGATTTTTGCTGCTCGACGAAGAATGGGTGATGACCCAAAGAACGCAAGGCTTCAGCGCCCATTTCAAGAGCAGAATGGTAGGTCTCTGATTCAACAAAGTCTGCCCCCGCTTCTCTTAGGCGATAACTATGACCTCGGTCGAATGCGCGGGCTAAGATTTTCACTTTAGGGTAGGTGTGTTTAACGTATTTCACTAATTCAACGCTTGAGTCTTGGTTGTCGATTGCCACTACTAGCATCGCGGCTTCTTCGATTCCGGCGGTATGCAATAAGTCGTGACGAGTCGCATCACCAAAGTAAGATTTGATATTGATAGAGCGCAGCAAGTCTACTTGGTTCGCTTGGTGATCCAGAACCACCGTATTGACATCGTTCGACACCAGCAAGCGGTTAACGATTTGACCGAATCGACCAATGCCCGCAATGATAACGGTACCTTTCTCTTCGATGGTATCTTCTTCGCGGTCGTTAGATTTTTGTTCGTAACGCGGCAGAATCACTTTATCAAATAGAATGAACAGCCCTGGTGTTAGGAACATTGAAAGTGCCACAACCAGCGACAATGTTTGGACGATGTCTGCAGGTAATACGTGGTTTTGAGCTGAGAAGCTCAGTAGTACAAAACCAAACTCACCGGCTTGTGCCAAGCTCAATGTAAACAACCAACGGTCACTGTTTTTGATTTTGAAGATTAATGCCAACGTAAACAGGACTAAGGCTTTAAGAAGCATAACGCCAAGGGTGAGGCCAATGATCAAACCAAAGTCGTTGAATAGAACATCAAAATTGATGCCAGCACCAACGGTAATGAAGAACAAACCAAGTAGTAGCCCTTTAAACGGGTCGATATTAGACTCAAGCTCGTGGCGGAATTCACTGTTCGCTAAAACCACTCCCGCAAGGAAGGTACCCAAAGCGGGTGATAGGCCGACTAGGCTCATCAGTGCAGCAATACCAATCACCAACATCAGTGCGGTTGCAGTAAAGATTTCACGCAGGCCTGAGCTTGCCACGAAGCGGAACAGTGGACGACTCAAGAAGTGTCCGCCGACCACAACAATCGCAATAGATGCTGTGATCACAAGTCCATAAGCCCAACCGGGTAGGCCAGCAACAAGGCTTAACTCTTCATGGTGATCAGAAGCCGAAGCGACCGCGCTTTGTGCAGCTTCAATTAATTCTGGCAACGCTAATAGAGGAATGAACGCCAACATAGGGATGACGGCAATATCTTGGAAAAGCAGAACAGAGAAAGCGTTCTTGCCGCCTTCTGTTTTGGATAGCCCTTTTTCGTTAAAGGTTTGGAGAACAATCGCGGTAGATGACAGTGCGAAGATCAAACCGATAGTCAGCGCAATGGTCCAAGGTTGTCCGAAGAAAAGGGCGATACCCATTACAATCGCGGTCGTACCACCAACTTGCAGGCCACCCAGCCCCATAAGTCGGTTTCTCATTGCCCAAAGCATCTTAGGTTCAAGTTCAAGGCCAACCAAGAACAGCATCATAACCACGCCGAACTCGGCAAAGTGTTGGATGGTTGTGGTCTCTTCACCCACTAAACCTATGATTGGGCCAATCACAACACCAGCAATGAGATAACCCAATACAGAACCAAGACCAAGCCTTTTGGCAATAGGCACGGCAATAACTGCTGCGACTAAGTAGATAAACGCTTGTAGAAAATATCCCGTCATTATTTAACCTCTGCCATTAGTTCTTCTACGTAGTGGTTGAGTTTTTCTGCTTTGCCGGCTTTCTTGATATTGATCTTGCCGGCAACCAACGCCTCTAGCAGCACTTTATAGCTATCGACATGCTCTTGGATGCGATTTTCTTCCAAAGCGGTACGCGAGCCAAATAACGCAAAGGGCGCGAGATAGTTCATCCCACACAGAGAAGCGGTTTGTTCGATTGGATGAAGCAGCTCTCTAATAGTGAAATGGTTGTAACCATCACTTTGGTAGGCGTCTTTCTTGCCACCTGCAGTAATGCTACATAATAAGTTTTTACCCTGTAGTTCATTGCCATCGGCGCCGTAGGCGAAGCCGTATTCGAGAACAAGGTCTTGCCACTCTTTAAGAATTGCCGGTGTTGAGTACCAATACAAAGGGAACTGAAAAATGATGATGTCATGGTCTAACAGGCGTTTCTGTTCACGGTCGATGTTGATTTTAAATGTCGGATACTCGGCATAGAGATCGACACAGGTAACACCGTCAACGCGTTTGGCTTGTTCAAATAAGGGTTTGTTTGCTTCAGAACGATGTTGAGAAGGGTGGGCGAATAGCACCAAGACTCGATTTTTCGACATATAGCCCTCTTTGTCCATTAACGAATAATATTTATTGGAATTATAGTTATACAATAATAGAAGAATGGTTGAACAACAACGAATTAGCCCATACTTCTTTGTTTAGATACGTGTGCTTTCTGCGTTTAATTCTATAAGACACCAGTTATTTTGTGTCTTTCAGGCGCAAGTAGCCGATGACTGAGTAAAACTAATTATTCACGAATAGTAAAAGCGAATATGGGCATTTTATGTCACCGTTGGCGGGTAACGTAAATAATCCAATAACCCTACATAGAACGATAATGAATAAAGGAAAAACTATGAGCATGGACTTGCGTCAACAATGTGATTTGTTGCTTTCTGGTCATCTAGAACCGACACCAGCACAAACATTCGCTCAGATGGCTGAATGGTGTGAAACACACAATGTGAGCCATGATAGCTACGGTGATGGCGAGTTTATCGAGAGCTTTGAAAATAAGGTCGCAGAGCTGCTTGGTTATGAAGCCGCCGTGTTTGTTATTACCGGCACCATGAATCAACCCACAGCATTAGAAATTGCCTGCCAAGAGAAAAGAAACCCGGTAGTAGCGATGCATGAGTCGAGTCATATCATTCGCCATGAACGCCAAGGGTATCAGCTCCAAAATCGTTTCAACGTGCTTCCGGTCGGCAATGTATTTCGCACTTGGAATGTTGATGACTTAAAGGCATGGCCTGATGAGATTGCAGCCGCTCTTTATGAATTACCGATGCGCGAAATTGGCGGTCAATTGCCAGAGTGGGAAGAGCTTGAAGCTATAAAGCAATACTGCAAAGAACAATCGATTCACCTTCATATGGACGGTGCACGTTTGTGGGAATGCGGCGCGTATTATCAAAAGCCATACAGCGAGATTGCTCAGGGCTTCGATAGTGCTTATGTTTCGCTGTACAAAGGTCTCAATGGCCTTGGTGGTTCGTTATTGTTGGGCGATAAAGCCTTTGTCGCGAAAGCATCGGCGTGGATGAAGCGCCAAGGTGGCAATGTTTATCACCGAACGCCTTATGTGGTTTCAGCGGCAATGCAGTTTGATGAGCGATTAGAGCTGATGCCTGCTTTATACGAACGAACCAAACAGGTTTATCAAATCTTACAAGATTACCCTCAGTTTACGGTTAACCCACAACAACCGCAGGTCAACATGCTTCATCTCTATTTACCTGTGAGTTACGAAGACGGCATTATCGTGAGAGATAACATCGCGAAGAAACACAAGGTTTGGATAGGAAACCCAGCGATCAGCGAACTGCCAAATCAATGTAAGATTGAATGGTATGTAGGGGATAATTTACTGAATCTGCCTGATCATGAGCTGATCGACATTCTTGATTTTATTAACGAAGAGCTGATTTGATTACGGAAAAGTTGATTTGATTACAGAAGAGCTGACTGCAGAAGAACTGATCTAATTGGAACTGAAATGGATACAGGAAAGGGTTCTTATATCCATTTATATAGCTAGGATGTCCGGCTCTGTTACATATACTGGTTGATGTACACATCAACTAAGAACATGAACACTGGAACCGTACTGAGAAGTCCGAAGAAGACGATTGGCACCCAGTTTTTCATTTTCTTTTTAGGTTGCTCAGTGTTATTCATAAATTCGGCCTTAAATTCGTTGTTGAGTCTGTTTAGCTTTTTGGTACTAAAAATCTAAGTGTATGGTATCAAATAAATGGGTTTAGCCCTATGTAGATTTAGAGAACCGTGGTGTATATCAATCACATAAAATGTAAGTGATTCATAAACGGTTCATAAAGGTTCAACAATAATGAACCTATTAGAACAAGCATTGCCTTACTCGGCATATCAAATAAACAGCATTTAAAGATTTGGAGAATACAGAATGAAAACAATAGGAAACATCATTTGGTTTCTGTTCGGTGGCGTATTTATGGGACTAGCTTGGTGGTTCTTCGGACTGCTCGCATTCCTAACCATCGTTGGTATTCCATGGGGTAGAGCGTGTTTCGTTATGGGTAACTTCTCATTCTTCCCATTTGGTCAGGAAGCGATTTCGCGTGACGAGCTAACCAATGAAATGGACATCGGCACGAGCCCGCTAGGCGTGATTGGTAACGTGATTTGGTTCTTATTTGCGGGTATCTGGCTAGCGATTGGTCACATCATGTCAGCTGTGGCGTGTTTCATTACCATCATCGGTATTCCGTTCGCGATTCAGCACCTTAAATTAGCGGTTATCTCGCTGGCGCCAATCGGTAAGACGGTTGTCGATAAACGTGAAGCAGAAGCGGCGCGAGTAAGAAATTACAAAGGTTAAGACTACAGTTTAAGCCTTATATAGAACTGAAAAAGCACATCACATGATGTGCTTTTTTGTGCCTCGTTTTCTATCTAACGATGCCCCAATCTCACAAACACTCACTAGACATTGTTGAACAAGACTTCAAGCCTAAGGGTGATGTTGGCTTCTCCGTGTGTTTCTCGTAAGGCTCTCGTTCCCACTGGTAACGCGGGGTGACCTCGTAAAACAGCCATTCCTTCCATACATTTTCTCTATACGTTACCGACACTTGCGAATATTCGTTGTGGTTATACGGTTCGCTGGTCGCGGTTATCGTGGCGCTGTATTACAGAGCTTGGTCTTGAGAAAGGTAATGGTACAAGGTAATGCCCGTACCATACTCCCAGCCTTTGAGGTCATCGTTATAGCCAGCAAAGTTAGACCAACGCGCTAAGAAATCGTCACTCAAAGAGAGGTCAAAATCGATATCAGTGATCTCTCCCGTCTCTTTCTTCTCTTGATACACACGTTGGGTTAGCCGGAATACTGCATCTGTGGTGAGCGGGTAGGTAAAACGATAGCGAGCCTCTATTCTTGGGCGTAATGTCGCTTTGATATTGAAACTACTGTAACCCTTGGCATAGGCGTCATAACGAAGGCCAAGTGCATTTTCTAACTCTTCAGAATCTTGTGGGAAGAAGTCTAAGAATTCTTCATCGCCAACAGACTCGTAGATTAGCTTAAGCCTTTTGCTGACAAAGGGTAAATGCAGGCGTGCGTTGAGCTTGGTGGAATAATCCACGTCACCGCCCTCAGAATAGATGAAATCATTATACCAACGTACAGAGGTTCCGGCTCTGGCGTCCTCGGTAATACGGTCATCCACAAAGAAGTTATCGAACCATATTGCGGGCTGACAAAACTTGCTGTTTAGGTAGTGGTCAGCTTTTTCGACGCGCGTGTCTTCTAACGGTTGGCTGTGACACTCATCCTGTTCCTCCGCGAAGGCAGAGTGGGAAACGAGCGATGCTAATAATGAGGAGTTAACTATCCAACGACTCAATGGAACCTGTTTGTCATTCTATGTATCAATAGTTTGACTATAACTAAGCAGTTATGACAATGCGACTTTTAAAGAGATTTATCTTAATCAGTGGCTATTCAAAACAGAGACTTGAATAACATATGGCAGGTAAAGAAAACGGGCTCAGTAGGTGAGCCTGTTTGTCGATAAGTTTATAAGTGACTTAATGGCAGATTACATTGCCGCTTCGAAGATCGCTGAGATCTCTTCGTGAGTTGCTTGTTTAGGGTTAGTGAAACCACAAGCATCTTTCAGTGCGTTGTCAGACAGAGTAGGGATGTCTTCAAGCTTCGCACCAAGTTGCGCGATACCTGTTGGGATGTTCACGTCGTTTGCTAGTTGAACAATCGCGTTGATAGCCGCTTCTGCGCCTTGTTCTGCTGTCATGCCTTCAACATTCACGCCCATTGCTTTTGCAACATCACGTAGACGCTCAGGACAAACTTGCGCGTTGTAGCGTTGAACGTGTGGAAGCAAGATAGCGTTACATACACCGTGTGGAAGATCGTAGAAACCACCCAGTTGGTGCGCCATTGCGTGAACATAACCAAGAGAAGCGTTGTTGAATGCCATACCCGCCATGAACTGTGCGTAAGCCATCTGCTCGCGAGCTTCAATGTCTTCGCCGTGCGTTACTGCTGTTCTTAGGTGCGCTTGCACAAGTTCGATTGCTTTAATTGCTACAGCGTCGGTAATTGGCGTTGCTGCGATTGAAACGTAAGCTTCAATAGCGTGCGTTAACGCGTCCATGCCCGTTGCAGCAGTTAATGATGCAGGTTTAGCAAGCATCAACTCAGGATCGTTTACTGAGATAAGCGGTGTTGTGTGCTTATCAACGATAGCCATCTTAATGTGACGAGCTTCGTCAGTAATGATGCAGAAACGAGTCATCTCAGATGCTGTACCAGCTGTGGTGTTGATAGCAATCAATGGCATCATTGGCTTTTCAGATTGGTCTACGCCTTCGTAATCTGCGATCTTGCCGCCGTTAGAAGCAACCAGAGCGATACCTTTTGCACAGTCGTGTGGAGAACCGCCACCTAGAGAAACAACAAAATCACAATCGTTGTCAGTCAGCAATTCTAGACCATCGTTCACGTTAGTGATGGTTGGGTTTGGTTGAGTGCCGTCGAATACAACTGCGTCTACGCCACGCTGGCTAAGAAGGTCTTGTACCTGCTTAACTACGCCAATTTGATTCAGGATCTTATCAGTAACGATCAGACCTTTTTTAAAGCCTTGAGACTGAATGCTATCAGCAGCATCCTTCAGACAGCCAGTACCCATGAAGTTGATTGTAGGGATGTAAAATGCAGTAGACATTGGAAAACTCCGTTAATTATGATTTTTAATTTCCTACATGTTGTCGGCATTCAAGTGGTCGACCATTGATCTGGAACAACTTTGATTCCGAACTACCACTTTGTGACTAGTCGTTGTGATAGGGCTCATATAGCAATCGTTTCCATGGTTTTTGGCTGTGTTCTTTGTCATTAATGGATCGTGATAACTGGGCTCCACTAAGAGCAGAATGGTGCTCTATAACAATGAAAATTAAGATTTGTCACTGAAAGTTGATCTGGTTAGGCAGGTGTCGATTTTTTATCGGAGTCATCACTGCATTCAATTTGAGGATCTTGCGACTCTTCAGAATCAAGGGTGTCTTCTGGCTCCTCATCATAGTATTTGACAAGAAAAGGGGTGAGCATGACAGATGACGGTAAAAAGTGCTTCATAATACCTCCCGGTACAGTACGTGTGTTTCTTGTATGGTATTGGTTTAATATGTGGCAAAATTTGCGATACATCATGACTTGCGACTTGTTTTCTATAAATTATTAGATTTATATACAGGCTCACAAATTTGAGAGTAAAGTGATGCCTCGCCGTTTTAGGCCGCGATAAGAACAACGAAAAAAACAGTGTAGGCAGTGCTCAACAGCGCGAATAATAGGAAATAAAATGAAGTACGATTGGATATTCTTTGATGCAGACGAAACCTTGTTCCATTTTGATGCTTATCAGGGAATGAAGCTGATGTTTTCTCGTTTTGGTGTGGACTTCAGCGAACAGGATTATTCGGCTTATCAAAAGGTTAATTTGCCGCTTTGGGTTGATTATCAAGATGGTCGCATTACCGCCGACCAACTGAAACACACGCGCTTCGAAAGCTGGGCTGAGAAACTAGAGACAACGACTGCTGCTTTGAACAGCGCATTTTTAACGGCGATGGCGGACATCTGTTCTTTATTACCGGGTGCACAAGAGTTGGTGGAGTCTTTAAAAGGCAAAGTGAACATGGGTATCATCACTAACGGTTTTACAGAGCTGCAGTCAATCCGTTTAGAACGCACAGGAATGACGGATTACTTTGATCACGTGATCATTTCTGAAGAGGTTGGGGTAGCCAAACCGGATGCACAAATTTTTGAATATGCCCATAAGCTGATCGGGTTACCAGCAAAACAACGAGTATTGATGGTCGGAGATAACCCACATTCCGATATTCTAGGCGGATTAGATTTTGGTATTGAAACCTGTTGGTTAAATAGTCAAGAAAAGGCAACGCCAGCCGGAATTAACCCTCATTATCAGGTTAAGTCTCTGGCTGACCTGCAAGCTCTGTTATTGGCATAATTGCTTTTAGATTTTTGAGTGAATGATTGATAGCCGAGTACAGTTATGTGCTCGGCTACTTATTTTTACTTACTGTAAGTTATCGATAGTGGCGTTTAAGCCTACCTTTGTTTTAAGCTCGCTTTGATTACCCCATTACAATAAAAATAAGGAAGAGGCGTGCTAAAATCTCATCGCCATAGCTGCTACGGCATTGCTGCCATTTTACTTTGGAGCTGCTTAATCGCGCTGTCTCGTAGCGTATCAGAACAACTGGGCCCAATTGGTGGCGCCGCCAGTCTTTATACAGTGAGCTCACTGTTGTTGGTCTGTGTTATGGGGTTACCTAAGCTGTCGCGGTTTTCTAAGTCATACCTGTTGATTGGTGGTGCTCTGTTCGTTTGTTATGAGATCTTCTTAGCTCTGGCTTTAGGGATGGCAAACAACCGACATCAAGCCTTGGAAATGGCCGTTATCAACTACTTATGGCCTGCATTGACGGTGTTGTTCGCGGTATTGCTCAGCGATAAAAAGATTAACTGGTTGGTTTACCCAAGTATTTTCTTAGCCTTCTTTGGTGTGGCTTGGAGTATCAGTGGCGATCAGGGGCTTTCTGTTGATCAAATCGCTGCCAATATTGCCACCAACCCTAAAACCTATTCAATGGCGTTTTTCGGCGCGATTATTTGGGCGGTCTACTGTAATTACACTCAGAAAGTGGCGAAAGGACAGAATGCGATCGTGCTGTTCTTTATCGCGACTGCAATCACCTTGTGGATCAAATACGCATTGAGTAACGAAACCGGCATGGTGATGACAACCAGTGCTGCAATTGACTTAGTGTTAGCCGGTGTGTGTATGGGCGCAGGTTACGCACTTTGGAATACCGCGATACTTGGCGGCAATATGGTCTTCCTAGCGACCATGTCTTATTTCACGCCTATTTTTGCGACCTTACTGTCTTCTATGATTTTGGGTTTGTCACTGAGCATGACGTTTTGGCAAGGCGTTTGTATGGTGACGATTGGCTCTTTAGCTTGCTGGTGGGTAACCAGAGACAAAAAGCCGACGGTTACGGCGTCGGCTTCTAAAAAGGTTCAATCAGAGTCTTAGTTAACCAGAGGTTGATGGGTTAATTCTTGTTTTTTTTAACTCTCGATTCTTAACTCGCGATATTGAGATTCAATTGGAGCTCATAAGGCATCTTCGATAAGCGTCGCTTAAGTTGGCGGCGCGTACGTTCAATATCATCAACCGCAATTGCATCTTGGTCATTGGTATGAATATCAACGTTGATTCTTAGCTCAGGACCAACCTTAGTCACGCCCATTAGCTCTAAATCTTGATCCGCTTCTTTGTCTACCGCGACAACGTTCTTATCTACCGCATCACAAATATCTTTGTTTGCCGACATCATAAGCAGTTCGCGCATCGCCTCACGTAACATGTCGAAAGGCACTTTGATGAAGTAGAAAGACATTAGCAACATCATCATTGGGTCGGCATACACTGCGTATTCTGCAAGCGGAGAAAAAGTAATTAACCAAGCCGCTACGAAACCCGCGGTTACCGCTACACTCAGTAGCGTATCCATTTGCCACTGTTTAGACTCAGCCTGAATCAGACCTGAAGAAATACGTTTACTCTTATTCGCGATGTACCACCAAGCGTAACCACAACCCAGTACGTTGAAAATACCAAACAGAGTTGCGATAGAAGCATCAACTTCACGGCCACCCGTCATTAGGGCACCAATCGCAGAGTAAAGTGAATAACCAACCACAAGAAGAATCACAACGGCTTTAATCGCAATCACAATCGGCTCGATGATAGCTCGACCAAACGGGAACTCAGTGTCCGAAGGGCGATTGATGTATTTCGAGGCAGCTAGTGACAATAAAGTTAACAGTAAGCTGATAAGAGAATAGACACCGTCAAATACTATGACCAGAGAGCCAACGAGAAGACCCAACACCAATCCGCCAATTGCGAAGCCCGATGCTAAAAGGGCTGAGAACAATAGTACTCGATTTTCGTTTTGGCTTTTCCTGTCACACATAATATTTTCCAGATGTTTTTGATAACTTCATTGTTCTAATAATGAGCTAACTTTACAAACTTTATCTGATGATGTTTATATGTCTTATTTAATTCGAACATATAAATCAATAAAATTCAGTGACTTAAGATCAGGGTGTGGTGTCAATAAAGTTGACGTTGAGTGTTTTTTTGGTGATGGTGTGCAACTGAAATAGGATCGTTTATGATTAATAAAACACATTAGTCGCTAAGGTCTTATTGGTCTTCTAGATTTGACTGCGACTGCGATGGACAAGGAGTGAATCAATATGAAGTTTGACGATATCAGTGATAATGAGTTGTGGGCGATTGCTAACCCGATCATGGATAATCTGATGGATGGTTCAACTAAGGTTGATCATGAACAGCACTGTCGAGATTTTACTCAAAGGATGAAAGACATTGTTACGCCAGAATATTTAGAAAAGGTGTGTCACCATTATCAGCACAGTAATGGCTTTTTTGCTGAGCGTGAGCAAGTTACTTTATTTAGACGTTCAGACTCCATCGCCTTTGTGTGGAAACAAGCTTACACCATCGCCAAAGGTGAGTTTGTCGCTGAAATGGTATTGGTTGAAGAAGACGGACGCTATTTAGTGGATCACGTGATGGTCTTTTAGGAGTAGTGCTGTTTGTGGTTTTTCCCTTTGTTATCGACGATAAGCAATAAGCGCGAACTAGAAATCAAACAAATAATCACTAAGCTGGTCGGCCAACCAATTCATTCCTGGGTGCTCTGCCATGCCAGCCGCGGTAAACATACAGTAGTCTTCTTGTGTTAAACCGTAGGTGTGTTTGATCACGGCAAGCTCTTGTTCACGCAGTAAATGGCGAATCAATGGCTCAGGCATTACGCCCCATGCTTCTTCACGTAGAATCGTATCCAACATAAAGTCGAAGCTAGAGAAGCCAATGTAACGACGCGAGAAGGGCTCAAGCTCAGGATTATCCTTTTCATTAAGATAAACCATGGTTGCTTGCATCGAATTTCTCAGTACTTCATCAGACACTCGTCGCATCGCACTCAAATCATGTCCTTTCTTACATACAGACATCATTCGAATCTTACCAAGCGGGTTGTAGATAATTCTTGGGTCATCGACGCGTTCGTAATCGACACCAAATGCGAAGTCGACTTGCTGAGTTTCAACTAGGTTAGCTAAGTCACCGCTCGATGCGAGAACGAAGTTGAATGAGGTAGAAGGGTACTTGTTATTTAAGGCGTGAGATAAGTCCTGCCACATTTCATCGGGTAGGGAGTCATCTCGTGCTATCCAAATTTCTGCGTTGAATTCGCCCGAAACATGCAAGCAGGTTTGTTTAATACGCGCGGCTGTCACCAACATGCCTTCGCAATCTTTGTAAATCGCTTTACCCGCTTCTGAAAGCTCAACGTGGTTTCCGCTGCGGACGAACAGCTCGACATCTAACTCTTTTTCCAATGCTTTAATCGACATGCTGAGTTTGGTTCGGTTGCATTCTAACTGGCGTGCAGCTTCAGAAACTGATCCTAAATCAGCAACGGAACAAAAGGCTTGGACTTGAGAAAGGTTCATTTTATTTCCATATTGAGCGGGGGTTGGTGCATATTATCTGAATATTGTGCTGACTATCTTAGAAATAGTCCATCTTTGCATGATAACTCTATGACGAATTGACTAATTTGGTTTACTCTGGGGAAGTTCCGAACCTACAAGAAGTAAAGATGGAGGCCATGATGGCGAAACAATGGGACGAATACGCCGTTGATTGGGATAAAGATCCCGCAACTGCAGTATTCGCACAATCCGTATTTGACCAGTTAACACAGCTCGTTGATTTAAACGGAACCCGTGTCCTTGATTTTGGTTGTGGTACAGGACTACTCAGCCAGAAAATATCTCCTTTAGCAAAAGAGATCATCGCACTTGATATCTCTGAAGGGATGATTGAAGAGTTAGATAAGAAAGAGTTACCTAACGTTGAACCGGTAGTTGATATTTTATCGCGCGGACTTGCAGCGCAGCATCCAGCATTCAGAAACCAGTTTGACCTAGTGGTAGCCTCTTCGGTGTGTGGTTTTATCCCGAACCTACAAGACACAGTCAGTCTGATTTACACGCTGCTTGAAAACGACGGTACGTTTGTACACTGGGATTGGTACTTGGAAAGCGACAGTGAAGACTACGGTGTAAGCCAACAGCGCTCAGAAAATGTATTGAGTGCAGCGGGCTTTGCAGTAGTTGAAGTCTCTACACCGTTCTCGATTGACACTCCACAAGGAGAGTTAAAGGTATTAATGGGTATTGGACGTAAACAAGCGCTTCCAGATCTGTAATCGTGTGTATGCCTTGAGCTAGCATTCAGAATGCTCATTTAAACTACTAAACCCACATTAACGACTCTAACGTCAGTTATGTGGGTTTTCTCTTTTTGGCGCTATCGTTTTAAACAGAACGAATTAGCGCTTTCTCATTTCTTCACTACTAACTCTGGTTTCTCTATTTCTCTATTTCTCTGTTTCTCATCTCGCTCATAGAAAACTCAACACCGCTAATTTACAAATTATTTATTTCCATTTTGGAAATGTAGTCTTGCATACATTTCATTAGTGGAAATATAACGGTGAGATATAAAATAAGCCCATAACAACACTAAGGGTTTAATCATGAGCCACCAATCTGCGTCATCTACTTCTTCACCACTTTCAGAGCAACAACAACGCTTTAGCAATATCATTTCAGATGCCAACCTGTCACCAAAACAGAAGTCGAGCTATCTTGCCTTAGAAGCTGAAGCCAGCTTACCGTATATGCCGGTAAGCAAAGAAGTAGAGCAAGCCTTACAACAAGGTGTGCTGTGTGACATGTTTGAAGGGCACGCCCCATTTAAGCCGCGCTATGTACTTCCAGATTATTCTAAATACTTACATCAAGGCTCAGAGTATTTAGAGCTTAGCGCGGCAACCAACTTCGATGAAGCATTGAACATGCTTACCATCCTTTACCACCATGTTCCGTCTGTCACTTCAATTCCGGTTTACCTAGGTCAGTTGGATGATGTGTTGATGCCTTTCGTGGGCGACTTAACAGAAGAGCAGGTATACCAAAAGATTAAGCTGTTCTGGATCATGTTGGATCGCACACTGCCAGACGCCTTTATGCATGTGAATATCGGCCCGACAGACAACATTATCTGCCGTACGATTTTACGTGTAGACGCTGAATTGAAGCAGATCGCGCCAAACTTAACCTTTATGTACGACCCAGCCGTGACACCTGATGATCTACTTCGTCATGCGGCGAGCAACATCTGTGAATGCAGTAAACCACATATTGCAAACTATCCAGCGCATGCCGAGGCTTACGGCGATAAGCGTTTTGGTATTGTGAGCTGCTACAACTCTCTGCCGTTAGCGGGTGGTTCAAACACCTTGGTGCGTATGAACCTTAAGCAAGTGGCGTTGAAGTCTGAGGACAGTGCTGATTTCTTACAACAAGTATTGCCGAACTACAGTGGCATCATGGTTGAGTTGATGAACGTTCGAAGCCGCTTCTTGCATGAAGAGTCTAACTTCTTCGAAGGCTTCTTAACCAAAGAAGGTTTGATCGAAGAGGATCGCTTTGCGCCAATGTTTGGTATTTACGGCATGGCGGAAGCAGTCAACATCTTGTTGGAGAAAGAAGGTCAAGCAGGGCGTTATGGTCACGATGAACTGGCGAATCAGCTTGGTCATCGTATCTCTGAAAAGCTGGCTGAGATCGTTGAACGCTCTGACGTGAAGTATGGGTTAGAAGGTAAAGCTCTGCTGCATGCTCAAGGCGGTATTAGCTTAGATGAAGATGTGACGCCGGGTGTCCGTATTCCTTATGGTACCGAACCGGATCCTGTCTCTTACGTTCGTGCAACCGCGGGTCACCATAAGTTCTACACCTCGGGCATCAGTGACATTCTGACCATCGACGAAACAGTGAAATCTAACCCTGAAGCGATGTTTAACCTGTGTAAAGGCGCGATTCAAGCGGGTTACCGAGAGTTCACGGCTAACGTTGCATCAAATGATTTGGTTCGTGTCACGGGTTACATGATTAAGCTATCTGACATTGCCAAATATGACGAGCAAGGCTCACGCACCAATACCACCTTTTTAGGTGCCGAAGCTGCGAAGAACACGGGCATATTAGAGCGTAAACCACGCGTGGCGAGTTTAGAGATGTCGCCGACATACGAATAGCTTTAACGTGTGTTGTGCGTTTCGAATACGAACAATGTGAATTATGAAAATTTCTGATCTAACAACTCAAATGGCTAGGGTTAAAAATAATAAGACAGAAAAACAAGCGAAGGTCAGCCGTGTGCTGACCTTTTCTTGTGTTGATGGACCGGGAAATCGCCTAGTGCTGTTTCTACAAGGGTGCAATTTCGATTGTATAACCTGCCATAACCCACACACTATTAATCACTGTAACCATTGCGGAGACTGCATAAGTGGGTGTCCAAGCGGCGCATTAAGCTCTGTAGATGGTAAGGTGAAGTGGGATTCGGTCGCGTGTACCAACTGCGATCAGTGCGTCGATATTTGTGATCATAAGTCGAGCCCCAAAATCACCACGATGACGGTATCCGAGGTACTTGAACTGGTTAGGCATAATCAGTTCTTCCTGAGTGGTATCACCGTTTCAGGTGGTGAGGCGACCATGCAATTGCCGTTTATCATCGAGCTATTTCAAGCGATTAAAAGCGATCCGCAATTGGCACACTTAACGTGTTTTATTGACAGTAACGGCTCGTTGCCTCAACAAGGGTGGGAGCGAGTATTACCTTACCTTGATGGCGCGATGATTGACCTAAAATCATGGCAATCTGAAACACACCAATGGCTAGTAGGTAGAGGAAACCATCGAGTATTTGAAACCATTAACTACTTAGCAGATAAAGGAAAACTGCACGAAGTTAGGTTGCTACATATCCCAAATAAAAGCGATCTTGAGGACGAAATTGAACAAGTGGGGCGTTACTTGAAGACTCTACCAAGTGATATTCGAATTCGGCTGAATGCGTTTCAGCATCATGGTGTCATTGGCGACGCGTTAGATTGGCCGAAATGCACCGAAAAACAGATGCAGAGCTTTCACGATAAGCTCTACAACATAGTTCAAAGACCGATGCAAACCCCTGAGGTTTATACCTAGTCTTTAAGTTTCTTAGGCGGTCAATCCGGCTTCTAAGAACGTTAAGTTTCTAAAAATATTAAGCTTCTAAAAACAGGTCACACAACCACTTGATCGCTTGATCATTCATGTTGGGCTTGTTCCACACCAAGCTATACGCCACCTTACCGTAATCAAAAGGCAAGGGCTTGCTCACTAAGCCCTGAGCTTGTTTAGCATGCTCAGCCCACTGTTTAGAGCAAGTGAACAGGAAAGGTGTGTGGTGACACAACACAGCCGCAGCGCCGAAGTCCGCGACCGATATTGCCATCTCTCTTGGTTGGTGGCATTGAACCAAGTTTTGTTCAAAGTAAGGCTGAGACAGTTCGTTATCTAAAATCCCAATGTGCTTGTAATCTAAGTAGCCTTCTACCGTCAGTTCTTGCTGAGCGAGAGGGTGGTGTGCGCCCATCAAACAAACCATTTCATCTGGAAGAATTGTTTCCCAAACCAGCTCTTTGTTATCGGTCGGCGGCTGAGATATATCATGAGGCAACAAGATCAAATTGACCTTGCCACTGAGTAAAGCATCGAAGCCGAGCTGTTGTTTCGAATAGATGTTGAGCTTCGCGTTTGGCGCCAGTTCAGTAGTGATTTTACTTATCTTAGAGGCAAATACTTCGAAGGTACTTTCACGCATCGAAAGTGAAAAACTGCCTTGGTACTCTTGAGGGGTAAAACTCTTTTGATGAAGCAGTCCATTCATGCTTGAAAGAATTGCGTGAACAGTGGGCGCTATCTTCAGAGCAAAGGGAGTCGGGATAAGCTTGGTACCATCTCGATAGAAAAGCTCATCATTCAGGATGTCACGCAACTGAGACAGGGTTTTGCTTACACTCGAAGGGCTGACACAGAGTTGCTCTGAGGTCTGAGTGACGCTGTGGGTGTTCAGCATAATATGAAGCGCAGTGAGGTGCTTAAGGCTCACCCTAGATAAGTGTAAGTAATCCATTTATGACTCACGCATTCAGATTGGCTTGTGATTTTGCATGAACGACAAAATCGAACAAGCCAAATTGGATAAAGGTTATTTACGAGCTAGCTTATGGTGCGCTCGTGAAAAGTGGCCTGCGCAAAATGCGCCCACAATCGATAGTTCACCCGCTAAACACAGTACAGCACAAACTTCAGCGAGTGCTTGTGATTTACCGTTACCATGCAGCCCAAGTAAATCTAAACAGGCTTTTTGACTTGGCAAGCCGGTACCACCGCCGACAGTCCCAACCATTAAGTTAGGCAGTGTCACGCTAGCGTATAAACCGCCTTCTTTGTTGAGTTCCATACGCGTCATACCAATCGCTGACTCAGCGACACAGGCCGCGTCTTGGCCACAAGCGATATAGAGTGCCGCCAACGCATTCGCATAATGGGCATTGATACCGATAGTACCACTCAAAGCGCCACCGACTGTGGTCATTTGGCCAAACTGGACCATCTTCTCTGGTGTCGTGTGTAGGTACTTCGCGACAAGCTCTGCAGGGATATTAACCTCAGCAGTTACCTTTTTGCCACGAACGCTGCGCAAGGTTTGGGTATTGGCTTTCTTATCGCCTGACAAGTTGCCATCAAGGAAAGCGTGGTCAGGCTTAACTGGCGTATTTTCGATGATGTACTCAAACACGGCATTGGTTGCGATGGTCACCATATTCTGACCAGAAGCGTCTCCGGTTAGAAATTCGAACACCAAGTAAACATGGTTACCTTCGATGTTGATATTAATGTCGGTCAGCTTGCCGTGTGATGTTGTTGATTCTGCCAAGATCTTGAACTGGTCATACTGAGTCACAGCCCAAGCCACAAACTGTCCGGCTTCAACTAATCCTTGAAATGCAAAGCCAGGAGTACGTGTTACGCCTTCATTGAGCAACATAGCACTTGCGCCACCACAAGCCGTAATCAGCTTAGAACCACGGTTATAAGACGCGACAAGCGCAGCTTCTGTGGTCGCGAGTGGTACGAGGTAATCGCCCGTAGCAAATAGGCCATTGACTCTTAAAGGGCCAGATATTCCCACAGGGACTTTAACGGTGCCAATAAAGTGCTCAATGTTTTTCTCATAAGCTTGGAACTGACTTTGTGTATGAGGGTCGAGCAGTTCTTGCTGTGAATCTGCATTATCGAGCGCTGTCCAGCGACGTGTGAGATTCTTTTCTGTCAGGTAGGGGCTAGGTGTCAGCTTATTTACTGGCTTTTCAAAATGAGGCTGAAGCTTTTTTTCTAATTCGTCTGCGGAGATGTCGCCTCCTAAAATAGAAACATAGTCACGGCGATGCAGATTTAGTTTTGGCATAAATAGTATGAAGTAAAGTTTGTGCAGCAAATTGGTTTGCGCTGATTCTACCGAGTAATAAACCAGAAACAAGCGCCTGATATAATGAGTTACAGTTTGTGTGGTTGTTGAAGCAAAAAGCAGCGAAGTTTCGCGAAATATAGGCTGTATTTGAGCGAAATTTAGATATGAATGTCGAGAAGGCTACCGATGACTTCGTTTTGACGATCAACCACACTTGCACCAACGCGGTTATAACTTGCGCTTTGTGTCAGTTTAATCAAGGAATCGGTTGAAGATGAAGCAGGTTCAGGTTCTTTGTCTTTAAAGGAAATGGCTTGTTCAGGCTCTATTTGATTAAAGCTGAGATCGCTAGCTTCGAAAGTGTCGTCGGATTCCAGAGCGTGTTTGGAGGCTTGGTTGAGCTCGATTGCGGCTTCTTCAGCCATGTTGGTGGATTGCTGAATAATGGCGTAACCAGATTGAATACCAGATATCGACATATCAGAACCTTTTATTGACGTATGGAATGAGTCTAGGCGGACGATATTTTGAGCGCAATGATGAACAGATGAAATTTACGGTAAAAATGTGAACTTAAGCTAAAATAGTGATGTCTGTCTATTAACTGAACAGGTCATTTAGCGCGTTTAACTCTTCATCAGTAAGCAAAGAAGGCTTCTCTGTTTCGAGGTTGCCGTCGATCTCACCCTGAAGTGCTTTTAATTGTTGTGGGCTAAGAAGCTGTATTTGCTGCTTAAATGCTTCAAATTGCTGTGTATTCATAGTGTGACCTTTGTTCAAATTCATATGCTCTTTAGAGCATAGCCTACTGATTCAGGAAATCAAACAAGATTAAGTGAATTTTAAATGATGTTTGAAGTTTCTTGAAACTAAGACAACTATAAATTCCTGTGGTCGTTTTTTGTCCGAGAAATGTTAGGAAAAGTTAAGGCTTGGTCAATCAAAGTCAGAAAATTCCTACAATGTAAAAACGCCTTCAACCCTTGTGGCACAAGGGTAGGTAAGTAATTTCTCTACCCAATTAGGGGTATGGGTAAAGCAATGTATAAATATTTGTGATGATCAAAAGATAAGCAATTGGCGTTATCTTTTTGTTTTTACGGTATTTTGTTTGTTGCTCAAGAAGCTTCTGTTTCAAACGACTTGTCGATCTTAACCTTAACTGCAAACTTGGTCGCTAAGGTATGCAGTTCTGGAAGCATGCGATAGATCAAATGGAGCTGTTGTAGAACCATTTTGACAGAATTCTCATCTTCTTCTCGCCATTCACTCAAACGTTTATCCAGCTCCGGGTCATAAGCGTTTTTCACTTCACAATGCTCTTTATGAGAATAGAGCTGATCATTTAGAGCGTCGAGATGCTGGTGGATTACTCTGTGCGCATCTAGCACCAGTTTGTGTGTCGCTTCATCATCAATACGCGTTCTGTGAGCACCCAGAGCCGAGATATAGCTAAGCAGAGCATGATTGAGTGTTAAGAATCGGAAGCTCTCATCTTCAGAGGTACGGTACTTACCCGGTTCAACCAACATGCTACTGATGGCGGCAGTCAGGTTTGCGTCATTATTATGAGCGCTACGACGAGCGATACGATAGTTTAGGCTATCTTTCTTACCGACACGGTATTGGCCGATGATCTGAGCGAGATAGTTCTTGTTGGAATCGAGCGCATCCGCCATCACTTTGTGCAGTCGCTTCGATTGCCAATCAGGCAACACATAAATGACAGCAAGCACGGCGAGAGCACAACCAATAAAGGTATCCGCTAACCTTGGCAATACTACCGCGTAGCCTTCACCTAATTGGTTAAAGCAGAAGAGCACAAGCAGTGTGATAAAGCCGGTCGCAAACCCGTAGTTATTGATTCGAAACGCAAAGAACATCACGCCACTGATCACAATGAACACTAATTGGCTCTCTTGCGACGGGAAGAAAGTCAGTAACGGTACTCCGATCAATAAGCCTGCGACCGTGCCAATGACACGCGCCGTCAGTTTTTGACGGGTTGCACTGTAGTTTGGCTGACACACAAACAGTGTCGTCAGTAGAATCCAATAACCTCGTTCGATATCAAAACCCTGGATAATCCCGTAGCCCAGCGTCAAAGTGATCGCCATGCGAATCGCGTGGCGGAATAGCATAGAATCGGTGTGCAAGTTAGCTTTGATCTTGTGCCACATTGCCGTCAAAGTATGAGGGTTGGTATCGTTCAATACACCTTCTTCAATCTTCTCTGCATCTGGGTTGCTGATATTCGAGAGCTGTTTTTCAACGGTTGCTAGGTTATTGAATAAGTAATCCAACTGGTTCAGCAGTGATTTCCATTTAGGATTATTCTGTTGGTGCAGATGATTGAGCGAAGACATCAGCTCATCGAGTGCCAATACAGACTTGTCACCATGCTGGTATTCAGCGCCAACTTTCAACGAGCTCGCCACTTCTTTACACGCAGTGGCCTGCGCTTCCAGTAGATACTTAAATCGAAACAACACGTCAGAGCGTTCAAAGTGTTTTGCTAGCTCTTGATAGCGATAGTGGCTAGAGCTTACGCGTTCATGAATATCTTGTGCGATAAAGTAGGTGTTAAGAAATCGGTCACTAGGGCCGTCAATGTGTCCGCGCTTAGAGCGGTTAAGTAGCGTCGCCTTACACATGTTGAGTGCGTTAACGGTACTCGCGTTGAGTTTGGCTTCAATGATTCGGTGTGGCTGGGGAATCAAGTCAGAAACGGGGTAGAAGAGTTCCGCTTTTGAATCGATGTAGTTACCGATTTGATCGAATACCGTGGCTAAGTTTTGCTGCACGGGTTGCATTGGCCACACTATCTGCCAAATCATCGACATGAAGTAGTACCAAGCGGCGCCAGTTAACAGTAGAAGCGGTTGAAACCAAAGGTTGGTGCTCTCGTGTGCACCAAGCATGGTATAGATGGCAACCAAGAGAGAACCAAACGCGATACTCGCGTATTTAGGGCCAATTGCCCCGAGAATGATAAAAAAGAAGGTTGAAACAAAAAGCCCTATCGCGAACAGCCAAGGCGTATCGAAGAGAAGCTCAATAGAGAAAGCCGCAACGGCGAAACAGATAAAGGTCAGCGTGAGTGCTTTCAAGCGCCCGGTAAAGCTGTCATCACTTTCCGCAAGAGCCGCAGCAATAACGCCTAAGATCAAAGGCGTGATCAGTGTGTTTTGTCCATAATACCAAGCAGGCACCACCACGCCGAGCAGAGTGATGAGAATTAATACGCTGTAATTTATGGTTTTATTCGCCCAATAGAGGCGTAATTTGGCTGAAAAGTCCACAGTCGCTCACTTGACACACTAAAAACCATAATCCTAACAGAAATCAAGCACAAGAATTTGATACTTATCCATAATTGCCCGTAGGTGGTCATGAAAGCGTCGATAAGATATGAGATATTATTAATTCTCATTGCATCATGATATAAATTCAATATTCCCAATTAAGAGCACACTCCAATGCAGCTAAGCGCTAACAAGACTGCACAGTTTTTTATTCAAAATGAATATCATCAGGTTGAACTTGATGGTCCACGCTTGCTGTTATCTTCAGTAGGCAGTGAAGAGCGTATCCCATTTACTATTTGGAGTGGCAAGATCGCGATAAAGCGCGGATTGTTCTGGGGATCGCTACAATTTTTTGCTAATCAACAAGATGGAACACAGCGCAGTTGGTTAGTACAAGGCTTACCTTGGGATCAATGCCGTCAATTTGCACGCGCGTCAGTTAGTGCTTATCAGAAGTGGCACGACACTCAATGTGAACAATTGGCTGAACACGTACCTCAGTGGGAAGCTGAATTAACACGTCTTGAGCAATTACCAGCCTTTCTACCGCATTCTAAGGTCAACACTTGGGTTGATATGGTCAACTCAGGCTTAGAGAGTATGACAATGACGCTAGAAGAGGCCGCACAACGCATGCCAAACCGCATCGCAAGAATGCAGCCATGGTTATCTGAAACGGAAATCAAGCAAGCTGAAAGAAACCAGCAATGGCTAGAGACCGAGCGAAAAAACTGGGAAGTGTTGTTTGCGCAATGTGAGTCGTCACCACTGAACTTATCGCAGCAATATGCGGTTTTGATGAATGATGATCACAACCTTATTTTAGCGGGTGCAGGCTCGGGTAAAACCAGTGTTCTAACGGCTCGCGTCGCGTATTTACTGCAAAGCCATCAAGCTCAAGCTGAAGAGTTGCTATTGCTCGCTTTTGGTCGTGAAGCGGCAGAAGAGATGAAGCAACGTCTCGACAGCAAAATTGGTTTATCAGCAGAGAAGGTGCAAGTCAGCACTTTCCACCAGTTGGGTTTAAAGATACTGAATCAAGTTGAACCCGAACGTGTGGTTATTTCTCCTTTAGCGCTCGATGACAACCAACGCCAAGCATGGTGCATTGATTGGTTGAAGAAGCACTGGATGACACCGACCAACTTTAAACGTTGGCAAAAGCATTTGTCTAAATGGCCAATCGCTTATTTAACCGGTGACGATGAGCTTGGTAGCCACGTTTCAAACCTCAAATTGATCGGTTGGCTTGAAAAGCAGCTAGAACAGTTGAATGCGTCGGGTTTAACCAAAAAAGAAGTACAGCAACAGCTGATTGATCACCGAGACTATGCGCGCCTCAACAGCGAGCTTTCACTGTGTTGGCCATGTGTAACCGCGTGGCAAAAGGAGCTGAAAGAACAGAATCATATCGACTTCTCAATCATGATCAGCCGAGCGACTCAGTATGTCGAGAAGGGCAAGTTTATCTCACCTTGGAAGTTCATCATGATCGATGAATACCAAGATATCTCACCTGATCGTCTTGCCTTGGTTGAAGCACTGTGTAATCAGTCTAAAGCCGAGCATCAAGCCTCTATTTTTGCAGTAGGCGATGACTGGCAGTCGATTTATCAGTTTGCGGGTGCGGATGTGGATTTGACCACGGGCTTTAAGGATCGCTTTGAAAGCTCGACCATTCATCACCTAGATACCACTTATCGCTTTAACAATCAGCTAGGTGCAGTTGCCAATCGCTTTGTACAAGAAAACCCAATTCAGATTCCGAAAGAACTGAACAGCTTCAAGCAACAGAAGCAGAAGGCGGTGTACAGTGCGCCAAGTAAAGAAGTTGAGAAGATTCTTGATCAACTGAACCGTCAATCCAAAGGCAAAACCAATAAATTGGTGCTGCTACTTGGACGTAATCATTACCACAAGCCAGAGTTGTTGGAAGACTGGAAGAAGATCTTCACTTCCATTGATATCAAGTTCATGACTTGCCACGGCAGTAAAGGTAAAGAGGCGGACTTTGTCATTATTCTTTGTGTTGACGAAGGACAGTTCCCGACCAAGAAGAAACAGCTGCATATTGATGGCGCATTGACTGAATCATCAGACGCGTTCCCTTATGCTGAAGAGCGTCGTTTATTCTATGTAGCAATGACGCGGGCAAAAGAGAAAGTATGGATCACGCACAGCGGTGACGGTTCTGGCTTTGTGCAGGAGCTGCATGGTTCTGATTACCCAGTTGTTCGTAAAAAGTGATGTTACTTGACTTGATTGTCTAAGATTAGATCTTCAATCCCTGCCCTAATATCACAAGGCAGACGCATAAAGCATAAGGAATTTGCTATGGAACACGGCTCTATTAACTACATTGAATTTGCTGCGAAAGATATCGCCGCAACTAAGGCGTTTTTCAGCCAAGTGTTTGGTTGGAGCTTTGAAGACTATGGCCCTGAGTATTCTGCGTTTGAAGGCAAAGGCTTAATGGGCGGCTTCTATTTGGCGGATCTGGCGTCGAATACGGATAATGGCGCGGCGCTGATGGTTTTTTATAGCCAAGATCTTGAGCAAACCGAGCGCGATGTAATTGATGCTGGTGGTCAGATAAACCGTGAGATCTTTAGCTTTCCCGGCGGCAGACGTTTCCATTTCAGAGAGCCAAGTGGCAACGAGATGGCAGTGTGGAGCGATAAATAGAGAGACTCTCGCACTGTTTTATGATTGAACTGTTTAATGTCTGAAAACGAGACATAAAAAAGCCTGCGATAAAATGCAGGCTTTTTAGTCTGTTCAGTAGAGAGCACATTTAACGTGCGATTACGTGCGCTCAGCTAGGTACGCTTCGTAGTCTGGGATCTCGATGATTACTTCTTCTTCAAGCAGTGAAGAGTTAAACAAGAAATTAGCGGTAGCGCGGTTAGTGGCCACAGGAATGTTCCAAACACTTGCGATACGAAGCAGTGCTTTTACGTCTGGGTCATGTGGTACAGCATTAAGTGGATCCCAGAAGAAAATCAGCATATCGATCTTGCCTTCAGAGATAAGCGCGCCAAGTTGTTGGTCACCGCCCATAGGGCCGCTGATCATGCTCTTGATTGCTAAGCCTGTCTCTTTACTGAGTAGAGAACCAGTCGTGCCCGTTGCGTAAAGGAAGTGCTTTTGTAGTTTTTCTTTGTTCTCTTTGACCCATCTTAGTAGCTCAGGTTTGAAGTGGTCATGAGCGACCAAAGCGATATGCTTGTGTGTTGGCATAGTGCGCGTTGTTTTTTGCATGAATGTTCCCTAAATTGTTGTTTCGTTTTTATTGTTTTGAGTTCTTCAGCCAATATAGCACTATGGATTCACACTGAATACCGGACGAAACTCAGAAGGTGACAATGAGTCGGCGATAATTTGATCTTTGAGAGTTGCAGGTGTCAGCGCTTCGATAATCGGTGCGCTGTGTTGCTCGTAAGGTTGACCGCGTAAGTAACTCGTGGCTTGTTTTACCGACAAGCGACCTTGCTCAACCATTTTATCTGTTGGCGCAAAAAGTACCTTGTTACGGAGTAAACCACGGTAGGTTCCGTGACTTAGGTAACTTGAGATTAACCCAATATCTTCGGTTTTATCGGCCGCTCGTAGCTCACTGATCGCTGCTTCAATCGCGACGGCACTTCCGACTATATATTGGATATCAGGTTCTTCTATCACCTGCTGTACTAGATTTCTTTGCAGTTCTTTATCGTTATCTGCCCAATAGCTGATCGCGATTTTGATATCACTCGACTTGATCGCATCATAAAACCCCAGTGCCACAGGCTTAGTGCCGCCACTTGCTTGTGGACCAAGTAACAGGGCGATAGGTGTTTCGCCTGATCCTTTCGGGTGTCGTTTCGACAAAAAATCTCCGACTTGGTATCCCATTTGGTACCAATCGACACCGACCGTACCTTTTAATACCTTCTGTTGTTCTTCATTGACGGTTAACTCATTTACCGTAGCAAATACAGGCGTCGAGCCAACCCAATCAGTAAGGTTGTCATGGTATGCATCGGGTGAAACTGTGCCTAAAATAATCGCATCGGCTCCCCATTGTGTGCAAAGCACCAGTTGCGAGGCTTGTTTGGCCACGTTGGGGTAACCGCCAGCTTCCAATACTCTTAGCTCAACTTGCTGCTTTTCTGCTTCAGAGATCATTCCATAGTTTACCGACAACCAATAAGAGTCTTTGAGGTGCGGATAAATGGCACAAATTTTCTCTTTGTGTGATGTGGCTTCGGCTGGTTTTATTGGGCTCAAAGGCTCGCTAGCCCCTGCGACAGTGGTCACTGAGGCCAGTAGTGAGAGAAGAATTATTGAAGCGAAAGGTCTAGATAGCATGAATTGCCGTTTTATTGGTTTTAGATAAGAAACACTGCAAAATATAGCGTATTCTGCATGGGTAAAGAAGAACGTTTTAAGGTTTAGAGTTTATGTTGTTAGCTTCAGCGAGTATTGGACGCAAGCTGCTGGCCTCATTCTTAGTGATGGCACTGTTGGTTCTATTGTCTGCATTGATCGGTGTTTCTGGTTTTAGCTTTGTAGCAAAAACGGAAAGAAACGTCGTTGATTCGGCGCTTCCTGCCATGATCGAAGCTCGTCAGGTTTCTGAGTTGAGTAACCGTATTATTTCGTCAGTACAAACACTTTCTAATGCGAGAAACGAGGCCGAAAGAAAAGAGGCTGGCACCGTACTGTTTGACCAACTTGAGTCGCTTCTTCAACATATCAAAGAGCTTGGTGTCGACAGTTTCGATTCTCAGCTCCTCAATAAACTCGAAAACAATGTTCAAAGCGTTATTAACACACTGGCTGAGTTGGGTGTGTCGGTTGAGCGTAAGCTTTGGTTAAGCAAAGAGTTGTCGTCTCGTGTCGAAGAGATGCGCCTATTGGCCGAAGAGCTAGAGCAGTTGACGCGAACCCAAGTTTTGAACACGGCTACCATTGCGGTTGCTAACGTCACGCATATCTATGACCTGCTAGAAACCAAAGAAACGGATAAAGCCTACCAAGCCTTAGATGCGCTTGTAGAGGTTGACCTTGATTTGTCTGAGCGCCTACACGAATTGCATTTGCTGGCGTTCAAAATGCTTAACCAAATTGAAGAAACGCAAACCGTTACCAACGTAGAGCGTATTCATCAAATCCAATCAGAATTTGAATCCAACCTAAGAATCATGGCGCGCCGCGTTAAAGCGGTCGAAGATCCTACTCGTTCAGCGCAGATGTCTCAGCTTCTAGAAGAGCTCAGAAAACGCCAAGTCGTGTTCGATATTTCATTAGAACAATATGAGAACACCAAAAAGTCAGAGTTTCTGATGCAAAATACGTTGGAGCTGTTCTCTCAGCTGAATACAACGGTTAACCAACTGGTTGATGATTCAAACCGCAGTACCAAAAAAGCGGTTGATGAGCTGACCAGCACGTTGAATTTGGCTCAATGGTCACTGTCTGTGATTTCGGTTATTGGTTTGGTTATCGTTGCATTTATCGTGTGGCGAGTGGTGTATATCTCGGTTGTTAAACGTCTTACTGAATACTCATCGGCCTTGATGTCTATCGCACAAGGTCGCCTGAATATTGATATCTCGGTAAAGGGTAATGATGAGCTGGCTCATATGGGCGAGGCGATCATCACTGCCAGAAACACCGCGCAGGCGCTACAAGTGGTTGCGGTGGGTGAAGCAAAGGCGAAACGCGAACTTGAAGAGCACAAAGAACACTTAGAAGAGTTGGTCACAGACCGAACCTACCAGCTGCAAAAGACCAATGAGAAGCTGAACATCGAGGTAGGGAACCACGCTAAGGCTCGTAACGCCGCAGAACAAGCAAGCCGCGCAAAATCCGCTTTCCTTGCGACGATGAGTCATGAAATACGAACGCCGATGAACGGTGTATTAGGTACTGCAAGATTGCTCAAAGATACCGGGTTAGACCCGCTGCAATCCGGCTATGCAGACATCATTAACCGCAGCGGTAAGAACCTACTCGCGATTTTGAATGACGTGTTGGATTACTCAAAGATTGAAGCAGGGCATTTAGAAATCCGCACTGCTTCGTTTGATCTTCATCAGATGGTTCAAGATACCTACCAATTGATGGAAGGGCGTGCCGCTGAGAAGAAGCTGAACTTTGATTTCCATATTGAAAGTGATGTGCAACGCTATTGGCGTGGTGACGTAACGCGAATCAGCCAAATCTTGAATAATTTGGTCGGTAACGCGATTAAGTTTACGGAAAGTGGCTCGGTCGATATCTTTATCAGCTTAGATATCGAAGATGAAAATCGAGTGATGTTTGAAGTGTCAGATACAGGTGTCGGTATTGATGCTAGCGAACAAGCTTGTCTGTTTGATGCCTTTACCCAAACCGATAGCGGTCGCAACAAAACCGGCGGCACAGGGCTTGGATTAGCGATCAGTAAAAGCATCATGTTGGCAATGAACGGGGATATTGGCGTTCATTCTGAAGAAGGCGAGGGTAGCCAGTTTTGGTTCTCACTGCCACTTGAAGCCGGTGAGAAGATAGAAACGAAAGTACCGGTCATTGAAGCGTGTATTCGAGCTAAAGTACTTCTGATTGAAGATAACCCCGTAAACTGCATCGTTGCTGAAGGCTTCTTGCATAACTTGGGGCACGAGGTTGTGATTGCGACAACCGGACAAGAAGCGAGAGCCATATTCAGTGAGCAAGAGTTCGATATTGCGCTGGTGGACATTAACTTACCCGACTGCGATGGCGTCGAGTTAATTCAACAACTCAAAGACGATGCGCTTCAGCATAAAAGTGAAGAAGACGTAATTCGAAAAGTACCCCCAATGATCGCAGTATCGGCTCATGTGTTTAACGAAGAAGTGGAAAGCTATTTGTCGTCTGGCTTTGATGGATTCTTACCTAAGCCGTTAGAGAAGGAAGCATTATCGGAATTGATTGTTGAGCAGTTGGACGGTCACACGCTGTTGCTGCCTCAGCCGGATCCGTCAGATGCTGTTTGCTGTCAGCTAAACTCTAAACCTCAGGAAACCGAGCTAGACTTATCAGCATTGGCATTTGCAAGCTCGACACAACGAGCAAACCAAGACGCGGAACATAATCAAGGAGAACCGATTGTGCAGATGATTAACCCTAAGATTATCAAAGACGACTTGGCCATTCTCGGTCGAGAAAAAATAGTGCAGATTGTTGGGTTGTTTGACCAAAGCAGCCAAGTCACTCTCGATGAACTGATTGTGGCAAGTGCCGCTGACAACGCTCGTGAAATTAAGTCTTTAGCTCATAAACTGAAAGGGTCTGCCGGCAGCCTAGGATTATCTGCACTGTTTGCTTTATGCCAGAGCATTGAAGCGAGCGAGGATCCATTACTTCAATATCGCGATAATGCAGACTCATTACCTGAATTGGTGAAAGACTCGTTAGCAGCGCTCCGAGAGCAACTATAGAGTGGCTATTGGGCGGAAAGCCCCAAAATAAGAACAGAAAACAAAAAGCAGGCTATTTCTCCGTTTTAATATGAAGAAGTGACCTGCTTTTTTATTGTCGAATAAGAATCTAAGTAAGGCTTTCAAGGAACGGCTCTAAGCCATCTTGATATGTCCAGCAGCTTTGATCTTAACGTGAACCATATTGCCTTGTAGGTAGCTTAATGGAATCTCGCTGCGTTCAATGATCGCGACATTATCGCTGCATGCGCCAGCTTCAATCGCCAGTTGCTTTGATTGTTCTTCCAAGCCTTTTAAGGTTTCCTCTCGAGAAGCGGGCTCAATCGGAACGATCTTATCGAACTGACCAGATATTTCACCCAGCGCAACACCAATGGCATTCGCTACTTCAAAGTGATCTGGTCGAACCACTTGGCTTGCACCTTCAAAATGATCTGGGAATAGGGCACTGCCGCCGCCAACCATGATCACGGGTACGCTCGCAGCTGACGTCTTCATTTTATCGATTCCTTCTTCAACATCCGTGACCATTTGTTGGTATACCTGACTGGCTTGTTCGCTCGATATACCAATCTCATCACTCAGTTGATGCTCTGCCTGCCACTGCATTTGACCTGTTTTGAGTGCAATATCGGTTAGCGTAAGTTCATCACCGCCAAAGCTACGAGCGGCCTGCGTTAAGGTATGGCCAACACTTTCTGGGCCTAGCTCTATACGCTGCTGTTCAAAGCGAACCTTGGTACCACCACCAATGGCTAACGCCAAAATATCAGGCATACGGAAGTTGGTTCTCACTTCACCGATTTCTACTGCTAAGCTCGATTCTCTTGGGTAGCCGTGAGTCAGTACGCCGATATCAGACGTAGTGCCGCCCACATCGACCACAATCGCGTCTTTTAACTTAGTTAAGTGACTCGCTCCACGAATCGAGTTTGTTGGCCCACAAGCCACGGTAAGAATCGGGTACATCAATGCGAACTGCTGTGACATCAGTGTTCCGTCGTTCTGACCGAAATAAGGCGTGGTGTGGATTTCATGATTGATGAGTGCACTGCAAAAGCCGTCAACGAATCGTTTTGCTGTCCCTTGCAGAGCCGCATTGAGGATAGTGGCGTTCTCACGCTCTAAAAGCCCTAAACTGCCCACTTTATGGGATAACGATAGGTTCACGCCCGGAAGTTCTTGTTGAATCCATTCTGCTGCTTGAAGCTCCTGGTCGCCGTTGACGGGAGAGAACACTCCGCAGATAGCAATGGAATCCACTTGGCCTTTCATTTTCTGGCAAAGCTCGCGGATCTCAGACTCTTGAATGTCGGCAATCAACTGGCCGTCATATTCATAGCCGCCGTGTGCTTGGTAGAAGTGCTGACCAAGCAGGTTTTGCCACGCTTCACTCCAACCACAAAGGGGCGGGACGCTATCACCACTGGGAAGCGCTAAGCGAATCATGCCGACTCTGTCTAAGCCTTTTCGTTCAACGATTGCGTTGGTGCATTGAGTCGTGCCAAGCATCGCGTGTTTCACTTGCTGACCATCAATGTTTGCTTGGTTTAATAGCGCAGAAATCGCGTTGTCGATCCCTGTTGAAACATCATGTGTGGTTGCGGTTTTTACTTTGGCAATCACATTTAAGTCTGCGTCGAGCAGCACACCGTCGGTATTGGTGCCACCTACGTCAATGCCCAAACGGCAGTAATCAAGCGTAATGTTTGTCATGCGACTACCTCTTCAATGCAGACTTTAGTTGTTCAATGGTTTGATACTCGACGGTGTAGCCAAAGTAACCCGGGCCCGCGACTTCAATACCTTTGTCAGTGCGCCATTTGGGGTCGCAAGGGTAAGCGATAAGGTCGATGCGCTGCCCGTAACGAAGTTGTTCGGTTGTGATTGGCTTACCCGTTTCATGATCCAAGATCGAAATAAGATCCGGTGTTGATGCCAGCAGGTTATCTTGACTCATGTCTGCGCGGCTTGTACCTTTGTGCGCGAGAAGTAATTCGTTTTGGAACTGCACAAACACGTTATCGACGCCGGTATCTTCAAACTGAGCCAGCTTTTCAATCACGACACCACCTGTTGCAAAACCACCATCGGTTTCACGTTGAATATCAACAATCTTGCCACTGATGATGGTATGGCCGCCGACAATGTCTAATACGGCCTGTGTGCCACTTTTATTGTTGTCGTTCGCCAGTCTAATCGCTTCACCAATCTTCATTGCTTGGGTCAGTGTCGCAGGCAGTGCACTGCGTTTTAGGTTCTTACCGTTCATTGGGTAATCGCACATTGCTGCAGAGCCACCCATCTGTTCGGTAATCGGCCTCGCAAACTTTTCAGACCAAATACCGTCAATCGGATAAAGCGTGACGACATTGCCACGCTCATCGGCCAATGTGTTCGGTGCCGAAGGGAGACCATCAAGAAAGAAGGTCACCATCTGAGCTTCTGGGAACGCACGTCCCATCGCATCACAATCGATCACAGGAATGTTCTTTTGTGCTGCAACGAGAATTGGAATCAATGAATTGAAGCCGCCTACTTCGATAGGAAACGTTGCCGCTACTTCAGTGCCGAGCGCTTTTTCCATCGCTTCGAAAGCAATCAACATTTGATCTTTCGAATTGAGTTTCTCTACTGCGACTGTTGGTGCGCCAATCATTGAAGAGGGCACTGTCATCCAATCGTCTTGCACGTCTTCTAAAGGAATCATACGTACAGGGTGCTTTGCCGTTGCAATGGCTACTTTCGCCATCAAGGCACCGCTGTATGGGTCACCGCCGCCGCCAGTACCTAATACCGTCGCACCCAGCGCGATATCATCAATCATTTGTTCAGTAATAATCACAACTACTATTCCTTATCACTTGAAGGAGAAAGCTTCATTAGGGCGAGGTAAATCACACCAGCGGCAAGAATGCCGTCTAACGCCGAGATGCTGGTGAACGAAAACAGGTTGAAAAACTCTGGTGCAGTACAAGCGCTGAATGCAGTACCAAATGCCCAAGAAGCCAAGCCTTTAAACATCCAAGCTGGAACTTGTTGGATGTTCTCAAAGCTCATTTTTGTCGAATCTAAAACATAATATTGAACGATGTAGACACCCGCAGCAGGCGCAATGGTTACGCTGAGTAGCATTAAGAAGTCGGTAAACTTGTTCACCATGCCGAGTTGAGCGATACCAATGCCGACGATGGTCATGATCACAACCAGAACAGGGCGCGGAATCTTAGGTAGAACCATCGACATGCATAAGCCGCCAGAGGTTAGGTTGCTACTGTTGGTGGTCCATTGTGCGAATACCAGTACTATAATGGCCGCCATGCCTAAACCTAGGGTGAAGAAGACTTCGACTAGGTCGTCGGTGCCGGTCATTTTGGTCAAGATCAATGCGATAAGAATGATGGCACTGTTGCCGACGAGGAAACCGATACCCGCTCCTAAAATCGCATCACGGCGTGTTTTGGCGTAGCGAGCAATATCAGGTGCAGCAACCGCAGCTAGAATCCAGATAGACATAACAAAAGAGATGGCTTGGCCAAGCGTCAAAGGATCTTCAATCGATGGCGCTGCGCCACCTTGATAATCAGCAGCCATAAACAAACCGATGGTAATCAACGTCACCATCAATGGAACAGAATAGGTACTGAGTTTGCCTAAAGCACGAACGCCATAGATAGCCGTCATCATCATTAACACACTGCCGCCAATAAGAGCGGTGAGGTGTGAAATTATGATGTCGTATTTCGCCAGTGCATCGACCATGATGAAAGCGAAGAAATCAGCCTGGAATGCGAACCAGCCGACTAATGAGATGCCGTTGATGAAGCCAAGAATTTTACCGCCGTTACGGCCAAATACCGCGCTGCTCACCAGCGGGGTAGACACGCCAGCTTGAAAGCCAATGTTGGCACACAGCATCGCGATGATCGCCAATAAGCCTGAACCAATAAACGTGGCAAGCAGTGCGTCTTCAAAACCAATACCGCTGCTTAGAATCGAGCCGAGAAACAGTCCCGAAATGTCGATGCCGATTGCCAACCAAATAAGGCTGATGACCCACCAAGATCGTTTGGCCTTCTCGGGAACGGGTTCCAACTCGAAGTCATCTATCTTTTTGTGGCTGTGTGTTGCTTCGGGTTTATTCACGTAAGCTTCTGCCGCCATAGTGCCATCCATGCATTGTTATTCCATAAGTGTGAATAAAGCATACTGATGTATTTATTGTTAATAAATGAATATAATCAGATGTAAACATAACAAAAAACAAATGTGAGTGGCAAAGTGAATCCAAACAATAAGTTAGATAAAAGAGACCTACGTAGATTAGAGCTTTTTTGTGAAATTGTTGAGCAAGGAGGCATCAATCAGGCGGTAGCAAGCACTGGGATTAGTCAACCAGTGCTGAGTAATCAGCTTATTGCCTTGGAAAAAAGCTTAGAATTAACATTATGCCAACGTGGTCGACGTGGTTTTAAGCTGACTCATGAAGGTGAGCAAGTGTATAAATATGCGAACCAACTAAAATCGACCTTAACCGACTTCGCTTATAAGTTACGAGGTGTACAGACGGAACTCTCTGGGCATGTGCGAATTGGATGTTTGGATAACACCGTCACTTTGCCTTATAACCCACTTCCCAAAGCGATCGAGACGTTTTACCAACGCAGTAACAGTGTAGAGGTGAGTGTTGATGTCGGGGATTTCACCCAGTTGAATGAGAAGTTAGCAAAGAGCCAGATTGATATGATGATAGTGGTTCTAGGGTCACATCAAAAATCAGCGTTTCAACATAAATACCCACTGTTTGAAGAGCACAGTTATCTGTATGCGCGTAAGGATCTGGCTGAGAAGATCATGGACAAGGATTTCTCATTGGATGGCTGTCGTATCAACATGGGCGGCTATGCCAAAGATGAGATGTTCCGATTACTGAATATTGAGCAGTACGATTCCGTAAAGCCTTTTGATGGCTGGCATGTCGAGTCGGGTGTAATTTTAACCTTGGCGGGCACACACCTGAGTTTTTTACCGTCTCATTTAATCGACCGTGGCCATTATGACCAAGCCTTGATTCCGCTTCAGCCCGAGAAGTGGAGCCTTAAGAGTCAGTTTTATGTGGTGTTGAAGCAACCTGTAGATTCCCTTTCCCCCGCCGCGCGTGTGTTTTTTGATGAGCTACACCAACCGGAAGCATCGGATTCAATATAGAGAACTCGTCGCTTCTCAATAGCACTTAAGATACTTTCTCATATACAAAAAATCCTCTACCAAGACAGAGGATTTTTGCTTTTATGCTTTATGAGTGAAAACTAACGGTTCTCGAAGCGGTTGTAATCCAACAATCCGAACTCGATCGGTTGGTCTTGTTGATACCAACGATGCACGCGATCACTGAATGGCCAGAACTCGCTAGAACTGCGTCGTACCGCAAACTTATCTAGCAGCGCCACGTAGTCTTCTTCTGTGCTTAAGTTTTGCAGCGTTTTAACCAGAGTAGGAATCTCGCTCTCGGTTAATGATAGGTAAGCCGCAGGGTAGCTACCGACAACGCCTCGTACGAGGGTAAGGTCATCATTGGCGTAATCACGGTTACCTTCTTCATTAAACAAGCTAGAAATGTTGCTGTGCGCGTTATTGTGAATCATGGTGAACAGTTGCTCTTCGCCGTTTTCGCCTTCAATCATGATCATCACTAATTGAGGCACATGACGCAGGCCTTCGCCCTTTATCAAATTCACTTGGTTAAGCAGTGCTTCATTCTTCCTACCAAAACCTGTTTCAACAATCTCAAAGCGATTATCGAGAACAGGTGCGAGCTTATCTTTGATCATATCAAGCAGTTCGTGTTTCGGATCCGCCGTTTTGTAAACCACGCTGGTCGGCTGATCAAAAGGTGCAATGTTTCGCTGCAAATAGTCACTCAGTTGTGCGCTTTGGTTCTGGTACCAACTAGAGTGTTCAATGTGACGAACGTCTTTAGGAAGAAGGCTTAAGAAGTTACTCTCACCTTCAAGACGCAAGAAGTCCATGAACATGCGTGTAATCAGCTGGTGGCCAAAGTTGCCGTAAACATCGAAGCCTGCAACGAGAAGATAATGAATACGCTCTAGAAGAGCATAATCAAGAATCCACGCAGTCTTAGGTTGCGTGCCAACTAACCCTTGTACAACAGAGGCGCTATCGAAGTGCCTAAAGACGGTGAGAGCAGCATTCGGGTTGATGCCATCGCCATCCCAAATGATGCCAGTGTCTAGGTGGACGCCACTCTCGAACCATTGGTTAGTGAAGTCTGATTTCGCGTTTAGGTATTGCGCTTGTTGCTTTGCGTATCTTACCCAGTTGGTCACAGGTACGGTGTTACTTTTTAGTTCGCTAGGTAGCTTTAAATTTTTCTTTTGACTTGCGTAGAAGGCGTTGATTTCCGGAACATCGGCTTTCTCTGGGTCGATGAAGAAAACCCAAAAACGGTCGTTAATTACGTTCAAGGCAAGTTGACCACGACACACAGGTCCTTTGATATAGGCCATGATGGTGTTTTGCGCGTTATCTAACATGAAGTTGAAGCGCGAGTTTACTGGCAGTGCTTCAAACGAAGTCATTGGGTTAGCTGAAACATCGATGTCGTAACTAGGTAGTTGTTTTACTTCGTAATTTACGTCGACAAACCAGGTATTCCACTTTTGTAGACGCTCTTTATTAAGTGCGAAAGGCATGTGCGTTTTGTCGACGATAGTGCCTTGTTCTGGAATCAGACGGTAGTAAACACGGTCTACTTTTGGATCGTCATAAGGGCGACGAGTCGTGATGCGCTGTACCGCTTCACCTGGTGGTGTTGCAGAGCGAACAACAGTGAAGAAGCGTGTTGGCTGAGCTAAATCAGAAAAATAGACATGAGATAAAAACAGGTGCTCGTAGATGTAACGTGCTGAAAGTTGACTCTTATTGTCACTCTTGTTTAAAAAGCTTTCGTAGACATTAACGAGCTCTTGTTCTGCATCAGTCAATGGAATGTGGTCGTTCATTAACGCGCCATTTTCCAACCAACTCATTAAAGTCGCGTATTCGGTTTTGTCTAAGTTTGGCATCCCATAAGGCATTCCCCAAGTTGGGTAATCTCTCTCGTATTGAGCGTATTCTTCAATGGTTGGGCACTGTTGGTCGCGATCGATTGAAAAGTCGAAACCTTCAAGCTGGGTTTGATCGGGCAGAGGGTGATTCTCTTTCTGGATCAACATACGAGAAACAAGACCAGCATCGAGGTTAGCCGTTGAGTTCTGCATACGCTCATTGAGGACTGGATGAAAATCCGCATCGCGCCACTCTTGCGTGGTTAACGCATCTTCAAACAAGCGAGTAGGGGCTGATGCCGTTAAGCGGGTGCCTTGATAAACGAGTGCCTTGCTCGCGCCTCGGTCTATACCTTCCACTGAAGACATTTTGAGTTGGCAAGGGGCGTCATAACAAGCGTGACAAACCACGCATCGGTTATCAATGATGGGCTTTACTTCGTCAATGAAGTGCTGCGCTTGAGCTGAAAGAATAGGTGCTTGGCGATCGCGTACTTGTTGTTCACCAAACAGTTCGTCGAAGTTTAAACCCGCGTAGACGGCACAACCTGAGAAGACGCTAACAAAAGCTAAAATGAAGAGTTTTTTCAAATTCATACGTATTTAAATATTAGGCATTTTCTATAATTATATCGAAAATGATTGAAAATGCTCATGTTCTAACAATTTTGTAGACAAGATCTTGATGGGACGAGTGACTTGTCGATGCGCGTCACTCGCTAGTGCTCAGAAATTGGTGTTTAGACTTAGCTAGATTTAAGTCCCAAGAGCTAAAAGCTAGCAGTTAAGAGTTAAGAGCTAAGACTCATTGATTGACGTAACAAACAGAGAAGGGGACAGGCAATCGCTCAAACTCTTTGATCCAGCGCCACTGGTTGTCTTGCAGTTTATCGCCAGGGCCTTTGACTTCAATCCAATGAAACTCATCGCCCTTGAACGCAATCAAATCCGGCATCCCAGTTCTAAATAGCTTTAAGTCACTCAATATCACTTTGAAGAGGTCTACAACCAAGGCATTTGGAATTGAAGCCATGCCGTGTTCGATGAGTGCTTTAGGAAGATAATTCCAATGAACAAAGGGGTTCGCGATACCTTGCTTTTCATCGTAAGTATCAAGAAAATGGTTCAGCCCATGTCTGGATATCGTTTGAAACACGGCTTCAATCTGTTCGGCTCGCTTGTCTACGAAATCTGAATGGTACAGATCCAATGGTCGATGTTGGTAACGATTGATAAAGGCGCCTTCAACGTCTGCGAAAATGACATCCCAGAAAGCCAAACCAAACAAGCCACACAGAAAACTGTTTTCTGAAAAATAGACGTCCCAACCTTGGTTCTCAAAATGCTGCTTTACCGCAAGCTCGACTCGAGTTTGGCTGAGGTCTAATTCCAGTTTTAACTCTTTGCAGCTCGGCTTTATGGTTCGTGAAACTTTGTGCCCCTGTTTCCGTAGCAGCCGGTCTTCAAGCTTAATAGCGATTTCCAACTCTGACACATCCGATGGAGTAGCTTTCATTTGCGTGACAATGTCACACATTAAGTCTAGCGTACCTTGCTTATCATAGATGCGTGCAAGTCGTTCTCTGCTCGGAGGAAGTGTAGATTGTCTGAACCAAAAGATAGCTTGGTCGTTTAGATTAAGCCTTTCAAGATCGCGAGCAATATCATTGATCAAACGCGATCGTTTTCTGGCAATACTTCTGTGTTCTGATTCTTCAGGAATCGCATTTAAAAGCAGTTCCAGAAACTCGCCATCTTTGCGGTCACCTTCTGAATACAAGCGTTGAATATCGCGCATCTGGATTAATTGATTGAGCTGATCCCTGAGGTGAAGAAGCGGTGTTGCTTGCTTAATGGGTAGTTCTCAAAGGTGTTTAGCCCAAGGTCGCTTAACACGAACTGACTTAAGTCTTGATAGGTGTTGGCAAAGAACAGCAACAGTAATACATCAATCACTTGAGATTCGATGACGTAAATACAGTCGAAAGAGAGGTTTTGAAATTGATCAAAAGGTTGCTGATCAAGCCGTAACAACAGCTCGTCTTTCTTGGCATTTCTATGGCTCTTAAGGGCGGGGAATACACTCAACAGCTCTGGTTTGGTGAGCAAGTGAAACCCGAGCTCGACCTCACTAATGGCGAGGTCATGCTGTTCTTCGGGATGACTCAACCCAATGAAGCCTGAGCTGTTTAGCTCTTGCAGTTCGGTCTTTAGATCTGGGATCTCAACATAGTTGAGTTTATCGCTGCGAAACCAACGGCCTTTACGAGAAAGCAAACGAACCATTAGGCATTGGCTTGAAACATAAAGACGTTTGTATGCGGACAACCAACGACATTCATCATCACTCAGAAGATCGGGGTAGAGCGTTTGAGCGTGTTCAACCAGTCGATTGAAGTTGTCGAGATAATAAGTGGGGGAGAGCTGAAGAGTGGTTTCGGTCGTCAATGGAGAAGTCGCTTGATACAAAAAGAGCCTAACCCTAAGGTTAAGCTCTTCAGTAACAAATTCAATCTTTTCTGTTGATTAAGCTTGTGATGCTTTTAGTTCTGCAACTTTAGCTTCAGAGATTGGTTTAGTGATGATTGCTAGAACAATACACACTGCCATCATAACTGCAGAGATTGTGTAAGCTAGGCCGTAACCTTCGCCGTTTGACATTGAGAAGCCAACAACTGCTGCACCGATAGCGCCGCCGATACCCCATGCCGTGTAAAGCACGCCGTAGTTAGTACCGTAGTTTTTCAGGCCGTAGAACTCAGCAGTTAGTGTTGGGAATACTGCTAGAAGCGTACCGTAACCAACCGCTGCGATAGCCGTACCAATGATTAGCGTGAATTCAGAGTTGAACGTAGCGAATAGAGCCATGTTCGCGCCTTGAAGGATGAACGCTAGAAGTAGAGTACGTACGCCACCGATTTTATCTGCAAGCATACCCGCAGCAACACGGCCGCCTGAGTTGAATACTGCAAGGATAGACGCTAGGTAAACTGCGTTTGGCAGGTTAGCTTGAACGCTAGCAATTGTAGTGATGTTACCGATGATCATTAGACCAACAGATGCAGCGAATGCGTACATGATCCATAGAGAGTAGAACTGAGGAGTCTTCAGCATTACTTTCCAAGTAAGGTCTTCAGTCTTCTTAACCGCTTTAGGAGCTTGGCCTGCTTTTACTTTAGGCTCAGCTGGCGTGTAATCCGCTGGTGGGTTGTTGATTGTTGCTGCTAGAGGTACTGCGATTGCAAGTACACCAACACCAAGAATCATAAAGCTAGTTTGGATACCCATGCTGTCGATTAGCGCAGAAGTTACTGGTGCTAGGTAAATAGCCGCAAGACCGAAGCCTGCTGCGATAAGACCGTTAACCATACCTTTCTTAGAAGAGTGGAACCACTTCATTGCTGATGGAGACAGACATGCGTAACCGAAGCCGATACCTGCACCTGTTATAATACCGAACGTGATGTTCAGCATCATAGGCGTTGTAGCGAAACCAGAAGCAATCATACCTAGGCCTGTAAGCGCTGTACCTAGGATAAGGATCTTACGTGGACCCATACGGTCTTGTAGGATGCCCGCAACAAGAAGACAAACAGAGAATGTGATAGTTGCAATAGCGTAAGGTGAAGATGCTTCAGCAGCACTCCAACCAGCTTCAGTTACTAGCGCTTTGTTAAATACACTCCAAGCATACAGGATGCCAAGACAAAGGTTGATACAGAAGCCTGCTAGCAGGATACGTGTTGCTTTATCAATCTTGCTCATTTTTATTCTCAGTTTTGTCATCGGTTAGTGGAGAGCCACTTAACTAAAGACGGGTTATTGTGATTGTTTCTTCAAAATTAGTTTGCGTTTATCAACAGATAGCGCAAAAGAGCGCGGATTATAACCAATTAAAAAGTGATTGGAATCTCTTTTTCCATTTTTGGTAAATTAAATTCAATTTGTTAATAAGTTGTTTTTCATTGGTTTTTGAAATGTTTTTAACACCTCTCTATTTTGTTCTTTTTCGCTCTGTCTTCTTATTATTTCAGGGATTTTGAGGTGATGGTTTTTGAATAGACGCGTATTGCGTGCGGATATCACAGAGTTACAAATAATTTTAATTAATTTCCAAGGTTAAATTTGTGTAACAAAATAAATCGTAACAGCGCTTTGTTCATATGAGACAAGGAGTAACGGAGTTTTATTAAAAACAGAATGTTAAGCAATTGTTAAGGGCGATTTTTGTTAGTACTTTTGCTTACATTTTGTTCGATTGGAGGGGTTGTGTTGTCCGTAAAAAGTGGGAAAATAGTATGCAAACTGAGATTCCAAATTTGAAAGGATGCGTTTCCAACTTATGGTGAGGCGAGTATTATGAAACTGTTTTTAATTTTATTGATGTCAATTTCTGGTGGTGTAGCGGCAGCTGACCATATTCACTCTTTCCTATTCGGCTTCTATGTTGCGGCTCTAGCAGTTGGTAGTTGCTACTGGCTTGCATTCCGCAGTACGCGTTTCCCACAGTTGGCATTAGTGCTATTGATGTGTGGCTTTTTTGCGAAAATTGCAGTGACTGTTATCGGTGTTTCTTGGGGTATCTCGAACGATATCATTCAATCGCCGTTCATTTTCTCATTGTCATACCTGTTCTTCTTAGTGGTTGTGTCTTACGTTTGGTTTGCATACCGCGATAAATTGACGCTAAAACAACGCGCTAAGAAGGTAGAAGAGTCTCGCAAGCAAGCGGCAGCATAATTCGATTTGATTCTTAAAAAGCCTTCTTCGGAAGGCTTTTTTGATCCTGCCTACCTGAACTCTATTATTTGGTTATGACGGCAGATAAAAGAAACCCCAGTATGGTGACATACTGGGGTTACTTGTTATGTATCTATTATCTAGCAGTTACCATCTACCAAAGACTACTCTGAAGGTGTGTTATTTCTTCATCATCTTAGCGAGATCGGCGAACGGGTTGTGTGTCGCTGACTGATGATCATCTAAACTCGCTTTTGCATCCACACCATAACGCTCATGGTCAGTGTATTTTGAATGCTCATGATCGTGACAGTACAGGCACAGTAGCTCCCAGTTGCTGCCATCTTCAGGGTTGTTTGTATGGTCGTGATCCACGTGGTGAACGGTAAGCTCTCGGAGGTTTGAGTAAACAAATTCGCGCGCACATTTACCACAAACCCAAGGGTACAGTTTTAGTGCTTTTTCGCGGTAGCCTTTCTCTTGGCGAGCATACGCTGCACTCGAACCTGTGAAATCAGAAGACATTGCCAAATCCTTATCAATTGTAATATCCCGATTTTATCACAGCTTTCTTGAAGCTGTCGGTATGTCGTTCGTAAAATCATTGCTAAATGATGCAGTGGACTTATCGATATTAGATTGAAGTTTGAATACAGACTTACCTTCTACACACTAACGCTTAAGCGGGTTATGTCTTTCTGGAATAAGCCATGCTTAACAGTTTGAAAATAAATCGTATTCAGGGGTTTTAACCGCAGGCATGTGACCTAATATCAGTTTGTGAGACCCTATATTAATAAGGAAATATCATGTCAGAACAATACACTCCGCCAAAAGTTTGGGTTAACGATACTGCTGGTGGTAACAAGTGGGCAAACATCAATAGTCCTGAATCTGGAGCTCGCTTTGATAAAGAGCTTCCTGTTGGTGACCATGCTTTTCAATTGTATTCTCTTGGCACACCTAACGGTCAAAAAGTCACTATCTTGCTGGAAGAGTTGTTAGCGGCGGGTGTTAAAGAAGCTGAATATGATGCGTACTTGATCAACATCGGTGAGGCTGATCAGTTCTCTTCTGGCTTTGTTGGCGTGAATCCAAACTCCAAAATACCAGCACTTGTCGACAAGTCTGGTGACGAAGACGTGAATGTATTCGAATCGGCATCTATCTTGATGCATCTAGCAGAAAAATTTGGTCACTTCTTACCAAAAAAAGGGGCAGCAAGAACGCAAACCATTAACTGGTTGTTCTGGGCACAAGGCTCGGCACCATTCCTAGGCGGTGGTTTCGGCCACTTCTACGCTTACGCGGATGAAAAGCAAGAGTACCCAATTAACCGCTTCGCAATGGAAGCTAAGCGTCAACTAGATGTGTTAGACAAACAGCTCGCAAATAACACATTTGTGGCGGGTGACGAGTTAAGCATCGCTGATATCGCGATTTGGCCTTGGTATGGCAACCTTGTGCTAGGCAAAATTTACGATGCGGCCGAGTTTCTACAAGTTGAGTCATACACCAACGTTGTGCGCTGGGCGAAGCAACTAGAAGCGCGCGAAGGCTTCCAACGCGGCCGAGTGGTTAACCGTTCATTTGGCGAAGAGTGGGAGCAAGTACCAGAGCGCCACTCTGCAGAAGACATTGACCGAGTTTTAAAGCTTAAGCCTTAGTTCTTTTTTGAACGTGTTTTTGGCAGATATACCCTATCGGTCTTAATGTTAATGGCTAATTGAAACGCCATATCTCAATCGAGATATGGCGTTTTTCCGTTTTAAGGTAGGGAGAGGTTTTGTAATTGGAATGAGAGCCTCAATTATCATTTTGTTTTTCTTATTCAATCGCTTATGAGTAATGGTCTTTGTGGTTAAGACAAAAAACAATAGTCATCGAGGTGGAGTAAATCTATAAGATAACGGTCCACTTTAAATTACGACTAACTTCGCTCAATGAAAAAAAACTTAATTGCGTTGGCTATCATATCCACGGCTCTTTTAGGGTGTAATCACGACTCACTAAGCTATAGTGGTGGCCCTGATACGGCTCCTCCAACAGATATTGTACCACCAACGGACATTCTTCCTCCGACAGATATTGTTCCACCAACGGATATTCTTCCGCCGACTGACATTATTCCACCAACAGATATTATTCCCCCAACAACTTACATCGGTTCACTGTTGTCGAGCGGGGCGTTTGTTTCTGGAGATGTGTACTGTGACGGCATTCATCTTGAAAACGGAACGTTCAGTGTAAAACAAGGCGTGAGTTTTAGTTGTACCTTGGGTCACCTTACTTTAGGTGATTTCACGGCTCCTTTCCCCGAAGTCACAGAAAGCACGATTTCAAATGATGCGCTTCATGCGGCATTTGAGTTGACAGAATTACATGGAGACAACGTTACCAAGGTACTCGAATCAATTGATGTTTGTGAGACTGAAAGTGCTATCTGTTTAAAAGAACTGGATGCTTTTGATATTGAAGGTGTGTTCTCGCAGCTTGATGATCAAGATGCTGTCGATGCGTACTTTTCATCGAAAGAAGAGGAGTCTACAGATGAAGTAGGTAAGGCTCCTAGTTCACACGTAGACACAACTGTTGTTCCTGCGGTTGACCCTAATGCGGACAATAACCTTAACGCTGGTTTTGTTTCTGCAGACGCGGAGTCTACCTATGCTTATAAGCCAAGTGTTGAAGGTAAGGTGTTAACTCGCAGTAAGCTTACAGACGCTAATGGTACGCCGATTTCTGGGATCAGTTTCTTTTCGGCTAACGCGACGGGCGTGACGGATGAAGAGGGAGTCTTTGAGTACCTGTGGGGCGACAGAATCGTTTTTGGTATTGATACGTTTGAGTTTGGCTCCATTACGGGTAATCAGATTGCTTATAAATTGTCTGATGTGACCAATAATGTGGTTGAGAAAGCGAATATCCAGTCATTACTAGAGCGCTACGCGCTTGATCATGTAAGTCATTATGAGATATCTGAAGAAGTCCAAGGTACCTTTTCAAAGTACCCTAACGTTATAAATGAACTGATCAACCTAACTCTGCCAAATGGGGGATTAATAGAGGGTACAGACTTTGAACTTCCTAATGAGTTTGTTGGTCAGTTTAGCCAAGGGTTAACGGCAGTAATCGATGAGCAGCTGCGCCAAACGCCTCAGTTTATGGATTATGTTCGTCAACCTGCCGTTTTATCTATGGATTCTGGTCAGTATGTTACGGAGTCTCTGCAGCAAATCTTCCACAACGTCACCACATTCCATGTTTTCAATGACAATGGTAGTTTTTACGGTGCGACGGGGTATACCCGTGGTATGCGAGCTCTGAACATATCGAACAGAGCATTCCCTGTGATGATGCCAAGAACTGATAAAAACCGTCAGCTTTATTTTGGTGAGCAACAGGCTTGGACTCGTGAAGGTAAGCCTTACATCGCACAACACCCAAGTATCTCGATGCCTCCGATTCCTTTAGTCTCTGAAGACAACGCGACTTATGGTTTCCCATTCGTTACTGCAGGCGAGATAGGCAAAGGTAAGGTCGTGTTCATGGGCAATGGCTTATATCCAAGTATTCTGTCATGCCCAGAGAATTATTGGGCTAATCGCACATTACATATCGACAGCAACAAACAACAGTGCACTGTTTCGACGTTTGAAAACCTACTACATGATGACCAAGGCAGCATGAGGTTGTTTTTCTCGAACTTGTTTGAGTGGTTCAATAATGGTTTGCCTATTGCTGGGATGAATGCAGTGACCAATATTGACCAAGCCTATTCGGCTTATCACCACTCCACAATGGGTAAGCAGTACACGTTTTTTGTTAGTCCTCAGTATGGTTTTGCGTCAGTAGAAAAGCGTGGTTCAGGTGACTTTGATGGTTTAGATGCGAGTACTACGCCGATTTTGATCCTTCAGGCATACCCACCTAAGTTGGTTCAAGATGGCATGACTAACCAGTTTGTTGCTGACTTGGATAACCCGAACTTAAACCAAGACGATATTACGGCTCTTATTAACTATGTTAATGACGGTGGCAATATCTTGTTTATGGATGCGATTCAAACGACTAATCCTGAACCTGTTGGACGCTTGGCAGATGCCGTAGGTGTATCTCTTGGTGGTGAAAACGTTACCCCGACAAACCAAGCTTTCTGCGGTAGCTCTTATTACTGCCAAGCACCTTATCCTAATCTTCACGTGAAGAGTCAAAAGGAAATGGTGGTTCTTGAGCGTTTTCAAGATAACCAAGGAGAGCCTCCATTCACGGTAAATCAAGATGGTACGGTTGAGTGGTTCAAAGATGAGTCCAAGATTAAGTTTGAGATCCCGACTTATGAGGTTACTAAGTTAGACGCTGAAGGGAAGCCAGTGCTTGATGCGTCTGGTGTAACAGTAATGGAGAAAAAATCCGCACGTATCTTTGTTGAATCGGCAGAAGAGCGTGAAGCGGCGATCAAAGAACTGCAATCTGCATTTGTTGGAACTGATCTTTGTACAAACGATTATGAATATGAATTTAACTGTATTGAGACTCGTTCTGGAGACGGTGTTACTGTTCGTGGTGCTTATCATCGCGCAGACTTTGATCGCTATGAAGTAAGTGAAGCTGTTGTTGGTAGCATGGTTAAAGCGGCGAACTTGGGCACTAACTTTACGGCGCTTTATGAGCATGAAATTTACTATAGAACAAAAGGTACTCAAGGTAAGCGTCTGTCTAACAGCGAATTGAATCAAGCGTTTGATAACCTGTCTGTTTGGATGTGGAATGACAACGCATACCATTTTGAAACAGAAATACAAGATGAGTTGGGGTTCAAGCAGGCTGTTCAGTTCCTTAACTGTTATACCGAAGACTTACATCAAACAGACACAATGGATGCACAGTGTCCTGTTGACCTAAAAGCGTCGTTAGTCGCTAATGGAATGATTCATGGCGAAGGTGAGTTATCTGGGCAGTTGAATCCTAGCTATCCATTAAATTACATGGAGAAACCTCTGACTCGTATTATGTTGGGGCGCTCATTCTGGGATCATGAAATCGTTGTTGATACCACAATGTATCCGGGTCGAACTTCGGGGGCATCTTCGTCAAGTACGGTAATGGTTCAGACCAACGGTAAAGCGGTGACGTATTCGGCAGGAAACAATCAATCGACAGGTCAGTGGGCACCTCAATTACAAGAAGTAACCATTCAAGATGGCGTGGCAGCTACGATTACTGTGATGATCGCGGATGATCTTACAGGTAAGCCGAATCACGAAACGAGTTTGAAACGCCCTCCACGTATGCAAACCAGCTTTGACTACAATGGTTCGAGCTTAACTTTCAAGGTTCCATATGGTGGCCTTATTTACATTCAACCGAAAGTAAAAGAGCTTGGTGAAGTCTCGTTTAGCATTGATGGCGCGTTAAAAGCGGCTTGGTGGAAAGAGGGACAGTGGATTAACACTATTCAATCGGCAGACGCGCCAATTGCAGAAATCGATACGGGTTCATTTATTTACACTACACCAATCAGGAATCTAGAATCCGCTGATTTGAACCAATTCGCAACAGATATGAATCGATTCGCTGAAGCGGCAAGTGACTTCTACGGGCGTGATGAGAAACAAAGCACTGGTTTACACCGTAGGTTCACTTATCCAGAACTGAATGCGTTCCGCCATCGTTTTGTGAATGACGTGCAGATTTCGATTGGCGCTGCTCACTCTGGCTACCCAGTGATGAATTCAAGCTTTAACGCAAATCGGACATACATTCCAACCAACCCTGTGAACGATTGGTTGTTGTGGCATGAAGTTGGTCACAACTTAGCATCAGCTCCTTTCCTTGCGGCTGGTAGTACAGAAGTGACCAATAACCTTCTTGCGTTGTATATGCAGGAGTTAGAGGGGCGCAATGCAAACCCTGAAATGGATCGTATTAAATCGGATATTAAGAAAGCACCTAAATGGCTAGAGCTTAATAATGAACATGCGTGGTCACATGGTGATGCAGGTTTACGATTAGTTATGTTTGGTCAGCTAAAAATCTGGGCAAAATCGAACTTTGCAATTGATGATTGGTATACACGCGGCGCAAGCCAATCTGATGTGTATGGTGAAGATGAAGGCTGGAACATGTTCAAACTTATGCACCGTAAAGCTCGAGGTGATAGAGAAGGCGACTCGAATACGAACTATTGTAGTGCTAGCGAGACTGGGCTTTCTGGTGGAGACCTAATGATGGTGTGCGCTTCTTATGTTTCAAACTATGACTTAAGTGACTTCTTTGAAGGTTGGAACGTGGGCGAAACGTCCATGACTAATGCTGATGGCACGAAGTCTTATAGTGGCGGAATTAGCTCTAAAGGTCTTAGTGCGGTTGAACAATTAAAACTAGAGAAACCAAACAACAGTCCTTTGAATGTTGATTCAATTTACTAACGCTAATTATTGCTAAAGCATTTTATAGCTTAAAAACAAACGCCACACTGAAACTACGTGTGGCGTTTTTGTTGGAATGCTCTAGAAATTTCAGCTAGATCAGTCTTCTACATGATGTTTAATACTTCGGCTGCCATTGGTTGACTGTCCTTGCTAGAGAAAGCAGGTTAAACTGTTCGCATCATAATTCTAAAGGATGGTGCCATGTACCACGGTCATATCTATTTCCCTCTGCGATTTGCAGAGCAAGCAGAAACACTGCGTCAGAAAATTTTAGCGGAACGTAAAGATGTATTAGAGGTTTTCCCATTAATACAGCGTTTGGTTGGTCCACATAAGATGCCAATGTTTGAGATTCACTTTGCGAACAAAGAGTCGGGCATTGTTGAATGGCTTGAGCAAGAACGCGGTGATATGTCGGTGCTTATTCACCCTGTAACTGGCGGTGAAGAAACTTTGGATCACACAGTACGAGCGATCTGGCTTGGTCGTGAATTGGGTGTCTTTGAAGAAACGCTTACTAGCTAATCAAATATACCAATATTGCACTTAACTCATTCCGACCGGAAAATACATGAACAATAAAAAGGCTCCTCAAATGAGGAGCCTTTGTTTTAAGGAGCCGTTTTACCAAGAAACCGGTTATCAAGAGCCTCTGGTTATCGGGCTGAACCGTTAACCAGAGTAGGGGGATTAAGCCTCTGCCGTTACTTTAGAGCCGCTCATCTTTTTAAGTGCTGCGTAGCCAAAGCCTGTTACTAGCGTACCTGCTGCAATCGCTACTAGGTACATAAGTACTGGAGAGATAGCGCCAGGAATCAGTAGTACGAATAGACCGCCGTGTGGAGCCATTAGCTGTGCACCAAACATCATTGATAGAGCACCTGTTAGTGCACCACCTGCCATACAAGCTGGGATAACACGCATTGGATCTTTCGCTGCGAATGGGATTGCACCTTCAGAGATGAAACATAGGCCAAGAACGAATGATGCTTTACCTGCTTCACGCTCGCCTGCTTCAAACTTGTCTTTCACTAGGAAAGTCGCAAGGCCCATACCTAGAGCTGGAACCATACCTGCTGCCATGATAGCCGCCATTGGTGCGTAAGTTTGCGAAGCCAGTAGACCAACACCGAATGTGTAAGCGGCTTTGTTTACCGGACCACCAAGGTCGAAACACATCATTGCGCCTAGAATCACACCTAGAAGAATCGCATTAGACGTACCCATGTTGTTTAGGAAGTCTGTCATTGCGCTCATTACGCCAGAAACAGGACCACCTACGATGTAAACCATCACAAGACCAGTGAACAAACTCGCGATAAACGGAATGATCAGGATTGGCTTGAGGGCTTCCATGGACTGTGGAAGTTGAACCTTGTCGGCAATGAATTTCGCTGCGTAACCTGCAATGAAACCTGCCGCGATACCACCTAGGAAACCTGCGCCCGTTGAGCTAGCCAGCATACCGCCAATTAGACCTGGAGCCAGACCCGGACGGTCGGCAATCGAGAATGCAATGAAACCAGCAAGAACAGGAATCATCAGTGCGAATGCAGAACCACCACCGATAGTCATCAGTGCTGCTGCCAGTGTGCCTTCTTCTTTAAACGCTTCGATACCGAATACGAAAGAGAGTGCGATGATCAAACCACCCGCAACAACCACAGGAAGCATGTGAGATACACCTGTCATCAGGTGCTTGTATACGCCTTTCTTCTCGTCAGCAGGCGCTGAATTTGAAGACGCTGTGTGTTGGTATGGTTTAGCTTCTGCGAATGCTTTTTCCATCTCTTGCTTTGTTTTCTTCAAAGCAGGGCTTGTTGTAGTTTTGTACAGCGCTTTGCCGTTAAAACGATCCAGAGGAACGTCGATGTCTGCTGCGATGATAACTAGATCAGCGTCTGCGATTTCTTGGTCTGTCAGTTGGTTTTTCGCACCTACAGAGCCGCGAGTTTCCACTTTGATTTGGTGACCTAGGCGTTTGCCTTCTGCTTCAAGCGCTTCAGCTGCCATAAAGGTGTGTGCAACGCCCGTTGGGCAAGCCGTAATCGCTACGATTTTTTTGCTGCCTGTGCTTGCTGTTGTAGAAGAGTTTGGAGAGGTGCCAGTAACTTCAACTGCAGTTTCAACTTGAGAAGCGTCTAGTACTGTTGCTTCTGTTGTCGCTTTCTCTAGAAATGCTTTTGCATCAGCAGTGCATTCCGAGATAGCCGCTTGGTACACTTTCTTACCGACAAAGCGCGCTTTATCAACGTTGGTGTTAGCTGCGATAACCACAACATCGCTGCTGTCGATAGTGTCTTGCGATACGGTTGAGTCTGGTAGAACGCTTGATTGACATTCAATAGCGGCGTTCCAACCCAGTGCTTTTGTCGCTTGCTCTAACAAGCCTGCGGCGATGATGCTGTTTGCTACGCCACTAGGGCAAGCTGTGATAATGGTAATATTCATAATAAACCTTTTGTCCTATTTGCTTGTGTCTAACTGGCTAGTTGGAGCACTAAGCGACTGTAATTGGATATTTTGTAGTACTGAATCCAGCTCTTGTTGGCTGGTGATGCCCACGCCTACCTGTGAAACTGCTAGAGCAGATAGGGCGGTTGCGAATTTAATAAGTTCTGGTTTTGGCATCTGTTGCATGTGACCCCAACATAGGCCAGCGACTAAGGTGTCACCTGCGCCTACCGTGCTTACCACTTGCATACGCGGCGGTTGAGCATGTAACCATTCACCTTGGTTTAGCCACATCACGCCTTCAGCGCCAAGTGATACCACGATGTTATCGATGCCTTTTTCACTTAGGGCTTGGCCTGCGTGTTGGCATTGGTCACGTGTTGTCAGTTCTGCATTGAATAGCTGAGAAAGCTCTTCATCGTTTGGCTTAATTAACCAAGGCTGTGCATTGATACCGGCTTTAAGTGCGTCACGGCTGCTATCAAATAGCACCTTCTTACCTAAATCGTGTAAGCGTTGAACCCAAGAAGCGCAAAGCTCAGGAGAGATGCCTTGTGGCAAGCTGCCTGCAATGACGAAATAATCGTGCGTTTCAGCAAGTTCTAATAGGGTTTCTTCGAACGCTTTAATCGCGTCAGCATCAACAGGAACACCTGGGAAGTTGATGTCGCTTACTTGGCCTGAATTCTCTACCAATTTCACGTTAATGCGAGTTGCGCCATCAACACGGATGAAGCGGTCAGTTGCGCCCATCTCTTCAAACAGTTGGCAGAACGCTTCTTCGTTATTGCGACCAAGGAAACCTGTTACGGTCACTTTCGCGCCAAGCTCTGAAAGAACTTTTGCGACGTTTACGCCTTTGCCCGCTGCATGCAGAGAGCCTTTGTTTACTAGGCTAACTGAACCTACATTTAGTGCGTCGATAGCGCCTGTCAGGTCTAGAGCAGGGTTAAGCGTTACGGTAACGGCTTTGATTTGTTTATCAGACATATCGATTCCTTAACCTTCGCCAAGGCCTGAAGCGATAGCCTTACCAATCGATTCAAGTGCTTGTGCTGCATCTTCACCTTCAGCAACAAACTGAAGCTGGTGGCCGTGTTTAACGCCAAGCGCGATGACTTTCATCAAGCTCTTCGCGTTCACTTCTTTTCCGTCGCCATCTAGGTTTGAAACGCGGATCGTTGATTCAAACTTCTTCGCTTCAGCAACTAGCATTGCACCCGGACGAGCGTGTAGGCCGTGTGCGTTTTTGATTTTGAATACTGCGCAGTTGTCATCGTCTTGAGAGGCTGTAGAAACCGCTTCACCTTTCAGAAGGCCAATCACTTGCGCTGCGTCAGCGGCTAGCAGTTGTTGCTGTTTACCTTCGAAAACCATCTTGCTTAGGTTTGCCAGAATAGATTGGTGCGCGCTGTTACAAGCAGCAAATGCGACCAATGCTTTAACTGGTGTACCTTCGTATTCACAATGGTTGGCTGTTGAAACGAAAGATACGCCAGTGCGAGTTACACCTTTGTCGCTGCCCAACAACCACAGGCCTTGGCCTAGGTGAGTTGGTGTTTTCGTTACCAGGTCAGCAACGAATGCGTTGTCTGTGCAACCTGTGTTTTTAAGTAGGCCGCCCGCAACTGCAGACATTTGAACCATGTCGCTCGCAGGGAATAGTAGCTGAACTAAAGAAGCGTCTAGGTCTGCTTCTAGCTGAACTTCGCCGTTAAGTAGGGCGATGATTTCGTCTTCTGATTTCGCTTGCTTTAATTTCTCTTCAACACCGTCAGCTGCTAGCACTTTCGTTAGCTGCTTAAGAATGCCTAAGTGCTCGTCAGATTTAGCTGCAATACCAATCGCAACGTAAACACGGTTGCCGTCTGCCCAATCAATACCTTCAGGGAAGTGGTGTACCGCAACGCCTGTCTCTTTCACTAGGCCACGAGTATCTGTTGTTCCGTGAGGAATCGCGATGCCGTTACCTAGGAACGTAGAGTTCTGGTTTTCACGGTTCAGCATTCCTTCAACGTAACCAGAGTCAACTAAGCCTTTAGCTGTCAGGTCGCCAGCAATGTTTTGGATTGCTTTGAATTTGTCTTCGGCAGTTTGGCCTAGAGTGATGTCAGATTTTGATAATTTAAGCATGGTGCCTCTTTAGCGTATCGCTTGAGAATTTGTGTATCGCTACGATTCAGTCTAGAGCAAGATTTATGGAGCTTGGCTCGTTGCTTAACTCTTTGTTTTACATTAGCTGAATCGGTTCAGCATTCAGTGTAAAAAAATTCAGCAAAGCCGATTTTGGTTTTCAAAATAGTTTTGCTGCGTGTCGTAATTCCAGTTTCGTTAACAACAAGAAGCTGAATCACGACAAATGACGCTCAATCCATTCAAAAGGATGATTGAAGTCACTTTTCAGATTTTGCTGAATCCTTTCAGCTTTTATACTGAATCGATTCAGCATATAATTCAACTAATCCAAGGATCAGAAGATTGGTTATATGATCCTACGCACAAAATACAGGTCACCCATATGACACTAGATGAGATTGCCAAACTAGCCGGTGTGTCGAAAACCACAGCCAGCTATGTGATTAATGGCAAGGCGCAGAAATACAGAATCAGTGAAAAGACACAGCAGAAAGTCATGGCAGTGGTGGAAGAGTATAACTACCGACCAGACCATGCTGCTTCGTCGCTGCGCGCTGGTAATAGCCGTTCATTTGGTTTGATTATTCCCGATCTGGAAAACAGCAGTTACGCGCGTTTAGCAAAATTGATAGAGCAGAACTCACGTAAAGTGGGTTATCAAATTTTGATTGGTTGCTCAGATGATGACGCCGAAACCGAACGTAAAGTTGCGGAAGCGCTTGTTAGCCGTCGTATCGATGCCTTGCTGGTGGCGAGCTCAATGCCAGACGCCAATGAGTTCTACTTGAAACTGCAAAACTCAGGCACGCCAGTCATCGCGATAGATCGTCCTTTAGATGATGAGCACTTTGCCTGTGTGATCAGTGAAGATTTCGAGGCTGCATTTGAACTGACGCATTCGATTCTTGATGACAGTATTCATAGTGTTGGTTTGATTGGTGCACTGCCTGATCTGAACATTTCACGTGAACGTCAGTTGGGTTTTCAAGCGGCGAATAAAGCACATACTCAACAAACAGGGTTAACCGAAAACAAGCCGATGGTTGTCGGTTATGGCGAGCACTTTGACCGAGAATCAGGGCGCGAGGTTTTTGAAGACTGGATAGCTAAAGGCACGGTGCCTGATGCGATTGTGACTATGTCTTACACTTTGTTAGAGGGTGTGTTGGATGTGATGGTTGAAAAGCCAGAGCTGATTAATCAAGTAAAACTGGCAACCTTTGGTGATAACCGACTGCTCGACTTCTTGCCTTTTAAAGTCCATTCACTGCCTCAGCAGTTTGAAGTAATTGCCGACAGCGCTTTTGCTTTGGCGCTGAATGCATCGGCTAAGCGTTACCAAGCTGGCATTGAACTCGTGCCAAGAAGCTTAGTGAAACGAGGCTAAACGCGGTTATATTAGGCTAATTCGTAAACGTATCTAGCTTGGGTTTAACAATAACCCCAGTTCTACGACCGCAACAATGCCGAGCAACAAAGCCAACACTTTCCAAAACTGGATCGGGTTTCGGTTTATCAAAGGTTGCTTGGCTTTGCTTTTCACCAAGCTTTGGTTTGGTGTGTAAAGGTCTGCCACAAAATCCCCCAACACTTGATGACGTTCGCTTGGTGATTCCGCGCAGGCTTTTTGTAATACCAAATCCACCCAGCTTGGTAAGTCAGCTCGTTTCTGTGTGATGGGTTGGTATTCCCATTGATGGTGACGAGATTGCTTAAGCGATTGTGCGGTCATTTCAGAGTAGGGTAATTCACCGGTTAGCATCTCATAGCCGATTACAGCGATAGAGAACAGATCAGAGCTGGTGGTCGCGCTGTTGTGCTTGATGGTCTCGGGTGCAATGTAATTGACCGCGCCTAATGGTGTGTCGTCCTTGTCAGTGAGCTCTCCCTCTTCAAGGCCTCTCACTAACACTGCACCAAGGTCGATGATTTTTACCTCACCATCACGTTGAATCATGATGTTTTCCGGCTTTAAGTCTCGGTGCACCATGTCTGCACGTTGCAGTACTCGAATGCCTTGAGTGATCTTTTCTAGTATGTCGCGTACTTCATTGAGTGACGGTTTTGGATTGTCGTACATCCATTGTCTTAGCGTGATGCCTTCAACCCATTCGCAGATTTGGTATAAGAATTGCGAGTTCTCTGGCGTCGGGTAAACCTTCATTACTCTCTTGTTTTTTAACAAGATCCCCGCCCATTGTTCATTAAAGAAAGCTCTGAGTTGCGAAGGGCTATCGTGATATTGAACGGAAGGGACTTTCAGCACGAACTCGGTTTGTGTCTCTTTCTGCATCACACGATACACATGGCTTCTAGATCCTGCATACAACACCTCAAGTACCATGAAGTTGTCGATACTTTGCCCGAGCTTTAAAGCGGGTGGGATAGCACGTTTAGCCAGCTTCTCATGGAACTCAATCAGCGAAGGTTTAGGCAGATGGCTGACTTGCACAATCAAGCAGCTCACGTTATCCGAGCTATTGTGGCTTAAAGCCGTGTTACAGATGGTTTGTGCCGCGTATTCGAAATCCGCTCCGGGTTTGTCGATGTGTTCCTTGAAGGTGTTGGGAGAGACAAACTCGTGCACGCCATCAGATGTCAGGATAAAGCAGTCGTTTTTCTTGATAGGCAGGGTTTGATAGTCAACGTTGAGTTGGTTGTCCATGCCTAAGGCGCGTGTTAAGTAATGCTTCTGTCCCATGTTCTTACGGGTGTGGTCGCGGGTCAGTTGGCGTAATTCTCCATCTCTGAGTAAGTAAATGCGGCTGTCGCCAACGTGGAATATATGTGCGGTGTTTGATTTTAATATCACGCTGCTGAACGTCGAAACGAGGGCATTGTGGTTCACTTGTTGTGCGGGATGAATATTAGAAACAGACGTGTTGAAGAGCCAAGAATTGAGGGACGTTAAGACCTTTTGCGCCGAACGTTGAATGCTCCAGCTTTGGGGAGTTGCGTAATAGTCGTCGATAAACTGCATCACGCTGGTGTGACTGGCTTTCTGGCCGTATTCACTGCAACTTGCCCCGTCTGCAATACAGGCAACACTGCCTTTAAACTCTTGCTCAGTACGAGTTTTGGGGTGCTTTACAATGATGGCGTCTTGATTTTCATCACGTATGCCTTTATTCGAATAACCACCAAACTTAAGCGTTAACTGGTTGTTGGATTCTGGCGTGACGACTTGCCCTTGGCTGAATGAAATTGTCATAACTGATCTTCTTCTTAACTGTTCTTCTTCCCGCTTCCTTGACAGAACATCCTAGGAAGAACAAAAGCCCTAGTGAACTTAGAGCCTTTGAACGAAGCACCTAGCATTGATGTATCCGCTAAGGTGCTTCTCCCGATTCAATAATATCAATGCTTCATAGTACAGACCTAGCTTGAAACATTAATCAGCGTGACACTGCCATCGTCGTTTACTTCGGCGATTTGACCGTTAGGCTCTTCCATGAACAGTAGAGTCACAAAGCCAAGTACCGCTGTTGCAGCAATCACTAAGAAGAAGGTTTGGTAGCTCACGAATGACAACACAGTTAGGTAAACTACTGCACCCACGTTACCGTAAGCGCCCGTCATACCTGCAATTTGACCTGTCATACGACGCTTGATTAGAGGAACAGTTGCGAATACCGCACCTTCACCCGCTTGCACGAAGAAAGAACACGCCATCGCCGCAACAACCGCTAGCCATACAGGCCATGTGCTGTCGACTTGACCCATTGCGAAGTAACCCACAGCAAGACCAATCGTTAGAATAAGCAGTGTTGGTTTACGACCGAATTTATCTGAAATCCAACCACCACCTGGGCGAGACATTAGGTTCATAAAGGCATAAGCCGATGCAACCATACCTGCAAGAACCGGTGTTAATTCAAAGGTTTCAGAGAAGAACAGTGGCAGCATAGAAACCACAGCCAGTTCAGAACCAAATGTTGCGAAGTACAATACGTTAAGTACCGCTACTTGCTTGAACTTGTACTGGTGAATCTCAGGCACTTCTTCTTTAAATACGTTCTTGTTTACTTTCCAAACTTGCGACACTTCGTACACGTAAAGTGCTGCTAAACCTGCATACACAGAGTAAACCGCCATGTCAGACAACATGTTGATGTTGCTTGGTGATAGCTTCCAAGTCAGTAGCGCTAAAGCGGCATACATAGGGATCTTCATAATAAGTAGGAAGAAAAAGTCACCCTTTGATGTCACTTCCATTGCTGTTACTTGAGCAGGCTTGAAGTAAGTCGAACCTTTTGGTGTATCTGACACGTTTTTGTAGAAGATAAACGAGAACGCTAAGCTCATTACGCCGGTAATACCGACCGCATAACGCCAGCCGTCTTCACCACCAAACGCTAGAGCGAGAGTTGGAAGTGTGAACGCCGCTGCTGCTGAACCGAAGTTACCCCAACCGCCGTAAATACCTTCTGCCGTACCCAGTTCATTGTGTGGGAACCACTCAGACACAAGGCGAATACCGACAACGAAGCCAGCGCCAATGAAGCCAAGTAGGAAACGAGCAATCGCTGCTTGAATGAAAGAGTCTGCCAGAGCAAACATAAAACAAGGGATTGAACAGACCGCGAGTAGCGAAGAGTAGACCAATCTTGGGCCGTATCTGTCGGTTAACATACCAATGGCGACACGCGCCGGAATGGTCAATGCAACGTTGAGAATAAGCAGTGTTTTGATCTCTTCAGTAGAAAGACCAAGCGACGTTTTTACCATTTGCAGTAGTGGGGCAAAGTTGAACCACACAACAAAGGTGATAAAAAAGGCCATCCAACTTAGGTGTAAGGTTTTCATCTTACCCGTAAATGAAAGCAGCGAAAATTTTGTGTTATCCATGGTTTAAATCCTTTAAATCTGGAAAATTACCCGGCTTTAGCTCGTGCGTTACTTCCGAAATTCGAACGCATTAATGTGGCTAAACCCTGTGCCGAAATTGCTCACGCTGATAAAGCGTTTACATGATGATGTCGGCGTTTAGTTAACTGGCGATAGCAAGCGGTGCGAGAACCTGAACCTGTTCTCCTTGCTTGCGAACTTCAAATTTCACAAGCTTGAGATCAGGTTGTTCAAGGCACGCGCCAGTTTCTAAGTGGTAATGCTGCTTGTATAAGGGTGAGGCTACGTAAGGCTCACCGCTTAATGAACCAATTATACCACGTGACATCACATTCGCCTTGCCGATAGGGTCGTAATTAGAGAGCCCATAAAGCGTGTCGCTGCGCTTGCAGTAAAAAATAGCCACTTGGTTATCGTCTACTTTGGCGCAAATTCCCCCGTTTGGGGTTAGATCGCTGGTGCTGCATACGGTTGTCCAATTTTCCATGACTTTCTCCTAGTCTAAAATTGAGTTTTTATTTTTTTATTGATGAACCTGATGAAATTTATGAAACCTCAGTCACTTCGATTTGGTCTGCTTTAGCGAGCTTTTCATCGCGTTTTGAATTCGAAGCATCACTCAAGCTCGGCTTAGGAAAACGCTGCTCTCGCTCTTTGATGAAAGAGAGGCTAGTGTCCATTTCTTCACTGTTGATGTAGTGCTGGAAGCGCTTCATCTTCTCAGGGTTTTCAATGGTGGTTTTCCATTCACACTGGTACTTCTCGATGTTGAGTGCGATGTCCGCTTCGAGTTCTTCAGCTACGTTGAGCTTGTCTTCAATCACGACTTGCTTGAGGTATTCAATGCCGCCTTCGAGGTTCTCCATCCATACCGATGTACGCTGTAAGCGGTCTGCGGTACGTGTGTAGAACATCAAAACGCGGTCGATGTATTTAAGGAGTGTGGTTTCGTCTAAATCAGTGGCGAATAGGTCAGCATGACGAGGACGCATACCGCCGTTACCACAGATGTAGAGGTTCCAACCTTTGTCGGTGGCGATAACACCAATGTCTTTCGATTGGGCTTCTGCACATTCACGAGTACAGCCTGAAACCGCAAACTTGATCTTGTGTGGTGAACGCAGGCCTTTGTAGCGGTTCTCAAGTCGAATCGCTAAGCCAACACTGTCGTCGACGCCGTATCGACACCAAGTGCTACCGACACAAGATTTCACGGTACGAACCGATTTACCGTAGGCGTGGCCCGTTTCAAAACCTGCATCAATCAGCTTTTTCCAGATGATAGGCAGTTCGTTAAGCTGTGCGCCAAACAAGTCGACACGCTGACCGCCCGTGATTTTGGTGTACAGGTCGAACTCTTTAGCGACTTCGCCTAAAACAATCAATTTATCTGGAGTGATTTCACCGCCAGCAATACGCGGAACTACCGAGTAAGTGCCGTCTTTTTGCATGTTGCCAAGGTAGATGTCATTGGTGTCTTGCAGCTCGATATGTTGATCTTCAAGGATGTAATCGTTCCAGTACGAAGCCAGAATCGAACCGACAGCCGGTTTACACACAGTACAGCCCAATCCGTTGCCGTGAGAATCTAACAGCTCGTCGAAGGTCTTGATTTTGTTGACGCGAATGATGTCGGTAAGCTCTTGGCGAGAATAAGCAAAGTGCTCACAGATATCGTTAGAGACTTCCACACCTAGGTTACTTAGCTCGCTATCGAGAACCTGTTTCGCAAGGGCAGAACAACCGCCACAACCTGTTGAAGCATTCGTGGTTTCTTTCAATGCAGCCATCGTGGTGCAGCCAGCTGAAACGGCCTCTTTAATATCGCCTTTGGTCACATCAAAACATGAACAGATCACAGCGCTATCAGGCAGAGCTTCAACACCCATTGCAGAGCCAGAATCATCGGCCACGTTAGGTAAAATCAATACCGATGGGTTTTCAGGAAGGGGCATATCGTTTTGCTTGATTTGCAGTAGCGAACCGTAGGCTTCTGCATCACCGACCAATACGGCACCGACAATCTTTGTGCCGTCAGCCGAGATGATCAGGCGCTTATAAACTTGTTCAATTTCATCGTTGTAGGTATACGATTGAGCGCCTTCCGTCTTGCCGTGTACTTCGCCAATACTGGCCACATCGACGCCAAGCAGTTTGAGTTTGGTGCTCATGTCTGCGCCCGTAAATGCAGCGTCGTCAGTACCGTCAGAGACAATATGCGAAGCCGCGATTTTTGCCATCGAATAACCGGGAGCCACTAAGCCGAAGATCTTGTTATCCCAAAGGGCACATTCTCCAATGGCGTAAACGTTGTCGATATTGGTTTGACAGTGATTGTTGATCACAATACCGCCACGCTCGCCAATCTCGACATCAGAGCTTCTTGCTAGCTCATCTTGAGGGCGAATACCGGCAGAGAATACGATCATATCGGTTTCTAAGTGGGTGCCGTCTGCGAAGTTCATGCGGTAGCGAGCGTTTTCTCCGTCGACTATTTCAGAGGTCGCTTTCTCGGTATGAACTTGCACACCAAGGTCTTCAATCTTTCTGCGCAGTAGGGCGCCGCCACCGTCATCTAACTGAACGGCCATCAGGCGTGGAGCAAATTCAACCACATGGGTTTCTAAGCCAAGGTTTTTGACTGCGTTTGCGGCCTCTAAGCCAAGCAGACCACCACCAATCACCACGCCAGATTTGCTGCCTTTGCTTGAAAGCTCGATGGCGTCTAAGTCTTCGATGGTGCGATAAACGTGACAGTGTTCTTGGTCGTTACCGGGAATAGGGGGAACAAAAGGGAAAGAGCCCGTCGCCAAGATTAGCTTGTCGTAACTTTCAACGTGACCACTTTCAGTGATGACTTGTTGATTGGCGGTGTCTAGCTTGGCAACCTTCTGGTTCAACAAGTAGTTCACGCCGTTGCTTTGGTAATACTCTTCACTGGTCAATGACAGGTCATCAGCGCTTTTACCATTAAAGTAAGCCGTTAGCTGAACACGGTCGTAGGCCAGCCTTGGCTCTTCACTAAAAGTAATCACATCAAACTCATCACTCTCTGATTGCAGGATGTTGTCGATAAATTTGTGTCCAACCATGCCGTTACCAACAACGACGATTTTCTTCTTGCTCATAATCCATTCCTTATTCTCGGCGTCACCATCACTAGCATCTAATTTCTAGTCGTTAGCAGATGAATACCGGGTTGAGATTCCACTCAATTCATAATCATCAAGAAAAACAAAAATGTTTTTTCTAAGTCTTGGTTTTTAGTGGAGCAAGGAGGATGCCAGATTACGTTTCGTTCATTTAAATAAAAATTAACTTATAATTTTCAGTGGTTTAAAAAATATAGGTGGCACGCAATTACCCCTAAAGTGGTATGTAAAATTTTTGTTAGATTTATATAAATGAGCGTTTGTGGTGCAACTTTCAGCAAGATGGTGCAAAAATTAAGTTTCTATCTTGGTTAAGTTCTAATTGGTTCATTGCTGATATTTGTGTTTTTATTAAGTTGTTGTTTTTAAATTAAATTACTTACTATTCATCAACTGCTATTAAGTGGCGTGTTATTTGCTTGTTTTCACTTATTACAATTATGGATAATTGAGCGAGAAACGGATGACCGATTCAAACAACGGCTGGATAAAATCGACCTGTGCTTATTGTGGTGTAGGGTGTGGAATAGAAGCGAGACCGACATCGCTAGGAAAACTAGAAGTACGTGGTGATAAAGATCATCCATCAAACTATGGAAAGCTATGTACTAAAGGGATTGCGCTCGGCGACACCGTCACGCCTTTAGGTCGTCTTACACAGCCTGCTCATATTCAGAATGAGCAAAAACAACAGCTGGATTGGAACAGTGCCACTCAGTTGGTCGCAGACAAATTCAATCAAACCATCGAAGAATTTGGGGCCGATTCCGTTGCGTTCTATGTGTCTGGTCAGCTCCTTACCGAAGACTACTATGTTGCCAATAAACTGATGAAAGGCTTCATCGGCAGTGGCAACATCGACAGTAACTCTAGGTTGTGTATGGCTTCAACCGTGGTCGGGCATAAGCGAGCATTTGGCGCAGACACAGTACCGGTATGCTACGAAGATCTCGAGCAAGCCGATCTAGTCGTGATTACAGGTTCCAACCTAGCATGGTGTCATCCGGTACTTTTCCAAAGATTAAGAGCCGCAAAACAAGCCAACCCTGCATTGAAAGTCATCGTCATCGACCCGCGTTATACCGATACCTGTGAAATCGCAGACATTCACTTGGCATTGGAATCAGGCTCAGACGTCGCATTGTTCAATGGTTTATTGGGCTATCTCGACGATAACGACAAGCTAGATTCAGACTATATAGAAAACCACACTCAAGGCTTTACTGAATCGATTCGATCTGCGACTCACTACCGTTATACAGAGTCAGGTTATACCGAATCAGGCTGGGGCGACAAAAGTGTTCCTGAACTTACAGGGTTAACAGAGCAGCAGCTAAAACAGTTCTACAGTTTGTTTGCATCGAACGAGAAGGTGCTGACCATTTACTCCCAAGGCGTGAACCAATCGACACAAGGGTGCGATAAGGTAAACGCCATTATTAACTGCCATTTAGCCACCGGGAAAATTGGCAAGCCGGGCATGGGGCCATTCTCTGTAACGGGCCAGCCGAACGCGATGGGCGGACGTGAGGTGGGCGGGTTAGCCAATACTTTAGCGGCGCATTTTGAATTTGGTGATCCGCAATCACACCAAACCGTCAGCGAGTTTTGGCAAACCGACAGCTTAGCCACACATGCGGGTTTAAAAGCGATTGACCTGTTTGATGCCATGAATGAAGGCAAAATCAAAGCGGTGTGGATCATGGCAACTAACCCAGTTGTGAGCCTGCCTGACAGCGAAAAGATCAAAGCCGCATTAGAGAAGTGCCCGTTTGTGGTGGTGTCTGATTGTATTGCCGATACTGAAACCACTCGCTTGGCCGATGTGGTGCTGCCCGCGCAAGGGTGGAGCGAGAAATCGGGCACCGTGACCAACTCTGAACGCCGAATCTCACGCCAACGCCGAGTGTTACCAAGCCCAGGGGAAGCCAAACCCGATTGGTGGATTCTAAAAGAAGTCGCACAAAAAATGGGATTCAAAGAGCAATTTGAGTTCCGCCACGAAGGTGAGATCTTTAAAGAGTATTGCGAGATGACAGCGCTCGGCAATGAAACAGGTAAAGCGCGTGACTTGTGCTTAATTGGACTCACGCAACTGGATGAAAAAGGCTATGGCGAACTCACTCCACAGCAATGGCCAGTACTTGAGTATCAACCTGAGATCATCGAACAGCGCATGTTCACCAATGGTGAGTTCTTTACCGAATCAGGCAAAGCGCAGTTTATTGCAGTTGAGCACGACAAACCGATTGCCGATACCAGCCTTGAATTCCCACTTATCATGAACACAGGCCGAATCCGAGACCAATGGCACACCATGAGCCGCACAGGCTTGGCGGCAGGTTTAGGTGAGCATACCCCTGAGCCTTTTGTTGCGATGCACCCAGATACCGTTTCAGAACTGAACTTGGATGAGTTTGGGCTAGATGCTTTCAACCACGCCACTATTAATCCAGTGGTGAAAGTGCGCAGCGCACAAGGGGAGTGCCAAGCCCGCTTAGTGGTGACCAAAGAGATGCGCCGTGAACAAGTCTTCATGCCTATCCACTGGAACGCACCCACCGCCAAAGACAGCAAACCATGCGAACTAATCTTGCCTCATACCGATGCCGCATCAGGTCAGCCAGAATTCAAACATACCCCAGTGATGGTTGAACCGTGTGGCTATCGCAGCGAAGCCGCACTGGTCAGTGACAAGGTGATGGATTGCAGCGGCTTTGATTATTGGGTTCGCCAAAGAGTAGAGGGCGGTTTTCTGTATCGAATATCTTCCTCTAAGAACCCAATGGAGTTGGTGATTCAGCTTGCCAACACCCTCGATGCATTACCAGAACCTAACGCGGAGGCGATCAAATCACTCCATTATCATGGCAATAAATCATTCAAGAACTACGGCTCTGCCAAGCTGGGTCAGTCTGGCGTAAAGCAAGCCTTCGTGGTGAACAGTAAGCTAGACCATCAAAGCATCGACTGGCTGGTGGAGTGCTTAACCCGAGAAGCCGATGAAGAGTTCGAAGCCGAGTTTTTGAGTACTATGGCGAAGTAGTAACTACCTCTAACCTATTAATACCAAGAGTTAAGCGCCGACAATTACGTCGGCGTTTTTGTTTGAAAACACGATATTCAAAGATATGACTATTCATTATCGAGCTGCGGTTTACTCACATATTGGGGAGTTTTCTGCATTTTGCAGAAACTATATGGAAAATTTCTGCTTTTCGTCATGTTTGATACGAAGATAAGTAGGTAAGATAATGTTATTAAATGGGTTATTAGACAGAGCCTGAACTGTTTAGATTACTAGACAGAATTGTTTCAGGGACAAAATGAAGAATTATTCTGTCTAATATAGCTGTTATGGTACATAGGGAAATTATGAGTCAATTTGATATTCTTGAAGCGTTTAAAAAGGAATTATGGGATCTAGAGAATCATTGGTATTTGTTTATAGATCTATATGGACATCAACATAAAGAACGCAGACGTGAAGTTCTTTTTCCGTCACATCCGTTATTATTTGATACCGTTAAGTTGAGGTTACATGATCATGTGCTATTGATTATTTCTAGGTTACTAGACCCTGAAAAAACTAGTGGTAAAGATAATCTAAGCTTGAAAAAACTTGTCTCAACCTACGAACCATTTTCGTCGGAGGCATCAGAAATCATTGAAACTGCACAATCTGATATCTCGGCAAATTTTACAAAAATCAAAATGCATAGAAATAAACGCATTTCGCACAATGATCTGAACAATAAGTTAAACTTCGGTTTGCCAACCGTACCAATAAAAGAAATTGAGTTGATCATTGATAGTTTAGAATTGGTGTTTAACACCATCTCAATCGACAAGAGAAACCGTAGTCATGAGTTCTTTTCTAGAAATCTAGATGACAATTATAAGGCTGGGCACCTATTGGACATCTTGGAGGCGGGGCGAAAAGCTCTTGGTCTAGATGTTCGATGAAATGTACCATACAAAGCGTTTAAGACGGATTCTCAACGCTTGGCATTCTCAGTTTGCTTTGAATTTAGTGTTTACTGCACAATAGTTTAGTAGGGTGGTCTGCGTTGCTCACCACTTAACGCGGCTACATGGATTCCCCCGGTTGTCAAACATCCGCTAAACTTATGTTGATGGGTTTTGGACTGCCGCTCTACATTCGGCCTACTTATCGACGATTCGCATACGTCGTGGCCCTGATGACTTGCGCGACTGCGGTGCCTTATTCGTTAGATGACATCTAGTGTGTCCGCCGCATTAACAGGCTCTCCGCAAGTGGTCTTAACCTATCTCCATCATTAGCGTCTGCAATGACCCGGTGGGTTTAACTCTTTATGCTGCTTAGGTTTCTACTTAAGCAGCATCATAGACAGGATCTTAAGAGCTAACTTGTTTATTTAGATAGAAAAAAGGCTTCATTTATGATCAGATAATCGTCGCCAAACAAACTACCTACATCAATAGTGAAGCCGATGACGATTATCTCCTTACAGAAGCAATTTAAGCAATTCTTTAATGCTGACACCCTCCAAAAAATGGCGAAAAGTAC
>NZ_JBFRSC010000047.1:0-35782 GCF_041473335.1 Vibrio sp. 10N.222.55.C7
TTTAAATTGTTAAAGAGCTTAACTTCTTGAGCGTTCCTTTTAAGTAAGGAGCCTCTCGAAGTGGACGGCCATTCTAGCGAATTAACATTCAGTGTCAAACACTTTTTGAAAATTAATTTTTTGTCGCTTTCCGTCTTACTGATTCTTGCTGAAGCCTTGTGGCGTCTGCCGTCTCAGTGGTGTCGCATTATAGGGAACCCTCTCAGCTTAGCAACTACTTTTTCATGAAAAATGAATAAATAGGGGTTAACTGCCTAATAGTTCACCTAAACGTAAAAAAGAGAGCATTTCTGCTCTCTTTTTGCTCAAAATCTAAGGGTATTGTTAGATAAATGCGTAAGCATCAGCGTACATATGGTCACGCTTTGCTTCTTTATTCTGAGTAAATAGGTCTCTTGCAGCGCCCGCCATTTCAAAACGACCTGCAATATAGATATCGAAATCAGCTAATGATTCGAAACTTTGCATAACAGCCTCAAGCACATTACCTGTTTGGCCATGCCAAACTTCCGGTGCTTCTTCTACTACCGGTACAAAGTGCACATTGCTATGCTTTTCTGCAATGCCAACCAACTCTTCTTTAGCATATAACTGGCACTCATCTTTTGCGCCCCAGTATAGGTAGATCTCTTTCGAGCTATTTTGCGCGATGCAGTGATCAAGAATAGAGCGCACGTAGCTGAAACCCGTGCCACCAGCAATAAGTAATAGAGGGCGATCGCTTTCTTCTTTGATCCAAGCATCTCCGTGTGGAGCATCAATCGCAATATCGCCATCTTCAGCTTGTGCCTTCTTCATCGCTTCAACCACTTCTAGTGCGTAAGCGTTGTGCTCGGCAGCACCAATGTGCAGCTCAAGCTCACCTTCGTGGCGGCAAGGGCTACTTGCGATAGAGAATGGGCGCTTATCTTTCTCGCCCATTTCAACCATCAGGTACTGGCCCGCTTTAAAAGCGACCGGTGTTTCTGGGTGAAGTAGGATTTGGTAAGTATTACAAGCCAAAGGCTCGATAGACTTCACTTTACATTTAATAGTCATGTTCTTCCTCTTACTAACCCTTAATCGGCAAAGGTTAGAACTAAATTACTTTCTGCAAATGCTTGGCAAGCAAAAATCCAGCCTTGTTGCTGCTCTTTCTCTGTGAGCATGGGTTCAAGGTGGTAACTCACTTGCCCTTCTAATTTTTTGCACATACACATTGCGCATGCGCCAACTTGGCAACGGTTTGGGAAATAGATATCGCTGTTGAGCGCAGCATCCAAGACCGTTTGCCCTTTTTCTACTGTGAAACTGATGTTTTCTGGGTATAAGACTACTTGGTAGCTCATGAAATTCCTAGCTGTTCCCAGATGCTATCAATCTTTTTCACAACATCAGGATCTTTTGTGATTGGTACACCCCACTCACGCAGGCATTCACCTTCCCACTTATTGGTCGCATCGAGACCCATTTTTGAGTGTCCAGTTTCGTTCTGCAGGAATAACGTATCTCTCGCCGGATCCATTCTTGTCGTTACAGCCCAAATGATGTCATTCCAATCACTCACATTGACATCGCCATCACACACGATAACAAACTTGTTCTCATCAAATTGAGACCAAACCGCTTCCATGATTTTCTTACCATTACCGGCAGCTTGCTTATCAATAGACACCACAACCATGCTGGCATTGTCGTTTTGCAGGTGAACATCAATAATTTCAGGATGAACCTTGGTTAACTCAGCCAAGCTACCCTCAATATGTTCACTATTTACAGGTGCTGTTTGGACATCTGGCGATAACGCTAACTCTGCGTCCCACTTCTTAGTAATATCTAGACCCATCTTAGAACCTAACCCAACCACGGGTGAGGCAAAATCCAATGAATCGATCGGCGTGTTCTCTATCATCAGGCTATCGCGTGACGGATCCATATGTTCGCACATCGCTGCGGTTACTTGAGACCAATCACGTGCATTCACATCTTCATCACACACCAATACAAATTTGGTGTACATGAATTGGCGTAAGAAAGACCATACACCCATCATCACTCGCTTAGCGTGACCTGGGTATTGCTTCTTCATGGTCACGACTGCCATTCGGTACGAACAACCTTCAGGCGGTAGATAGAAATCTTCAATCTCTGGGAACTGCTTTTGAAGAATAGGCACAAACACTTCATTTAGCGCAACACCCAATACCGCTGGCTCATCAGGTGGACGGCCAGTATAGGTGCTGTGATAGATAGGGTTCTCGCGCATGGTTACATGAGTAATAGTAAACACATGGTGCTTTTCTTTCTCGTTGTAGTAACCAGTATGATCTCCGTAAGGCCCTTCATCTGCGAATTCATTCGGGTCGATGTAACCTTCCATCACGATTTCTGCACTTGCGGGAACTTCTAAGTCGTTGCTGATTGATTTAACGACCTCAGTTTTACTACCACGTAGTAAGCCTGCAAACGCGTACTCAGATAAACTATCCGGCACTGGCGTAACCGCACCAAGAATGGTGGCAGGATCAGCACCAAACGCTACCGATACTGGGAATGGTTTCCCAGGGTTAGTTTCCATCCAATCACGCAGATCCAATGCTCCACCACGGTGGGCTAACCAACGCATGATGATTTTATTCTTGCCGATCTTCTGCTGACGATAGATACCTAAGTTTTGGCGTTTCTTGTTTGGACCACGAGTAACCGTTAAACCCCATGTTAGCAATGGCGCGACATCATCAGCCCAACAGCTCATCACAGGGATTTTATCTAGGTCGACGTCATCGCCTTGCCATACCACTTGTTGGCAAGCCGCTTTGCGAAGGCGTTTAGCTGGCATGTTTAAGACTTGCTTAAACACTGGTAGTTTATCAAGAGCGTCTTTAAAGCCTTTTGGTGGCTCAGGTTCTTTTAGGTAAGCAAGCAACTTGCCCACTTCACGCAGTTCTTTGACTTCTTGACGTCCCATACCAATAGCAACCCGATTAGGTGTACCAAATAGATTGGTCAAAACGGGCATGTCATAGCCTACTGGATTTTCAAACAAAAGAGCCGGGCCACCAGCACGTAGAGTACGGTCGCTAATCTCGGTCATTTCGTAGTCTGGATCGACTGGGTGAGAAATGCGTTTCAACTGACCAATACTTTCAAGATGGTCGATAAAATCACGTAAATCTTTAAAACTCATAGGACTTCTACATGCTGATTATTCTGCGCTCAGTATATCAAAAAGGGTGACGCTGAGGTCCCCCTTTTTAGTGTGGTTATTGAGAGGCAAAATCCACTTTACGGTAATGCTTGCTCGATCAAAGAACTCTTCACCTGAGGGTTATCATTGACGAGATCTTGCAACCATCGCGTATGACCTTGTTTGGCGAGTTCACGCGCAACTAATGGTGCTTCATCAGCAATCGCCATCCTAGAGACAAGGAACAGCTTCACCTCTTCTGATAACGGGTTAACTTTGGTAAGCAAAGTAATCGCTTCATCTTTCAAACGCGGGTTCTTAGTCGCTGCCATCACCTGTTCAAGCGCGAACGTTTGTTTGGTTTCAGCAAGGCGAACTAGCTCAGCTTGGCTATGATAATCGGCCTTCATTCGCCATAGAATTTTGTAAACCTCTGGGTCTTCGCTCACTTGCGCTAATCGAACCACCACCTCAGTAGAAGGTAACCAACTAACAATAGAAGATGCGGTGAGTTGCTTAGTTAGGTAATCAACCGCTTCAGGAGACAAACTGTCTAGCTCTCTAATGAGCAACGCTTCTCGGGTTTGAACTTGATGTTCAGATCCAGATAACCACTCTTTTAGGTCGAGTTCCTGTTTCTCTGCATCTAGCACAAATACCAATGTCTTCTGATCTTGACGCCATTGTTTAATAAGGCGATTAGCAATTGAAGGGTAATTAAAGGCAGGTACCGTAAACTCATAGCCATCGCCACGTTCTAAGACTTGATAAGTGGGCGTGATAGCAAGTTGCTGCTCGATGAAGATAGACATCTTGGGTGTGAGTACGATTTTTTGCTGTTCAAGCTTCTTCAAGAGTTGGTAACGAGCCACCTCTTGCTGGGGAAATGTCAGGCGCTCAAGCGCAAAGCGTAGCGAATTGACTTCGTCACGTACGACAAGCTCGAGTAGTTCAGCAGTTTTCAGTTTTACTTGATCATTCTCAAGCCAAGACTCTACTGTAAGTGGAGACATCTCGGTGGCATAGCTCATACCAACCGGTGAAAATAACAGTGAAGTAGACAGGAGTAATGATGACAACAGTCCATGTTGCATTTTAACGTCCTTGTAACACTTTTGCTCATTCTGCAAGCTGGCGCTACAAAATGCAAATAAAAAGCGCCACCCGAGGGCAGCGCTTATTAAATACGATCAGCTAATCAATATTACTGACGACGCATTGCGTCAAAGAACTCATCGTTCGTTTTCGTCATTGCTAGCTTGTCGATAAGGAATTCCATTGCGTCGATTTCGCCCATTGGGTGAACAATCTTACGCAGGATCCACATCTTCTGTAGTTCATCGTTCTTGGTAAGAAGCTCTTCACGACGAGTACCAGAGCGGTTGAAATCAATCGCTGGGAATACGCGTTTTTCAGCAATCTTACGGTTAAGGTGCAGTTCCATGTTACCTGTACCTTTGAATTCTTCGTAGATAACTTCATCCATCTTAGAACCAGTATCAACTAGTGCTGTTGCGATGATCGTTAAGCTACCGCCTTCTTCTACGTTACGTGCCGCACCGAAGAAACGCTTTGGACGATGTAGAGCATTCGCATCAACACCACCAGTAAGAACTTTACCTGATGAAGGAATCACAGTGTTGTAAGCACGAGCTAGACGAGTAATAGAATCCAGTAGGATAACTACATCTTTCTTGTGTTCAACAAGGCGCTTCGCTTTCTCGATAACCATTTCTGCAACTTGTACGTGGCGAGATGCTGGCTCATCGAATGTTGAAGCAACTACTTCGCCTTTAACTAGACGCTGCATTTCTGTTACTTCTTCTGGACGCTCATCGATAAGTAGAACCATTAGTTCACACTCAGGATGGTTACGTGCAATGCTTTGAGCAATGTTTTGCAGAAGCATTGTCTTACCCGCTTTAGGCGGAGCAACAATCAGACCACGCTGACCTTTACCAATTGGAGATGCAAGGTCAAGAATACGAGCCGTAATATCTTCAGTCGCACCATTACCCGCTTCCATCACCATACGTTCGTTAGCGTGAAGAGGAGTAAGGTTTTCGAAAAGAATCTTGTTACGTGCGTTGTCTGGCTTGTCGTAGTTAACCGTGTTTACTTTAAGCAGTGCAAAGTAACGCTCACCGTCTTTAGGTGGACGGATTTTACCGCCAATAGAGTCACCTGTACGTAGGTTAAAACGACGAATTTGGCTTGGTGATACGTAGATATCATCTGGGCCAGCCAGGTATGAACTGTCGGCGCTACGTAGGAAACCAAAACCGTCTTGAAGAATTTCTAGAACACCATCACCAAAGATGTCTTCACCACTTTTTGCATGCGCTTTAAGGATGGAGAAGATAATGTCTTGTTTTCTTAGGCGAGCTTGATTTTCAAGACCTAAGCTTTCGCTAAGTTTAACAAGCTCAGACACAGGTCTGTTCTTCAGTTCAGTAAGATTCATAGTGGTGGAAGTTTGTTTAGTCAAAATAGGATCTGTTTTCTTAAGTTAAGAAGGATTTGGTCACAGGATCGACCAAGAAGAGAAATTCGTTCAATTAACGTGCGATAAATTAGCACTAAAACTAAGACTAGTCCATAGCTTAGAAAAAACAAAACCGCGCATTTGTTAACTGCACGGTTTCTTTTCAAATGCTGACCTGATTAAAGGTTAGCGTCTAAGAACTCTTTAAGTTGAGTTTTAGATAATGCACCAACTTTAGTCGCTGCTACGCCGCCATCTTTGAAAAGAAGTAGCGTTGGAATACCGCGAATACCAAACTTTGGTGGAGTACCAGCATTTTGGTCGATATTTAATTTACCGATTGTGAGCTTGCCTTCGTACTCGTCTGCGATTTCATCAAGAATCGGCGCAATCATTTTACATGGACCACACCATTCTGCCCAAAAATCAACAAGAACAGGGCCTGCAGCGTTGATTACATCGTTATCAAAACCGTCATCAGTTAGCTGCAAAATCTTATCACTCATCTTCCACTCCAATGTATTTTTTAGAACTGGTTGGATGATAACCAGTAAATAGATGCCCTATTGGAATGTATTTACTTTCGTATTGCAAGCTTAAGCTGATATTCTATAGCAATGAAAAAGACGCATATCACAGAGCAAAAGTTCGCCGACTTGGATTTACTTCCGCAAGTCATTGAAGGATTGGAGAAAAAAGGGTTCGATTATTGTACCCCTATCCAAGCCTTGGCGCTCCCGGTACTGCTCACCGGCCAAGACATTGCAGGCCAGGCCCAAACGGGTACTGGTAAAACGCTTGCGTTTCTTACTGCTACTTTTAACCACCTGCTAAAAACATCTGAGCATGAAGGGCGTAAGCCTAACCAGCCACGTGCGATTATTATGGCACCAACGCGTGAACTCGCGATTCAGATCTACAACGATGCTGACTCTCTGGTTGAAAGCACAGGTATCAAGGCAGCACTTGCTTACGGTGGCGAAAGCTACGACAAGCAACTAGGTAAAATCGAAGAAGGCGCAGATATCTTAATTGGTACGACTGGCCGCATCATCGATTTCTACAAGCAGAAGGTATTTAACCTTAACCACATTCAAGCTGTTGTTCTTGACGAAGCTGATCGCATGTTCGATCTTGGTTTCATCAAAGACATCCGCTTCTTGTTCCGCCGTATGCCTGAGCCAAAAGATCGCCTGAACATGCTGTTCTCTGCGACATTGTCTTACCGCGTACAAGAGCTAGCGTTCGAACACATGCACAACCCAGAGCATGTTGTTGTTGAGCCAGAGCGTAAAACAGGTCACCGCATTCAGGAAGAGCTGTTCTACCCATCAAACGAACACAAAATGGCACTGCTGCAGACTCTAGTTGAAGAAGAGTGGCCAGAGCGCGCTATCATCTTCGCTAACACTAAGCACAAATGTGAGTCTGTTTGGGGTCACCTAGCTGCAGATGGTCACCGTGTTGGCCTGCTAACTGGCGATGTTCCTCAGAAGAAACGTGAAAAGATTCTTGAGCAATTCACTAAAGGTGATGTTGACCTGCTTGTCGCAACCGACGTTGCAGCACGTGGTCTACACATTCCTCAAGTAACACACGTATTCAACTTCGACCTACCTGATGACTGTGAAGATTACGTTCACCGTATCGGCCGTACAGGTCGTGCTGGTGCAAGTGGTCACTCGATCAGCTTTGCTTGTGAAGATTACGCAATCAACTTGCCACCAATCGAAGAATACATTGAGCACGCGATCCCTGTGTCTGACTACGATGCTTCTGCACTGCTAGAAGATCTACCAGCACCATTGCGCTTACGTACACGTAACCCGCAACAACGCCGCTCAAACAACAATGGCCCACGCAACGGGAACCGTAAACCAAACCAGAACCGTCGCCCACGCCAACCGCGTCATAACAAGGAAGCTTAGTCGCTTATGAGTCAAACAGTGTCACCCCCGCTTTACGCTGCAATCGACCTCGGGTCGAACAGTTTTCATATGCTCGTTGTGCGTCATATCGATGGCAGCGTACAAACCATGGCTAAAATTAAGCGCAAAGTGCGTTTAGCTGCAGGCTTAGATGAAAATAATGCGCTTAGTACAGAAGCCATGCAGCGCGGTTGGGACTGTTTGAGTCTCTTTGCAGAGCGACTTCAAGATATTCCGAAAGAAAATATCCGCATTGTCGGTACAGCGACCCTACGTACTGCTATCAATGTGGATATATTTCTAGAGAAAGCGAACCAGATCCTTGGTTACGACATCAATGTTATCTCCGGAGAAGAAGAAGCTGCGACTATCTATAAAGGCGTAGCACACACTTCTGGTGGCAGCGGCCGCCGACTGGTTGTTGATATTGGTGGCGCAAGCACCGAGATGATCATTGGTGAAGGCTTCTCAGCGAAAGCACTAACCAGCCTAAAGATGGGCTGTGTTACTTGGCTTGAGCGCCACTTTAAAAACCGCCAATTAACCGCTACCAACTTTAACAACGCCATTGAAGCGGCGAAGTCGACGTTGGCTCCTATCCTAGATAGCTACACTGATATCGGATGGGATGTGTGTGTGGGCGCCAGCGGTACCGTTCAAGCACTGCAAGAGATCATGTTGGCGCAAGGCATGGATGAAGTGATTACTCATGCCAAACTTAAGCGTCTACAGAAACAAGCGATGATTACTGAGCGCTTGGAAGAGCTAGAAATCGAAGGACTTACCCTTGAACGCGCATTAGTGTTCCCGAGTGGCCTTTCCATTCTTATTGCTATTTTTGAGTTGCTTGAAATAGATTCAATGACACTCGCAGGCGGCGCACTCCGTGAAGGCCTAGCCTACGAGATGGTTGATGAGCTTCGCCAAGAAGATATCCGAGCGCGTACCATTAAGAGTGTTCAATCACGCTACCAAATGGACGTAAGCTACGGTGAACAAGTTGCTGTAGTCGCACAAACGCTGCTAGACCAAGCGGGCGCCGAAGCGTGGGTTTCAGAACCTCAAGCTGGTGTGCTATTGCAAACGGCAGCTAAGCTTCACGAGATTGGTTTAACCATCGATTTCAAAAAAGGCGGTGAGCACAGCGCTTATCTGCTGCAAAACTTAGACCTACCTGGCTTTACTCGAGCGCAAAAGCACTACTTGGGTGAGTTAACTCGTCGCTACCGTGAACAGTTAACCTCATTACCAGAGCAACACGCTATCTCAGGCACCAGCAGCAAGCGTATTTTACGTATTCTGCGTTTAGCTATTTTGCTGACCCACCGTCGTAACCCAGCGCTAGAGCCTGAGTTCAAACTGACGACGAATGACAACAATCTAACCCTAACGCTTTCTAAGCAATGGTTAGCTGACAATCCGCTGACCGCTGCAGAGCTAGAGATCGAGTCGAATAGACAAACCGATATTGGCTGGCCATTGAATATTAAATGCCTCTGATATTAGTATCTGACGCTAGAAATTAAAAAAAGCCCAAGTTAGTAGACTAACTTGGGCTTTTTCTTATCGCTGCATTAATGCTTTGTGTTACAAATCTCAAACTTAAGCGTTCACGCCTGTCGCTTTAAAGTCAGGGTTCACTGCGGTTAGCTTTCTAACAATGTAGTTAAGAAGCACGCCGTACATAGGCACGAACAAGCCTAAGCTGATGATAAGTTTGAATCCGTAATCGACTAAGGCAATCTCAGTCCAATGCTCGGCCATAAATGGATCTGGGCTTTGGTAGAAAGCAATCGCAAAGAATGCGATGGTATCAATGGCATTACCGAATAACGTTGAGCATGTTGGGGCTACCCACCACTGTTTAAGCTGACGTAGGCGGTTAAAAACATGTACATCCAAGATCTGACCCAGTAAATAAGCCATGAAGCTCGCCGCGGCGATACGTGCAACAAACAAGTTGAACTCACCTAGTTGGCTAAAGCCTTGGAATGAACCTTCAAAGAACACCACTGACAAGAAATAAGAAACGGCCAGCGCTGGTAGCATCACTAAGAAAATGATTTTACGGGCAAGCTGCGCGCCAAAAATGCGTACGGTCAGATCGGTCGCTAGGAAGATAAACGGGAAAGTGAAAGCACCCCAAGTGGTGTGCATACCGAAGACGGTAAAAGGTAGCTGAACCAGATAGTTGCTTGACGCAATAATCACCAAATGGAACAAAACTAATAGTGCTAAGGCTTTGCGCTGTTGCGCAGGGGTAAAGTTACTCATGCTGTACCTTTTTAGTTTGGTTTGGGGGTGAGGGAACCCAAATCGAGTCATTTCTTCGAATAATCCAAGAAAGCTCTTACCAATAATGTGAATTAAAAAATGTATCTAAAAATTGCTCTGCTGAGCGGCGGGCGATTATACATTAATCAATATTGGCTGCAACGGTGAGAACAAACGCAAACGTTTATTCTCACTTTTATTGGTGAATAGCTCTAGAAGCTGTGTTTTAGAAGAGATGCCAAAAGTTAAAAACCGCGCTTGAAAAGCGTCGCGAGATAATCAAACTCTTCTCGGCTTTCTTCCGCGTTTAACGACTCAAACCAAATTGATTCACTGTAATGCTCAGACTTTAAGAACATTCGACAATCTTCAAAATCAATCAACCAAGAGTGCATATCGGCGTCCCATTGTTTTTCAACAACAGACGCTGACAGCAACGCCACCAGCTTTTCACCTAGCACTTCGTAAGAATCAAAATCAAAACTTGGAGACGTAATCAATAAACGCCCTTCCTCAGCTAAATACTCTCTTAAGCCAAATTCTGTTTGTGTTGTCATGTCCCTATCAACCTTATTCTTTTTCTATTAGTTAGACGTTTCTTTCAAACTAGCCGTGTGTGGTGATGTGTTCTTGAATCAGATCTAGGAATGGGTCTGCGTACTTATCGAGTTTACGTTGACCGACACCGTTGACTGCCAGCATTTCTCCGTATGAAGTAGGTAGTATTTCAGCCATATCAATCAAGGTCGCGTCACTGAATACCACATATGGTGGCAAGCCATCTTCATCAGCAATCGACTTACGCAGCTTACGCAGTTTCGCAAACAGCTTCTTATCGTAATTCTTGCTGCTTAACTTATCGGACTTAGCATTACGCACCGCTGTATCTAAACGAGGAACAGCCAATTCCAAAGACATCTCACCGCGCAGCAGCGGGCGGGCTTCTTCTGTTAGCTGTAAAGTTGAGTTACGAGTGATGTTCTGGAACAGCAAGCCTTTATGAATCAGCTGACGGAAGATACTGATCCAGTAATCATGACTGTGATCGCGGCCAATACCGTAGGTAGATAGCTTATCGTGACCATTATCGCGGACACGGATGTTCTGCATGCCTCGCATTACTTCGACCACGTAGCCCATACCAAATGACTGATTCACACGGTACACACAAGACAACGCCTTCTGTGCTTCTTGGGTCGCGTCAAAGTGTTTTGGTGGATCTAAGCAGATATCGCAGTTGCCACATTGCTTCTCGCGATATTCGCCAAAATAGTTAAGCAGAACCTGACGACGACACGTTTGCGCTTCAGCAAAGGCACTCATCGCATTCAGCTTGTGCATCTCAACTTGTTTCTGTGGGCCTTCTTCTTTCTCATCTAGCATACGACGCAGCCAACCCATATCAGCCGGGTCAAACAACATCATCGCTTCAGCAGGCAAACCATCACGACCTGCACGGCCTGTCTCTTGATAGTAAGACTCGATATTACGTGGAATATCAAAGTGCACCACGAAACGTACGTTGGGTTTGTTGATGCCCATACCGAAAGCCACAGTCGCGACCACGATCTGAATATCATCGCGTTGAAAGGCTTCTTGAACGTAAGCACGCTCATCGGTGTCCATACCAGCGTGATAACCCGCGGCGCGAATACCGTTATTGCACAGCTTCTCGGTCACCATCTCCACTTTCTTACGGCTACCACAGTAGATGATGCCGCAATTGCCCTTTTGTGTTTCTAGGTAGCGAACCACCTGTGACACGGGTTTGTGCTTCTCAACCAAGTTGTAGCGAATATTAGGGCGATCAAAGCTGCCTAAGTAAGTATGCGGGTCCAGGAGCTGTAAGCGCGAGATAATATCTTTGCGCGTCGCATCATCAGCGGTTGCTGTGAGCGCCATGTAAGGCACATGCGGGAAATACTGTTTAAGCTGACCTAATGATGCGTATTCAGGGCGGAAGTCGTGACCCCATTGAGAGATACAGTGCGCTTCATCGACTGCAATCATCGAAAGCGGTAAACCTTGAAGACGCTCGATAAAATCACGCATCAACACACGCTCTGGTGACACATACACCATTTTCAGCTGACCTGAGATCATACGATTGAACACATTCAGCAATTGGTCACGTGGCATTGAAGAGTTAATACACTCAGCGGCAACACCATTGGCCTTCAATTGGTCGACTTGGTCTTTCATCAACGAGATCAGCGGTGAGATAACCAGAGTCAGCCCTTCACGAACCAAAGCCGGAATTTGGTAACACAGAGATTTACCACCACCGGTTGGCATAATCACCAAGCTGTCTTTGCCTTCAACGGCCAAATCAATGACCTCTTGCTGACCATCGCGAAAGCTTTGATAGCCGAACACATCTTGCAAGATGGTTTGCGCATCATTCGCGGGAGTTGGTATTTGCTCAGCAATCAGAGTGGCGGTCATTGTGGTTCCTAATCGAGGTATGAAATCAGCAAGCATCTTCGGCAAGCAAGTCGCACATTGTAGAGGGGAACGCTGGCGAATTAAACCGCAAATTGTTAGGTGAAAAGGGTTATCGCTCCTATACTGACCAACTCTCTTATAAATCTTATTAATAAGCACTCAGTGCTAGAGAAAGATGCATGACACAGGAAGAACAACAACGTACGCGCCAAGGAGTTTTGCTTGCCGTCGGCGCTTACACAATGTGGGGTATCGCCCCTATATATTTCAAATCTTTAAGTGACGTTTCCCCGTTAGAGATCCTCAGCCACCGTGTAGTATGGTCTTTTTTCCTACTCGCTTTCTTACTGCACATTGGCCGCAGCTGGCGTAAAGTCCGCGACACCTTGACCTCAAAACCAAAAATGCTCTATTTGGTAGCGACGTCTATTTTGGTGGGTGCTAACTGGCTGATCTTTATCTGGGCGGTGAATTCCAATCACATGCTCGATGCCAGTTTGGGGTATTACATCAACCCTCTGATTAACGTGTTACTTGGGATGCTCTTCCTCGGCGAACGCTTACGTAAGCTGCAATGGTTTGCTGTGGCTCTTGCTGCGATTGGCGTATTAATCCAATTAATTGCCTTCGGCTCAGTACCGATCGTCGCCATTGCCCTAGCCTTTAGCTTTGGCTTTTATGGCTTGCTGCGTAAGAAAGTCAGCTTAGAAGCACAAACGGGTCTGTTCATTGAAACTCTGGTGATGCTGCCTCTCGCCGCAACCTACTTACTGTTTATTGCTGATAGCCCGACCTCAAACTTATCGATGAACCCGATGCAACTCAACCTATTACTGGTTGCTGCCGGTGTGATCACCACGGTTCCATTGCTGTGTTTTACTGGCGCTGCAACTCGCTTGAAGCTATCAACACTCGGTTTCTTCCAGTACATCGGTCCAAGCTTGATGTTCTTACTGGCGGTTCTGATCTACGGCGAAGCCTTTACCTCAGATAAAGCGATCACCTTTGCTTTCATATGGGGAGCACTGGTTATTTTCAGCTTTGATGGCCTGCGTAACAACAAGAAGAACAAACGCGCGAAACAGTGATATTGATCGTTTTTTACAAGACAATCCCTTAATACGCAGATAAGCTTGGTTGAATTGATGACTATTTGACCAAGCTTTTTTGTACCATGGATAAAGTCCACTACTACTCTACCCCAACAGAAGATATCAGCCTGATCCAAGCTCAATACCAAGAGTTTGCTTTTCAGCGTCACTATCATTTGGACTTTCACATCGGCTTAATTACCCAAGGGCAGCAAAAATTCGCCTATAAAGGGGCGAGCCACCATGTCGGTGCAGGCCAAGTGGTTATCATGCCACCTGATGAGCTGCATGATGGGCACTCCAAACTCGATTCAGGTTATCAAGTCAGTGTGTTTGCAGTTTCTCCTCAATGGTTTCAAGATCTTGCCGATCCCAAGCAAAATGGTCACACATTAGGCTTTTCTGAGTTGATCCTCTCCGATCAAGCTGCGTTTTTACAATTACGCAACTTACACGGCCTGTTAATCAATCAAAGCATCAGCCAACTCGCTCAAGATTGCTTACCATTCGAGGGGTTCTCAACGATTGTCGATCGTTATGCAAAATTTGGATCGAAGAGTGACATCAAACTGGGTAATCAATCGATTAATACACTCAAAGACTATTTGATGGCGAATTTGGACCAGCCAGTGCGATTAGAACAACTGTCTGAGCTGTGCGGCTTAACCACAACTCAATTCCAACGCCACTTTAAGAACAGAATGGGCATCACCCCTTACGCGTGGCTGAGCCGTTTACGTATGGAACAGAGCATGCGCCTGATTAAGTCTGGGATATGTGGTACCAAAGTCGCGCACCAAGTGGGCTTCTATGATCAAGCACACTTCTCCAAGGCGTTCAAAACCACATTCGGTGTACCACCCTCACAAATCAACTAAGTGTTGATAATTTACAATTGCTCGATTTCAAATCACGGTAAGCTACGCTCAATACGATTACTTATTTAAAAATAGCGGCAACGTTATTGAGAACTGACATGAACGAAGTCACCATACTGATCACCCTCGCCTCTATCCACTTCATCGCTTTGATGAGCCCCGGCCCAGACTTTGCGTTAGTCGTGCAAAATGCGACGCGTCACGGGCGCCAGACAGGCTTGTACATTGCGCTTGGTTTATCTTGCGGAATCTTGCTGCATTCGTTACTGAGCTTGACGGGAATCAGTTACCTAGTCCACCAGCAACCAACCATATTTGCCATTATCCAATTGGCCGGCGGTAGCTACTTGCTGTACTTAGGCTACGGTGCACTTAAAGCAACCTGGCAAATCATTCAGAACCACGACGATGACGACGATACGGTCAATTCGAAAGATCTAATTCTAACCAACAAGCGCCAAGCATTTTCGAAAGGCTTTGCGACCAATATTCTCAACCCAAAAGCATTAGTGTTCTTTATCAGCTTGATGTCGAGCCTAGTACCTGCCGACATGTCTCTATCCGGTAAAGGCTTTGCTCTGCTTATCCTATTCGGCCTTTCGCTATTCTGGTTCTCGCTACTGGCTTGGATGCTTTCAACTAAAGCACTGCAGAAAAAGCTGAGCGAAGCAACGGTATACATTGATGGCTTATGTGGCGTGGTATTCAGCCTGATTGGCCTGAGTATTCTTTGGCAGTCGTTGTCTGGTTTAATCGCTTAAATTCGAATCAAGATTACAATTCGTTAACAACATACTGGCTATCTTATCTTTCCACTGCCAATCTAGCTCTGCATATTAAAAGGAGAAGATCATGCAGTGGAAAACAAAACTAACAACCCTCGCCACTTCTACCCTACTTTTTGCCTCTCACGTCAGTTGGGCAAATCAAGCTGCCGATTCCGTCGCTCCCGAACAAAGTAGTGGTTTAGAAACCAAACAACTCGTTAAAGCCAGCGACTGGATGGTCACTGCGGCTAACCCACTGGCGACCCAAGCGGGAGCCGATGTACTTGCTCGTGGTGGTAACGCGATTGACGCCATGGTTGCTGTGCAGCTTATGCTTGGCTTAGTGGAACCTCAGTCATCAGGTATTGGTGGTGGCGCGTTCCTTGTTTATTTTGATGGCAAGGACAAGCAACTCAAAACCTACGATGGCCGTGAAACCGCACCACTTGATGCAACACCACGTCTGTTCCAAGACGAAAACGGTCAACCACTTAAGTTTTATGATGCCGTAGTTGGTGGTCGTTCTGTTGCTACACCGGGTACAGTCCAACTATTGTGGGACACTCACCAGAAATACGGAAAATTAGAATGGTCATCCCTAATCAAACCTATCGCTCAACTGGCTGAGAAAGGTTTTACCATCAGTCCACGTTTAGCCACCTTGATTGAAAATGACCAAGAAAGACTAAGCCGCTTTGCCACAACCAAAGCCTACTTCTTTAATGCCGATGGCAGCCCGAAAACCGCAGGTACGCTACTTAAGAACCCAGAATACGCGGCAACGTTAAACGCTATCTCAAAAGATGGTGCTAAGGCTTTCTATCAAGGCGAAATTTCCGCTGACATCATCAATACAGTTCAAACCGCCAAAGGTAATCCTGGCGTATTGGCACAGAAAGACTTCGATGCGTATTCAATTAAGCAACGTGAACCGGTTTGTTCCGCGTATGAGAGTTACGATATATGCGGAATGGGACCACCGAGTTCAGGTGCATTAACGGTTGGGCAGATCTTAGCGATGACCGAACAGTTTGATCTTAAATCATGGGGGCCAAACGACGCGAGATCTTGGCAAGTGTTAGCGGACGCTTCTCGTCTAGCCTTTGCAGACCGTGGTATGTACATGGCAGACCAAGATTACGTTCCGATGCCAACCCAAGGGTTAGTGAATACTGACTATTTGCAGGAACGTGCCCAGTTAATTACTGCTGGAAAGGCACTAGACAGTGCACCATCAGGTACCCCACCGTGGGATCATGCCATGCTGCGCAGCCAAGATGTATCTATTGAATTGCCGTCCACCAGCCACTTCAATATTGTCGATAGCGATGGCAATGTCGTATCCATGACCACCACCATTGAGAATGCATTTGGCTCACGCCTGATGGTAAGAGGCTTCCTACTGAACAACGAACTGACTGACTTCTCGTTCAAGACTCATAACGATGGCAAGCCTATCGCGAACCGACTTGAGCCGGGTAAGCGTCCACGCTCTTCAATGGCACCGACCATCATCATGCAAGACGATAAACCTTACATGGCGATCGGTTCTCCGGGCGGCAGTCGAATCATAGGTTATGTGGCACAAGCCATTATTGCCCACACCCAATGGGATATGGATATCCAACAAGCGATCAACCAACCACACTTCCTAAACCGCTTCGGTACGCTAGATTTGGAAAAAGGAACATCGGCGGAAAACTTTAAACCTGAGCTCGAAAAGATGGGATTTGAGGTCAACGTTCGCGATCTTAACTCCGGTTTACACGCCATTCGCATCACAAAAGATGGTCTAGAAGGTGCAGCAGACCCTCGTCGTGAAGGCGCTGCTATCGGCCAATAAGGGAAAATACTCCCTTTTTACTCCCAGCCTTGTGCGAGATCTCTCACAAGGCAGTGAGTAAATATCGATATCTAACTGCGAATTTAGGCACTAATATATTGTAAGCAATTGAAATAAAACAATACGTGCATTTATCGCTCAAATAATTATATAGAAATTCGCTTATGCACCATTGCTGATAAATAAGGAATCGGTAATATGAATGGTGTCGGAAGGATGCTGACACGGAACAGGAAACGCCAAGGACTTGGTTATCTTCAGGATGAAGATTCGATTACTCAGGATGAATAATCGGCATGGATAGCGAAATGGACATTGAATGGACACAATAGTAACTAGGATGGTTGCTACTAAGGAAAGACAATGGACACCTCTGGACGAGGAAAGGACTGAACATCAGGATGATGTAAAGGACACCGCTCAAGGAACAAGTGACGCGCGCTAACGAGGATTGTTGGCAGATCAGGATAAGATCAAGGACACCGCTAGGAAGGCGACGAAAGGAATACGCTGAAGGATAACAGCACACTATCATGGATTTGATGCATGGAGCACACTTAGTAGCCGGATTGCTGCGAGTAAGACTATAGACCCCGATGAGCGCAAGCTCTCGGGGTTTTTCTTTATCTGTCGTCTCACCTTTTCTTCCCCTAAAACAAATAAATCAAAGACCTTTGATTACAATTCTGACATTTAAACCATTCACTTCTTAACCACTTCCGAGTAACGTAAGTCTTACTAGGCTCAACTAGTTTCATAACCATAATTAAATTAAGGACAAATTCATGTCACACGTTACCTTCAAAGGCGCTGCTGTACCGCTAACTGGCACATTCCCACAAACTGGCGAACAGGCACCAAGCTTTGCACTGACTGCAGGCGATCTTTCTGAACTGACTCTTGCTTCTCTTGCAGGCAAGAAAGTGGTTCTAAACATCTTCCCAAGCATCGACACAGCAACTTGTGCAACGAGCGTACGTACGTTCAACGCAAAAGCGGCAGAGCTTGAGAACACGGTTGTTGTTTGTATTTCTGCTGACCTACCATTTGCTGCAGGTCGCTTCTGCGAACTAGAAGGCATTGAAGGCGTTCAACACGCTTCGACTTTCCGTTCTCCTACATTCGCATCAGACTACGGCGTAGCGATTGCAGAAGGCCCACTAGCAAGCCTAACAACACGTGCAGTTGTCGTTGTTGATGAAAAAGGTGTGGTAACACACAGTGAGTTGGTTGCAGAGATCACTGAAGAACCAAACTACGAAGCGGCACTTGCAGCACTGTAAGCTCCCTTCTAGTCAGTCATGTATTGCGATCGCTTAAAGCGATACGCAATAAAAAAGAGCAGCCATTGGCTGCTCTTTTTGTTTTCAATAATGAACGGTTATTAGATGCAGAAGTAATAGATTAAAGCTGCTCTAAACGCGCGTAAGCCGTTACTAACCACTTAATCCCTTCACCGTTAAACGCCACTTGAACTCGACTCTGTGGGCCACTTCCTTCGAAGTTGATGATAGTGCCTTCGCCAAACTTAGGGTGCTTCACGCGAGAACCCAAGCTAAAACCAGTTTCATTGAAGTTCTCTTTCACAGCGGTTTGACTAAAGCGACCACTGCTTGCAGGGCGACTGACTTGCGCTTTCATACGCACTTCATCCAGACAGGTTTCTGGTAGCTCACGAATAAAACGTGATGGTTTGTGGTACTTGTCCTGACCGTACAAACGGCGCATCTCTGCGTAAGTGATGTACAGCTTCTCCATCGCACGAGTCATGCCCACGTAACACAGGCGACGCTCTTCTTCTAAACGCCCAGCTTCTTCCGCAGACATCTGGCTTGGGAACATGCCTTCTTCGACACCCACCATGAATACCATTGGGAACTCTAGGCCTTTGGCACTGTGCAGAGTCATGAGCTGAACCGCGTCATCAAACTCATCAGCCTGACCTTCACCCGCCTCTAACGCTGCATGAGTCAAGAAAGCAGTAAGCATGCTCATCTCATCCGCTTCTTCTGGTTTTTCAAACTGACGCGTTGCCGTTACCAATTCTTCCAAGTTCTCAATACGAGCCTTCGACTTCTCACCCTTCTCTTGCTCGTACATCGCAAACAGACCCGACGATTTAATCACGTGGTCGGTTTGTTCATGCAGGCTAAGTTCTAGCGTGTCATCTTCAAGCGCATTAATCAGCTCGATAAAGCGACTCAATGCACCCGCAGCACGACCGGGTAGCACTTGCTCTTCTATCAAAGCAACACTTGCTTCCCACATGGTTGCACCACGATCACGAGCGGCAAGACGAATCGTTTCTAACGTTTTATCGCCCAAGCCACGCGTTGGCGTATTAACCACACGTTCAAACGCCGCATCATTACTGCGGTTGCTCATTAAGCGCATGTAGCTCAAGGCGTCTCTGATTTCTTGACGCTCGAAGAATCGCATGCCGCCGTAGATTCGGTAAGGTAGACCACCTTGGATCAAAGCTTCTTCAAGAACACGAGATTGGGCGTTATTACGATAAAGCATCGCGGTATCTTCTAACGCACCGCCTTTCTCTTGCCACTCTTTGATTTTGCTGACCGTGAAACGTGCTTCATCTAGCTCGTTATAAGCTGAGTACACAGAGATTGGCTCGCCATCGTTACCATCGGTCCACAGCTCTTTACCCATACGTTCGGTGTTGTTCGAGATAAGCTCGTTCGACGCCTGCAGAATGGTTTTAGTTGAACGGTAGTTTTGTTCAAGTCGAACCGTCGAAGCTCCTGGGAATTCATCCAAGAACTTCTGAATATTTTCGATCTTCGCACCACGCCAACCATAGATAGATTGGTCATCATCACCTACGATCATCACGCGACAATCTGGGCCAGCCATCATCCGAAGCCAAGCGTATTGGATGTTGTTGGTATCTTGGAATTCATCGACAAGGATATGCTTAAAGCGTGCTTGGTAATGCTCTCGAATGTGTTTCTTATCGCGTAATAGTTCATGCGATCTCAGCAAGATTTCCGCAAAGTCGACCAAACCAGCACGGTCACATGCTTCTTGGTAAGCAGAATAGATCTTTAACCACGTTTGAGTTATTGGATCATGGTAGGCGTCAATGTGACTTGGGCGTAACCCCTCGTCTTTCTTGCCATTGATCCACCAAGAAGCTTGCTTAGCAGGCCACTGCTTTTCATCGAGGTTTTGCGCCTTGATTAAGCGGCGTAGCAAACGAATCTGATCATCAGAATCAATGATCTGGAAATCTTCTGGCAGTTTTGCATCTAGGTAGTGAGCACGAAGGATGCGGTGACAGATACCATGGAAGGTGCCGTTCCACATGCCTGACGAACTACCCATCATCAACTCTTCAATACGACCACGCATCTCTGCTGCCGCTTTGTTGGTGAAGGTAACCGACATAATAGAGAACGGTGATGCTTGCTCTACGCTTTGCAGCCAAGCGATACGATGCACCAACACTCGCGTTTTACCACTGCCTGCACCTGCCAGAATAAGTAGGTTTTCTAAAGGTGCCGCGACCGCCTCACGTTGTTTATCGTTTAGGCCATCGAGTAAAAGCGAAGGATCTATCATTGGATATGCTCACTACTGGGTATTTATACATAAAAGTTGATTATAACCTAAACACTAGGCTGCGTTTAGGATAATAAGAAGAAAAAACAATCAAAAATTAACATCATTAATTCAATAACTTAAGAGATGAAACATCATTAATATTGATAATTTTTATAATACCGTGAAATTATTTCCCGGTTGTTCCAATCCTTTTTAGTAAGCAAGTTAACAATCCATTAACCTGCGATATGAAAATACTATTAAGTCCTAGAGGGAATGACTATGAAAAATTCTAATCTTGCTGTTACAGCTGCAATCACAAGTGTACTAGCGTTCGGCGGTGCAGTTCTTACATCAGCACCTGCGGAAGCAGCAGCAAAAGAAAAATGCTACGGCGTGGCAAAAGCTGGCCAAAATGATTGTGCAACCAAAACAAGCTCATGTGCGGGTACAGCAAAAGAAGACAACCAATCCGATGCGTTCGTAGTCGTACCTAAAGGGCTATGTGGCAAATTATCAGGTGGTAACACTCAATCATCATAATTGAGCTGCTTAGTATGGTGAGCTGACATTCAGCTCACCTCCACTTCTTGTTAGGAGAATCGTTGTGACTCAAACTCTTCACCCCTACGCAGGGGTTGGCCTTAGAACACCGCACTTGGACTTCTTTAGCCAAAATCCAGCCTTAGTAAGTTGGTTAGAAGTTCACAGCGAGAACTACTTCTTAGCTCAATCACCGCAACGACAACAACTCAGAGAAATTCGTCACGCACACAACATCAGTTGTCACGGTGTTGGGTTGTCGCTAGGTTCTGTTGAGCGCATCAATCAACATCATCTTGTGCAATTAAAAGAGCTCATTGATGATATCGAACCCTTCTTGGTTTCTGATCATCTCAGTTGGAGTCAGACAGGTGGTCATTACTTCAATGACTTGCTACCGCTGCCTTACACAGAAGAAGCATTGGAAGTCTTCGGTCGTAATGTCATCGAGGTTCAAGACAGCTTGCAACGCCCGATGTTGATTGAGAACCCATCGAGCTACCTATCCTTCAAGCATTCTACTATTCCTGAGTGGGAGTTTTTGGCTGAGGTACAAAAGCGTACTGAGTGTCGCCTACTGCTCGATTTCAATAATATTTTCGTCTCATCTTTTAATCATGGCTTTAGTTGTGAAGAGTACTTAAACGGAATACCAGCAGACAAAGTTGAAGAGATTCACTTGGCAGGTTTTACCAAAAAGAAGCTTGAACAAGGTGAGATCTGGATAGACACACACAGTAAACCTGTCTGTGACGAAGTGTGGAAACTCTACACTGACTGGGTTGCACAACATGGTTTGCGCCATACCTTGATTGAGTGGGATCTCGATATCCCAGAGCCACAAGTTTTATTGGCTGAAGCAACCAAAGCCAGTGATATCTTGTATCAACACGACAAGTTCAACCAAAGGAGTCGCGCCTCATGAGCCACTCCCTAGCAGATGTTCAATTGGAGTTTGCTAACGCCCTACGCTACCAAAACAATGGTGAGCACTGCGACATAGTGAGCGACCATTTTACGGATGAACAGCTAATCCAGATTTACCGTAATAACTTTGTGATCAGCTTGAGCGAAGTTCTGGTAGCAACCTACCCACTCACAGAAATGTTGGTTGGTGAAGAGTGCTTTCAACAGATGGCTCGTCAACATGTCTTAAGTTATCCATCGACTTCTGGTGATGTCAGTGGTTACGGTGAGCACTTTGAACAGACTATCCAAGGCTTTCCTGCCGTTATTGAGGCTGCACCTTATCTCGGTGAAGTGGCTTTATATGAATGGCAGAAAGACAGCTTGGTAAGGTTGACGTCACAAGCAGATGTCGACCAGAGACCTCTTTCTTGCCTAGCTGATGTACCACAAGAGCAGCAAGGTGCTTTGGTCTTTCATCTCAAAGATTCAGTAAAACTGATTCATTCTAGTTACACGATTATCGCGCTTGAACACGCCATCTATCAGCAACAACTTGATGGGCTAGACATCAACCAAGCTGAATTTGGGGTGTTCATCCGAGCTGAGAATTCACAGGTTGAGAGCCATAGTTTGAGTGAAGAGAGCCACCAACTCCTCACTGAATTGCAATCAGGTCGAACACTCTCAGCAATCGACCCTTTATTACTACAACATCTGAATACTGTTATGGCGCTAAACGTCATCTCAGGCTTTTCAATCAATGCTGAATTGGAGACATAACATGGATAACAACACAGTCACGAACATGATGGTTCAATACGACAGTTTGATTGAGAAATCACAGGCTCTTTTTGTTCCGGTGCTTCTACTATTTTGTCGCCTTTGGGTGGCGTGGGTATTCTTTAATTCTGGGCTCACTAAGATAGCAACTTGGGATAGCACCCTTTACTTGTTTGAGTTGGAATACCAAGTACCACTGCTACCTTGGGAATTGGCTGCTTACATGGGCACTGCCGCGGAGTTAATTCTGCCAGTGTTTTTAGCACTCGGTTTATTAACACGACCTATGGCTGCGGTGTTGTTCGTTTTCAATATCATTGCTGTCGTGTCTTACCCTGTATTGTGGGATCAAGGCTTCTACGATCATCAGCTTTGGGGATTAATGATTCTTATCGTTGTCGTGTGGGGCGCCGGGCCATTCTCACTTGATCGAATTTTGAAAGCGCAGTTTAGAGGTTAGAACGAACTTTCATTCGCACTAAATTGATATACCCCAAAACGCAAAAAACCACTCAATTGAGTGGTTTCTTTTTAACTGGGATAAACTACTTATTCAGAAAAGCTTGTAGCTCTTCAGCAGAGATACCTTGCTCGGCTAGCTCTTTTGCTAGTAGCTGAACCTGCTCACCCTTACGAGACTCTACCACACGCTGAAATTGGTAAATGATGTCTCGCAAAGTATCGATTGGAACTTGTTTTGCCGCACTGCGAATACGCTCTTCACTTTGGTTGCCTAGCTCTTTAAGCAATTTACCAAACATGACCTTTTCAGGTGCATCTTCCATTTGTTCTAAGACGCGCGCCATTTCGTAGGTTGTTAATGACATTACAGTATTTTCCGTTGGGGACTAACGTTTCAATGAGTGACAAATATACCATGTTTTAACGTTTCGCAAACCGCCATTTGTATATTTTGTCACCCTTGTAACTTATGCCTTAGCAAACGTCGTGTGCCAAGACTTACCCGCTTTGCTCGCAAGCACTAATAACGCAGGAACAATCAGGAACATTTGCAGAGCAATCATCACTTGCGACGTTAAATCAAGACGTTGCATGGTACCCACAAGAAGTCCTGAACCGCTCATTTGGAACAAGCCAAGCAGCGCAGCAGCTGTACCCGCACGGTCACCGAAAGGTTCTAGAGCTTTACCTGCCGCAGCACCAAGAATCCAAGCAAAGCCAACTGACGATAAGAAGATCGGTAGCATGAACGCGATTGGAGTAGCGTGCTCAGCAAGCACCAACATAATCACACCCGCTAAGCCCAGCGTCGAGATACCAACCACCAGTGCTTTATAGGTACCAAAACGGTCCATAAATTTAGGTGCAGTAAACGCAGCTGCAATGTTGATGGCCGCATTAACACCAAACCAGAAAGTAAACTCTTTCATGGTCAGGCCTAGGTTTTCCATCAACACAACTGGTGCAGAGGTTACATAAGCGAGGATAACCGCCATCGCCATCAGACACAAGGTTGCGTGGAAAAGGAATGATGGTGTTTTCAATACTGACCAGTATCGCTCAAGCTTGAATACCGCAACCTTTTCTGTCGCAGGGTTAGACTCTTTCATTTGGAAGAATAAGATAGTGCCAACAACGACAGCAAAGCCTGCCATAAAGCTAAAGTTCGAGCGCCAACCAAATTGATGTGTTAACCAAGCGCCAAGAATGGGTGCCAAAGCAGGAATAAAACAGATTGCACCATTAAGGTAGCTGATCATACGGCCACTCTTCTCTGGGCCAAATAGATCGCGAACCGTTGCAAAGGCTGCTACAGAAGTCGCACAAGCTCCTAAGCCTTGTAGCAGCCGAGCCATTAGCATCATATCAATCGATTGAGCTGCCCACGCCAAGCAAGCACTCAATGCATAGATACTAACACCTCCCAATGCAACGGTTCGACGTCCTAGCTTATCAGCCAAAGGGCCAGCAAATAATTGCCCGACACCCATGGCGAATAAAAACCAGGTAATCGTATCTTGTGCTAGTGCATGTTCCACGTGAAACGCTGTCGAAATTTGTGGCAGAGCTGGTAGGTAGATATCAATAGCCAGAGGGCTAAATAAAACCAACATTGCCAATAAAGCAACCTGCAGTTTACTAGGGGTTGGAAGCGCGTTAGAAGGCACAAGATTCTCCGAATGAGTTAATTTAGGTGCATAATAACCAACTAAAGATATGAACAAAAATGGCATATACTCATTAGCATTATTCCAAATAGGAAACTCATATGAATATTGAGAAACTATCACGCCTCGACTTAAACCTACTGGTTTGCTTACAGGTTCTGATGGAAGAGCTAAGCGTCACGCGCACCGCACATCGATTGTGTCTGAGTCAATCGGCTGTAAGTAAATCGTTAGCCAAGCTTCGTGAACAATTTAATGACCCTCTTTTCACGCGAAGCGCACATGGCCTGAGACCAACACCGAAAGCTGTTTTCCTTAAGCCTCGCTTAGAAACGTTGATCAACCAACTTGATGTTCTCACTCAGCCTGAGACATTCATTCCCAATAACAGCGACCACAGCTTTCACATCGCGGCTGTTGAGAGCGTTTACCCACTTATTCTTCCCCACTTTTTACCAGCGATATTTCGACAAGCCCCTAAGGTGAATATCAACACCCACGCTTGGACGGAGCAAACCTTTAAGAAGCTGCAGCTCGGTGAGCTCGATATCGGACTCACAGGTAAAGACATCGACATCAACGACGCACGTTTAACTATGCTGCCGCCAGATGATATTTGCGAGCAAGAGATCTACCGTGACGCGCAGATGTGTGTGCTAAGACGCAACCACCCCGCTCTGAATGGCAAATGGGATCTGGAAACCTACCTTGCACAGCGTCATGTACAAGTAAGATGTGATGGTAACGATCGTTGGCTGCTCGACTATAAGCTTGCCGACCTTGGTCACCAACGTGATATCGCTATTTCTGTTCCAGACTTCAATAGCGCCGCAAGCCTATGTACCTACACCGACTTTGTGTTTACTGCACCAAGCCACTTTACTTACCTCGTCGCCAAGCAACTCGACTTAGTGGTTGTCCCTTTACCGATGGAATTCCCACCGATGGCATACACTCTGTTTTGGCACCGTGACAGAGAAAATGACCCAGCGTTAACTTGGCTACGAGATATCATCAAAGAAAAAACTCTGCACCTTAGATAAAAATGGCGTACAGCGTTTGCAGCAAACGAACAAAAGCGCTAGCTTATTGACCTAATAAGTCCCCTCGCATGTATATCGACTGTGAGTGTTAACAAGGACCCTAACAATAAGGATAAACACAGATGCACAATATCACTGCTGAACGCGTTGCTGCGGTTCGAGCTTGGCTTGAAACAAACAACCTAGATGCCGTTATCATTCCACATGAAGACGAATATCTAGGTGAATACGTTCCTGCTCATAACGAGCGACTTCACTGGTTAACAGGTTTCACTGGCTCTGCTGGTGCGGCAGTTATCACTCGTGAGAACGCTGCTATTTTTGTTGATGGTCGCTACACGGTTCAGGTTCGTAAGCAGGTACCAGCAGAGTTATTTGAGTATCGCCACCTTATTGAAGAGCCGGCTTTAGATTGGATCACCAGTTCTCTAGCACAAGGCAGCAAGGTTGCATTCGACCCACGCATGCACACTGCTGCTTGGTTGAAAGGCGCTCAAGCTAAACTGGCAGAGAAAGTTGAACTAACAACACTATCTTCGAATCCAATTGATGAGCTTTGGTCTGATCGTCCTGAGCCGGTGGTATCTGATGTTCGCTTAATGGCAACAGACGCAGTAGGCCAATCAAGTGAAAGCAAACGTGCGGAGATTGCTGGCTTACTAAAAGCCAAAGGTGCTGATGCCGCTATCCTTACGGAACTCGATTCGATCTGTTGGTTGCTTAACATTCGCGGCTTGGACGTATCTCACCTACCTGTTGTGTTATCCAATGCGATCATCCACGCCGATGAAAGCGTCGACTTCTTCCTAGACCCAGCTCGTATTCCTACGGGCTTTGAAGCACACGTTGGCAATGGTATTCGCGTATCTCACCCATCAGAGCTTGAAGCACGCCTTCAATCTTTGGAAGGCAAAAATGTATCTGTCGATTCAGGTACCAGTAACGCTTGGTACACGCTGGTTCTACAAAACTCTTGTGCTCATATCATTGAAGCAGCAGACCCATGCCTAATGCCAAAAGCAGCAAAGAATGAAACTGAAATTGCCGGCATGAAAGCGTGTCACATTCGTGATGGTGTTGCGATGGCGAAGTTCCTATCTTGGATTGATGCAGAAGTCACGCAAGGTAATCTGCACAATGAAGCTGTGCTAGCAGACAAAGTTCAATCATTCCGCGAACAAGACCCAACGCTGATGGACCTAAGTTTTGACACGATTTCAGCAGCAGGCGGCAACGCAGCAATGTGTCACTACAACCACGAGAACCAACCTGAACCAGGTCAGTTAGAGATGAATACTCTTTACCTAGTCGATTCAGGCGGTCAGTACCTAGATGGTACAACCGACATCACTCGAACTATCGCGATTGGCCAGCCAAGCGACGAAATGATCCAGCAGTTCACGTTAGCGCTTAAAGGTCACATCGGTATCGCGCGTGCACGTTTCCCACAGGGTACTCGTGGTTTCCAACTTGATATTCTAGCTCGCCAACACTTATGGGCAGAAGGCTTCGACTACGACCACGGTACTGGTCACGGTGTTGGTCATTTCCTAAGTGTTCATGAAGGTCCGCAAAGCATCTCTAAGAAGCTAATCGATGTACCTCTTGTTGAAGGCATGGTGTTATCAAACGAGCCGGGTTACTACCGTGCAGATGAATTTGGTATCCGTATCGAAAACCTAGAACTGGTGGTTGAGCTGCCAACTCAAGGTGACTTCTCAGTACTAACGTTTGAGTCGCTAACACGTTGCCCTATCGATAAGCGCAACATCAACGTCGATTTACTGACACGACCTGAACTTGCATGGCTTAATGATTACCACCAGAAAGTATGGAACGATGTTAGCCCATTAGTTGAAGGTGATACATTGGAATGGTTACGCCAATCAACCACTCCACTTGCTCATGCTCATGCTTAATGCTTAATGCTTAATGCTTAATGCTTAGCTAATTCAAACTTAATGAAATGAAAAACGGCCACCTTAGGGTAGCCGTTTTTATTTGTCGATTTAACTTCGTCGATGTTTCACGTGGAACATAAATCTGCGTGTTCGCTAACCAGAGTAAGCACTGTGCCAGTCTCTCCACACAGGATCAAAACCACGTTGACGAATCATTGACTCAACATCGGCAGCACTTCGCTCATCACTTATTTCAAATTGCTCGAGTTCTTCTTCATCAGAAGCATAACCACCAGGCTGGGTTTTAGACGCAGCCGACATACTGGTGATTCCCAATGGCAACACATTGTCACGGAAAGCTGCAGACTCACGAGTCGAGAGAGACAATTCAACCTCAGGGTTTAATAAACGATACGCACAGATAAGTTGAACCAACTGTTTATCACTCATAATCGATTTAGGCTGCAAACCACCCTCACACGGACGAAGACGTGGGAATGAAATCGAGTAACGTGTTTGCCAATAAGTACGCTCAAGATAGTCTAAGTGAGCGGCCACGAAGAAACAGTCGGTACGCCAATCTTCCAAGCCAATCAAAGCGCCAATACCTATCTTATCAATACCCGCTTTTGCCAAACGATCGGGCGTTTCGAGCCGGTATTCAAAATCCATTTTATTGCCACGCAAGTGGTGTTCCGCGTAGGTACTTGGGCTATACGTTTCTTGGTAAACCATCACCGCATCTAAGCCGAGAGTTTTAAGCTCTGCGTAGTCATCTTGATCAAGCGGCTGCACTTCCATCGCAAGATAGTTAAATTGTGCCTTAATATTCGGTAGCACTTCACGGAAGTACTTCATCCCGACCTTGGTTTCATGTTCACCAGTCACCAACAATACACTATCAAACTTCATCTTTTTGATAGCGGCACTTTCAGCATCGATTTCATCTAAAGTAAGTGTGCGACGCTTAATGCGGTTCTCCATTGAGAAACCACAATACGTGCACGCATTCGCACATAAGTTTGAGAGGTACAATGGAATATACAACGACATTGTATTGCCGAATCGCTTGCGTGTGAGTGCCAACGATTGTTGCGCCATCTGCTCTAAGTAAGGTTCTGCTGCCGGAGAGATAAGAGCCTTAAAGTCTTCCAAGTCACGTTTAGGTTTACTCAGAGCGCGCTCAACATCCGCTGCCGTTTTACTGAAGATGGACATACCAATGTCATCCCAGTTGAGCTGTTTAAATCGATCAACAAACGTCATAAGGACACTACTCGTCTAGGAATGAAGTTAGCGGACTAGAAGCAACCGCATGAGACACCTGTCCAGCAAGACCAGAAAGGTAAGCCATACGGCCAGCTTCAACTGCCAGTTTAAAAGCAATCGCCATATCAACGGGTTGTTGAGAAGCCGCAATTGCAGTATTAACTAACACGGCATCCGCGCCCATTTCCATTGCACGAGTAGCATGAGATGGCGCACCAATACCAGCGTCAACAATCACAGGGACGTTCGCTTGGTCGATAATGATCTCTAAGAAGTCTGCCGAAGCGATACCTTTGTTCGACCCAATCGGCGCACCTAGCGGCATAACCGCAGCACAACCCACCTCTTCCAATCGTTTACACAACACTGGGTCAGCATGACAGTAAGGCAACACAACAAAGCCATCTTTAACCATTTGCTCAGCCGCTTTTAATGTCTCAATTGGGTCTGGCATCAAGTACTTTGGATCAGGGTGAATTTCCAGTTTGAGCCAGTTTGTGCCTAGCGCTTCGCGAGCCAAATGCGCAGCAAAGATGGCATCCTTCGCGTTCTTCGCCCCGGAGGTATTTGGTAACAAGTTCACGCCAGCATCAATGATGGGCTGTAAAATATCATCTTGCTCAGAGCGAATATCAACTCTCTTCAACGCCATGGTTGCCAGTTGAGAACCGGAAGCTTCGATAGCACTCGCCATTAAATGTTTATTCGCGAACTTGCCCGTTCCAGTAAAGAGTCGTGATTGAAATGTTTTATCTGCGATAGTTAACATAGTTAGCCTCCTGCAATAGCTTGGAAAAGAGAAATAGCATCGCCTTCATTGACGACCCTTTGTTGCCACTGACTACGCGGGACAACCGCATTATTGATAGCAAAGACACAACCCAGATCGGGTAGTGAAAGCGCTTGGATGATATCCGCTAGAGACGACGATTGTGCAACCTGTTCTGGTTGCTCATTGATAGAGATCGTTATGTTGCTCATTGGGTTTCTTCTTCTAAATAGTTAACTGTAGATGTGCAGCAAACGGGGCATTCACTATCTTGAGTGACACTTAAGTTTTGCCAGTTCATCGTCTGACCATCAAACAGTTTGAGCTGATGTGTTGCAACCTGGAACTCGCCAGTGCTAATACGTTGAATCGCTGCCAGTGCTTGGAGGTTGCCTATGGTGCCAACAACTGGGCCGATGATGCCGCTATCGCTACAACGTGTCGTTTGTGGATGATGACTGAACGGGAACAAACAGTGATAGCACCCTTTCTGCATCTGATAATCAAAGACAATAAACTGACCTTTCCATCCGATCGCAGAACCAGAAACCAAAGGTGTCTTGCTACCAAAACATGCTTGGTTAACCTGCTGACGTGACTCAAAGTTGTCAGTACAATCCAACACCAAATCAGCGAGCATCACCTCAAGCTCAAGCTGGCTCTGAGTCATTCGCCTATTGATGGTTCTCACTTGGTTTCGACCATTAAGCTCAGTCAGTTTTTGCTTCAGAGCTTCGACCTTAGGCGAACCTAACTGGCTTTCCTTGAACGCAACTTGTCGTTGAAGGTTAGACGAATCCACACAATCATCATCAACTAATACGATTTTCCCGATACCGGAAGCCGCAAGATAGAGAGCCGCAGCATTGCCTAAGCCACCACAACCGATGACCAATACATGGCTATCTAATAGATTGCGTTGCCCTTGCTCACCCACTTCAGGAAGTGCGAGTTGTCGTTGATAACGAATGAATTCGAAATCATTCAGCATGACTTAGCTCCTGAGTTACCTCTTTAGCAGCACCTGAAGAACGGTCAGCCATTAATGCTTCGAAGAACTCAATCACTTGTTTTGGGTCTTCGGCTAACGTAATCGCACGTACAACAGCAAGGCTCGATACCCCACAACTCCACACCTGTGCGGCCGTCGACTGGTCAATTCCACCAATCGCAACTGTCGGATAACCGGTGAGTTCTTCTGTGTATGGGATAGTATCAATCAGCTGCTGATAGAGAGATAAACGCACAAGTCCTTGAGGCTTCGATGGCATCTGCTTAGTGGTGGTTGGGAATATATGCCCCAGCGCAATATAGCTTGGGTTGATTTGCACAATGCGTAGCAACTCGTAATAACCATGAGTCGATAGACCGATCTTAATACCAGCTTGGCTCAGTTGAGATAGGTTGGATTCTTCGATGTCCTCTTGCCCCAAATGAACACCAAAAGCATCATGCTTAAGTGCCAATTGCCAATAGTCATTGATAAAAACCTGAGCGTTGTGCTCTCTACCGAGTTCGATAGATCGCGCGATTTGTTGTTCTAAATCTGCTTGCTGTGGGTTCTTAATACGCAGTTGAACTGTGTTAATTCCAAGCTTGAGCAGCCTTTCGATCCACTCAACATCATCAACCACTGGGTATAGTCCTAGGCTACTCTTACTCAATTCCGGGAACGACAGTGATGTTCCTTGGTGCGCCCAACCAACACTAATATCCAGTCGCTCATCTTCGAGAACGGGAATAGGAAAGTTTTGATAGTTTGCTGGCCATGTTCCACGTGAAACACTAGATGCTGCGCGAGCTAAAACCAGTGCATCTTCTAATGGGAATTCCAACGCCAACAAAGTAAGTAACCAAGCAAAGTGGCCACGACTATCTAACTCCTGATGAGCTGGAGTTTCACTCTTGATAGCACGATTAGAATCTAGCTGTGACCAGATATCCAATGCAGCTGAGTCATCTAAGACACCGATATAGATGGTATTCGGAGTTTGTGCCAAGGCATCGCGGACACCAGCTAGCGCCACTGAATGACTGTAATAAACGATATGATCAAGCTCACTTGAGCGACACTCCGCCAATGAATCAACATCATGAGCAAAACCAATAGATAACGCTTGCTGAGCATCAACGATAGAGAAGCATTGAGTTGGGCTTACACCCAACTCAACTGCATCGGTTGCCAAGCCTTGTCGCTTAGCAACCAATAGACAGCTTTGCACCTCTCCCGTTAGCTCAATATTTTGAGATGGGATAAGAATCTTCACTGTCATTATTCCTCTAATTGAGCTTCTTTTGCGCCTACTGCTGGGTGATAAAGTTCAGAGCCAGTATCACGGAACTCTTGTGATTTCTGACGCATCCCTTCCAACGGATTATCAAGCATCTTAATCTCGATAGCCTGATCAGCAGCCACTTGTTCAGTGTCTTTCGCGTACTCTCGAACTTCTTGAGAGATCTTCATTGAACAGAATTTAGGTCCACACATAGAGCAGAAGTGAGCAACCTTGCCCGATTCTTGTGGCAGGGTTTCATCGTGGAAAGAACGGGCTGTTTCTGGATCTAAAGCTAGATTAAATTGGTCTTCCCAACGGAATTCAAAACGAGCTTTAGATAATGCATTATCTCGGATTTGTGCGCCCGGATGCCCTTTTGCCAAGTCTGCTGCATGTGCTGCCAGCTTGTAAGTAATCAAGCCAGTCTTCACATCTTCTTTATTTGGTAAGCCCAAATGCTCTTTAGGTGTTACATAACAAAGCATCGCACAGCCGTACCAACCAATCATCGCCGCGCCAATACCAGAGGTAATGTGGTCATAACCCGGTGCAATATCAGTGGTCAGCGGGCCTAACGTATAGAAAGGCGCTTCATGGCAGTGCTCTAACTGCTCATCCATGTTCTCTTTAATAAGATGCATAGGTACATGTCCAGGACCTTCAATGATCACCTGAACATCGTATTCCCAAGCCACTTTAGTTAACTCACCTAGAGTACGTAACTCCGAGAACTGAGCCTCATCATTGGCATCTGCAATAGAGCCAGGACGTAGGCCGTCACCTAGTGACAAAGCCACATCGTACTTCGCACAGATCTCACAGATCTCGCGGAAGTGTGTGTATAGGAAGCTTTCTTGGTGATGTGCAAGACACCATTTCGCGATAATAGAGCCACCACGAGAAACAATACCTGTCACACGCTTAGCCGTCATAGAAACATAACGAAGAAGCAAACCAGCATGGATAGTGAAGTAATCAACGCCCTGCTCCGCTTGTTCAATCAAAGTATCGCGCATCACTTCCCAGTTAAGGTCTTCGGCTACGCCATTCACTTTCTCAAGCGCCTGATACATAGGAACCGTACCAATCGGCACTGGGCTATTACGTAGGATCCATTCACGAGTCTCGTGGATATTACGGCCAGTAGAAAGATCCATTACGGTATCGCCGCCCCAGCGAGTCGACCATACTAGCTTCTCAACTTCTTCTTCAATCGAAGAGCTTACAGAAGAGTTACCGATATTGGCGTTCACTTTCACTAAGAAGTTTCGGCCAATAATCATAGGTTCTGATTCTGGGTGGTTGATGTTTGAAGGGATGATAGCTCGGCCTTCAGCGACCTCTTTACGCACGAACTCAGGGGTAATTTCTTTTGGCAGGTTTGCGCCAAAGTTATGGCCTGGGTGTTGGTGATTAAGCTGTTCATCAGCGAACTTCTGACGCCCCATGTTCTCACGTATCGCAATGTACTCCATCTCAGGAGTGATAATTCCCTGACGAGCATAATGCAGTTGAGTTACACATTGGTCGCCAGTAGCGCGACGAATTCGAGGCAGGTTTCCGTAACGAAGGTCGTCTAGGGTTTCATCTTCTAAACGTTCTTTGGTGTAAACAGAGCTTACATCATCGAGCAATTCCGTATCACCACGCTCTTCAATCCATTGCTCTCGCAACTTAGGAAGGCCACTATAAAGGTCTATTTCATGCGTAGGATCGGTATAAACACCTGAGGTGTCGTAGACATGAATTGGCTCATTAGCTTCGAATACAGGCTCTTTTTTGCTGCCACCAACAAGGCTATCTGCGAGGGATATTTCTCGGACAGGGACTTGAATGTCGGCTCGAGACCCTTGGATGTAAGCTTTTTTTGAGTTTGGATAAGGTTGTACAGATAAAGAATCAATGAAATTCTTCGCTTCCAGTCTTGCTTGTTTACGACTCGACATAGCATTTTTCCTTGGCTTTTAGCCATTATTTATAGGGATAAAAATGCTTGACGGATAAGATGCTACAAGAGGGATCACAGCAAGAAAATGCAGTTGTGATCTGGAGATAGATCTCTAGAAGGATTCTAGTTAGATATCTACTCTTGTTCCCTTCGCAGGTATTAGCCTGATCAGGTTCAACGGATCCCGAGTTAACGGTCTCAGCCATATGGCACTCCGACAAGTACGATCGAGTATATAAAAACGGCTTGGATAAACCAAGCCGAGTTGTTAACAAATCGTAAGAAAGTTTTAAGACTTTATCAGAAGTTGGAAGCCGATCCATGCGGCTGAAATACTGAGAACCACATTGAGCAGTACATTGAGCCCCATCTTGAAGAACGCACCCTGCTGCATAAGAAGCACGTTATCCATCGAAAACGTAGAAAATGTCGTCAGGGCTCCAAGGAAACCAAGACCGATAATTTGTCTCCACGGCTCCGTCGCAACCATCTCATTTTCAAACGCGGCGATGAGCAATCCCATAATCAAAGAGCCAATTACGTTAACAGTCAGCGTACCGTAAGGAAAACCACGCCCTAACATCACAACGCATAACTCTGAAATCAAGTAACGTGAACAAGCACCAAACGCGCCACCGATGGCGATAAAACCTAGAATAGATAACTGACCCATGAATCCTCCCAAACAATAATCCCTATATTCTAGCTTTAACGCCGATAAAAGCGAGGGTAGAAACTAAGAATGCATGCGCAAATATTAAACGTTACAGGTGTCACTTAACTTCAATATATCCCATCAAACCCGTTTTCATGTGTTCTATAACATGACAATGATACATCCAGCGGCCAGGGTTGTCGGCTACAAATGCAGCTTTAGCTCGGCCATTTTTTCCAAGTAACACTGTATCAGTATGGAAAGGTTCTTCAACTTTCTTCCCATCAAGTTCCAATACAGTGAATGTATGGCCGTGAATGTGAATCGGGTGATGATATTGAGTGACGTTCTTAAGATCGAATATATAGGTTTTTCCCAGCTCTAAAGTCGCCAACGGTTCAGGGATATTATCTTTGCTCATCCCCTCCCATGCTCGTTTATTAGTTAGCCAAAACTTAGGCATAGATTTTCCATCTTTAGATACTGGAGAAACCGCCCCTTCCCATTCAAATAAAAAGTCGATTTCTTCTGCATTAGCCAAATCTAAATTGGGCACAGGATTAAGGGGTAAAGAAGGCAGAGAGCGATTCTCAACAAGGGTTGAATCTACAACCTCGAACTCACACAAAGAGAAAGGAAAGCGTCCTTTCATTTGAAGGACGCTAACTCGCCCACCGGCTTTGGGTGCTATCAGTCCAATATCCACTCGCATCCCTGGACCAATTTTATGTTGCGTCAGCTTATAAGGTGTTTTTACAGGGTTACCATCAATGGCAATCACCCATGCCTCAGCCCCTTCGACAGCTATAGGGTAAGTGATCGTATTGTCGACATTAGCGATACGTAGCCTGGTTGTTGCATGTTGTTTTAACTCATAGACAGGCTCATGTATTCCATTAACGCTACTCCACTCTCCTGGCGTACCCATACGAGCACTGAGTCGTGGGATCATTAGATCTTTCCATTGGCCTTTCTTATCTATATGCCAATGTTTAAGCATCAGTGCGTGCTCTTCATCAAACGGCACTGGAATGCTCTCCTCAACGATAATTAGACCAACCAAGCCCATACCAAACTGCTTAACGCTGTTCATATGTGGGTGATACCAATTAAAGTAAAAAT
>NZ_JBFRSC010000048.1:0-16422 GCF_041473335.1 Vibrio sp. 10N.222.55.C7
TTTTACTTTAATTGGTATAAGTCTAGATTGCTAAGGAGGGAGTGGATTCCATACATCAAGCTAGCACACCTATCCGTCACACATGACGGATTGATATTTGGTCTACTATTTCTAATCAGTGTAGTATCTAGATAAATCAAAGATTATCGATTGCTTAAAACTCTGAAATACGGGAGAAAAACCTTGACTGAGCTGAATCATGTTGGTGAAGCACTTATCTGCGAATTGATTAACCGATCTAACTCCGCAAAGTCTGTTTTAGCAAATGCCTTGGAAATTGTCGTTTAACTGTAAACACCTATCTTTTTCAGAACTTGCTCGTTCCTATGGTGACAAAGGCTCATTTAATCGCTTAGTAGCAAAAATGCTCGAAGTTGATTTTTACGAACAATGGGTGAGGTCTGTAAGATAAACTTTGGGGACGTGAGTGAGGTTATGTAAATGCATTAGACCAGCGATGCCGATCTTTAACTTCAAGTTAGGGAGAGCACTGTTAGCTCATCTTTGCCCCATTGTTTGTTTTGAACGATTCAACATACACTTCACCAAAGCGTAATTTGACTTACTTTTTCTCATCTAACTACGTGTCTAAATTAACTAATCCACTACATTATTTTTAACGACTAGGTGAGAAGAGCTTAGTTTGGAAGCGGTAGTTTGAACTTACTTTCCTTTTGTATAAAAGACTCTCAACATGTGAGAGTCTTAGATTTGTTACTTGCTTTAGTTTGCTTATGCCTTGGTGTAGGAAATAAAGCCTAAAGGTGTGCTGAGATTTAGTGTTGTTGGATCTTCTTCAATACTAATCCATAGAACATCATCCTTGTCTTCTTTATTTACTAACTTCAGGAACTTCTCGCCATCTTCCTCCACAACTTCAATGCTGCTCAGCTCCGTCTTGTCTTCTTCAAACATGATGTAATTTTTACCAAGCGTCATTGTTGTTGTTTCTGTGTTTTTTGCGCCACGTGAATTACCGAGTAGTCCGCCAAATAAATCAGCTTGTGTAATAGTAGCTTCATACTTGCCTTCATATCCATGACCGCCACAGCCTACTAGAACTAAAGATAAAACTGACGCGGCTAGAATTTTAAATATTTTCATAATTATCACCTTGATATTTGTAATTTATTTTACTTATTTAGACTGTGAATATAGCTCACTAAGTTACGGTGCTTATTACCTTCAATACCATTAAAGGTCGGATTCCAATCGTCTTGATAAGCATATAAATCAACTAATGAATCACCTTGAACTCGATTCATTGAATAAGGATAAGAAAAAGATGCAATGAACTTGTCTTCATTTTTTTGCAATTGAACTGAGCCAATGACATTGCCTTTTTTTGTGTTAGCCACAATATAGAGGTGCTCAAGCTGCTCAGTTTCCCCTACATTAAACTGACCTTTCTTACCTAACTCAATATCGACTTCGGCCGCTTCTGTTGCTTTGAGAAGCTCTAGATATACCTTGTAAGCATTCTCTGGTATAAATGCTGTTACGGTTGGCATAACATCAAGGCCAAGTGTTTTCGCGTACTCTCCGAATACTCTACGTTGAGTTGGGTTGTAGCGGCCTTTCGCTGGTATACTAATTTCACCGTTACGTCCGTAAGCTCCTTTTGTACGGGAGTTCAACCCTCTGTTCGCATCAGTCAAAGCACGATCAATTTTCCTTTGGTCTCCAAAGCGATTGTTGGCAAGTAACTCACGCTTTTTTAATTCTTCCGTTGCATCGTGAAGTGATTTACCAATTGTGGAGATTTTAAACCCTAACTCACTACCTTGTTTAAACAATGTCATTGCCATATCTTTGTATATTTGAGCTTGTTCTTCTGACATGTTATTTTCTAAATGAAACTTTTTCAGCCCTAAATTATCATTCATCACCCAAAAGCTATAACAAACGCCAGCTTCACTGTTCCAGTTAAAGTTTTCGTTATTTCTTTCAATATACTCTCGGCATTTATCTTCGGTGTCGTAGTAATAAGAATTATCAATAAATGCTCTAAAGCTTAAATCATTCGTTGGGATTAATAGTTCATTTTCTACGATCCACTCTGATGCAACTTTTTCGTGTTCTTTTTCAAGCTCACGAAGTTCTTTTTTTAGTGTAGAGTGTTGCTCGCTCAACTCATCTTTTTTTGTTTTAGCTTTGGTTAAGAATTCATTACGATTATCCACAACTAGTCGTGCTGCATCGACACTTTCGAAATATTCAGGATAAAGTGAACGAAACGCTTCATCTAGTTTACCTTCAAACTTGCCTTCATGAAGCTCAACCATCTTCAGTAAAATTTCTTCAGCAGCCATTAAGTTTGCCTCATACTCAGCTTTTAGAGTTTCGGGGACAGGCAAGTAATTGAGGGCGGTGCGAATGTCAGCAAACGTACTGGTTGCCTTCTCTAATTGATCTGTTGTAGTTGCTGGATAGTTTAATTCATGATGGGAACTTAACATTGAAAAATACTTTAGGGCTTCCTCATCAAAAATAGTCCCTTTGACATCACCTACGTTGAACAACCTAGATTTACTATAATTAACGTCTTTATCCCAAAATTGATTTTCACTATCAAACCTTGCATTTGAAGAATCACCACAACCAGTTAATGACAGAGCGATTGGTATAGAAAGTAGAGTGATTCCCAGCTTTATCCTAAGCATAATTATTATCCAAACTAATGATTTATATTGATTTATAACGTTATGTGACATTACTCCCATAATAATAACCTTATATTTTGTAGTGACAAATAATTAGAGTAACAATTCGTTACAGCGCCAATTCAGCAGTAAAAAGAGCTTTGCTGTGTAATGCAGTGGAAATAAATCCTGAACCTACGATTTGATCAGCTACATTCACTTCCTCTCGTAGTGAAGCGAGTTGTTTCTGTGTTAACGAGTGAAGTTGTGCAATTTTCTGTATTAGTGCGCTGTCGTGAGTACCTGTTGCATTACTTGTGCGTGAAATGTGGAGGAGCTGATTTCCTGCCAAGTACCTGTTCCCAAATATAACAAATTGCGTAGTAATAGGCGGCCTTAGTCGAAGGAGCTAGATCAGCTTTGCGTCTCCAAAAGTCACAAACTTGCGACCGCCCAATCTGAGCAAGTGATCTTGTTTGTGGATTATGCTTCTGAATATCTCGGCAAAAACTCTTCATTTTCTCTGCCTGATTTTTACGGTTCTTTTTACCTCCAGTTCTTAGGTATAGATGTATAGCCCGATTTAACTCATATTCCATTCTTGTCATAGTTCACCCCAGATATGCATTTGTTATGTCGGTTCGATGATGGCCAAGTTCTTCAGCAACAGAAAGTCTTGCCGCATTGTCAAAAGCTTTAGCTTGCTCAACTGTGCATCCCACTTTATTGGCGATGTATTGGTGGTGCGAAGAGCCATGCCTACAATCTGACTCCACAACTGATTTAATCCCTGCAACTGCGGTTTGCTGTTGCATGTGGTTGGTGTAACTGTTTTGTGCATAGGCGTGTCGTTCACCGTGTGATTTATAATCAAGTTTTCCAAACTCTCGATAAGATTGAGATTGGAACTGTATATAGCTCTGATTTGCTGGGATCATGGAGTGATGATGTCCCTGAATGACAATGGCATTTTGAAGTGCATCAAGTTGATTTTGGGATACGATTGGTACTGTTCGTGCTTGACCGCCTTTCGTTCCGTCTGTGACAGAAATGCTCTGCTTTATAATGGCTTCTTTTAGCATGGCTGCGGGGTTACCTTTACAGGCCTCTTCGAATCTCAAGCCTAATGACCTTTGCATTTCACTGATAGCAGAGAGCCTGTCAGAAAGCTGTGATGTAATTTTGTTATGTTGTTCTTGGGAAATAGCTCTATTTTCCGTAGTTATGCCAGAACGATTTGGAAGCCCAGCTTCCGATGCTGTAACCCTAAGAGATGAATCCCCAATAGCCTGACTAAGAACGGAGTTGACGGCAGACAAGTATTCATGAGCTGTCTTGATACTGATTGAGCCGTTATCAATTTTCGAATCTAATTCTTGAGCGTATCGCGATACATGCTCTTTCGTTATCCCTCGCATATCCTTGACACCATGATGGTCTTTGATAAATGTCGAGAATTGTGTAAATCGAGTTGTTTGGTCTGCTACGGTTTTGAACCCGATTTGACCAGCATTGAATTTTTCATAAAGCGCATTCTTAGCCGCTTGATTTATATCTCGAGATCTTAGGCCACAGTTTCTGGCATTAGGGTTTTCTCTCTCCATCCTAGATGTTGGGAACCTACTTGGACTCATACTTTCCTCTCAGTTTCTTTCAGTTATAGGCTCTGCAAGCAGCGAATCGTGTTAAGTGTTTATGCGCGTTTAAAATGTCGCACGTCATTAGCAGAGGTTGGGAAGATAAGAAGCGATCCCGGCGCTTACGCTGTTGAAGCTGACTTGGCAAAAGTTAGTACTCAAAGGTGTTTACATAGGTTGGGCGAAGGCGCCACTGGTTAGTGGAAGAGAACAATCTATGTTTTGCCTTTGAGGTTGGCCTTAGCGGTCAGCTAGAGGTTTTGTCCGTTGAATTCAGGCTGCTTGGTGGCTGCTGTCACGTATAAGTGAGTGGAATGATCACGAATTCCGGCAGTAACTGATGGATTTGTTCGATGCATTTCATGCATTTTCATGATTTCGAATACCTCTCAATACCTTTGTCAGGCTAGAGATACCAATGGATCTGTTATCGGATGCAGTCTCCGTCTATTTTTGTCTGCCGTCCAAAATAGACGGAGACTTTAGCGGTCCTTTTCGCAACGCAGATAATAAATCTTGAGTAATGGAGTCATACTCCGAGGGTTGAAAGCGATCTTTCATTTGAGTGTGTGAGTAATACATACTCTATTGGGGCATCAAACTGATGAGAGCATTTCGTACATGCGCTCTAACATGTGGGAGATAATCACAGCATTAAGAATGCTTCTCTTACCTCATGGTTTACATACAAGATATCTGCTTATTTATGGTCATTTCTCAAATAAGGAGTCCAATTTGGCTGTTTAGTACTTTCATTGAAATTTTTATAGCTAGAGTAGAAGAGGGCTGGATGTCAAAACGGGGGGAGCAGGCAAATCGTCATGCTATGGTTTACATAAGTTGCAACCAAACCTTTGTGAAGAGGCTCTAATGAATATTTACCTCGCTTTTGTATTTTAGGATCTATGTTACTTATGCTTATTATTGAATTAACCCTACAACGCCACATTCTTAATATAATGCTAATTTTATTGTAAGTGTCTGATTTTATATATTTTTGTTGTATGGCTAAATTAGACGAAAAGTGGAGGTACCAACATGTCACATAGGACAGAACAACAAGATCATGATGATTTTTGCAATAAAATGCAGAACAACCGACGCAGAAACTCTGGAGTGAGGAAGTGTGGAGTCGCTCACCGTCACCCAGTCGTGGAAAGAGAAGAAGACCAATTGGTTGAAGGGGTTCCATACCTTGTTTGGATTGGTAATGAGATGGATCGAGTCAATCCACTTTGGGACGATGATTCGTTCGACAGTGACACATTTGATAGTGATTTTACATCTGGTGGTTTTGATGATGATTGGTGAGTAATTAAAAATATTTTAAATCAGTCATATAGCTGGATTTAGGGTTTACTTGGTTAGTGCGTTTCTCCATTTATCACTAGATGCGAAAATAAAGTTTCTTCTCACTGCTTTCCCCCCCACTTTTGAATAGTCATTTTTTATATTTATTTGATCATGGTGTATAAATTTAGAAGAAGCTAACTGTTATTCACCTAATTGCATTTTGTTGAGGGGGGGGTATGAATCTAATCCAAGCAACATCAGTTGTTAGTGCCGCATTACTTTTGAATGCATGTGCTTCGAACAGTGCAAAATATGAAATACCGGGAAAAGGGACATCAAGTATCGCGCTGCAAGTTACCCGTTCAGCAGGAAGTGGAACGATCATCGAAGATCGAACCTTACCCAAAGGCGCTATTTCCGATGTGGGTATCGGTGGCTATGTTGGGTCTACAGCAATGGGGTTGGCGTTTGGATCTATGACGACCGGTTTTGGTTTGGCAATTTTAGCGGATCAAAAATACGGTTGGGACCGAAGAAACCTAGTTATGTATTTGGATGCTGATACTTATAGTAGCTTAGAGGAATATGAAATGTGTAAAGTGATTATGTCCAAAATGGATGAAGTCATGGTTCCTTCATTCGACACACTTCAATCCTTTACAAAAAAAACATTGTCGCGAGATTCGAAGTTTTACGATGAAAGATACAATGGTGGGGAGCGCCTTTGTGTAGAAGGGTACCCACTAGAATCAAACTTGGACTCTCATGCATCAATATATTTCAGAGGATTGGACACACCCTTCTTAGGGACGAGAGTAGGTATTAAGTTGATTTCTGAAACTTTCAACACAGACTTATTCGATAAAGACCTTAAACAACAGCTCCCTGATACGAATGTCATCGCTGTACGTTTTACCTATTACAGCAGTCTGATAGCTCATAAACAATACAAAGACTTTGAAGCAACAAGCTACATTAATGCGGATGGTTTATCTAGCAGTCCTTACATCAAACTCCCTACCGCGACATTTATGAGTTTACCAATGAAAGAATATATTGCTGACTCAAAGTACATCCCTCTCACCAATGCGGTCCGAAATAATGACAAGGTGTATTTCTTTGTTAAACCAGAGAATGACACGCAAGCCACAATGAGCTTAGAGGACTACCATGCCCAAGTGTCGGCGATTGTTGATAAAGAAAAAAATCAATCATAGTGTCAAAATCAAAAGGCCTTATCTGAATTCAAATCGATTCTTTCGCAATTAAGAAGTAAAAAAGCCCCGCTAATTGAAAAAAAAAGCTCAAAGATGATTGAAACTACGTTTGTCCCATCCCAATAAAAAGGAGTTTTACATGAACATTCCTGCAAGTTTAAACTCATAAAAAGTAAAGCCGCCAATATAGGCGGCTTAAATCTTTGCTCAAGGTCCCCACCTCAAGCTTTGGAGGAACAAATTTAGTATTGCACAAGGTGCGTATTGGACCAAGGTATCTCCCCCCGTTTTCAAAATCAGATAACTGAACGAACTTTCTTGCCATGAAGTCTGTTCGGGTAGAGCTCAGTGTAAACTTGCCATAATGTGTTGAGGGAGCGGTGACCTGTTACCTGTGCAACCTCTTCGATCGAAAACCCGGCTTCGAAAAGACGACTAGCTCCTTCCCTGCGAAGATCATGGTAGCGTAAGTCTTTAATCCCTAAGCTATCTCGCACCCGCTGAAAGCCTGCGGAAACCGAGCGAGAGTTATATGGAAAAACGCGCTCATTATTCTTTGGTTGTCTTTGAATGATTTCCCATGAATCGCCTAGTAGAGGTACCCATTGATGATTACCTGCCTTTTTACGGGGATCTTTCCTATTTCTAACCATAACGGCTCGTTGAGTTTCATTGATGTCAGTCCATCGGATATCGCAAATCTCTCCAATGCGCATGCATGTCAGTATTGATATTACAAAAATGTCGGTAAACGGAATGAAAGAGACAAATGATTGCTCCCTCTCTTTCAATCCAGCGACCAACATTTCTATTTCTAGTTGATTTGGTCGTCTACTTCGGCGAGCGCTTTTGCCGATGAGGCCCATAAATACTAAAGTGTGGTGAGCTGATTTGAATACTTCATCATTAATTGCTACTTGCCACATAGGTTTAGCTTGCTTAAATATCGAACGTAGATTTGAAACCTCGACAGCGATAGTTTGTGGCAATACACCATCATGTTCTCTTCGGTATTGGCAATGCTTGATGAGGTCATGATCGTTAAAATCAGTAAGTGTGGTGCTAGCTATTGGGTAGCGAAGTAAAAGTCGGAGGTTGAAACCCATAGTTCGCTTATTCGCAAATTCGGGGGGTTGTAATGCTTTTTCAATCAAGAAACCTATGGTCTGTTTAGTTGGAATAATGCCCCCATGCCGAACACTTTCAACCTTCTCAACTTCTTGATCTCCCCAAGCAGTAGCAGATGCTTTCTTTGTAAAAGTCTTAGTTTTATCAACCGTAGTTACACCAGATTGTCTTTCGCGAACCCGGCACTTATATTTAGTTATGCCTGATTGTGTTTTGATTTTTTGAATGTGATATGACGCCATCGTGCACCTCTATACTTGGGCGCAGATTGAACTTGATGTAGAATCTGCGCTCTTCAAATGAAACCACGATTCGAAAAGGGCTTTTACAAATAAGCAGGTCTTTTTCGCTAGTTAATTTACAAGCTGTAGTTTTACCAATTTTTGGGACCAATACGTGCCCACAGTCGGTGAAAAATGGTCCAAAATGGGCACAAATAGGGTTAAATGATGCAAAATAGTGCTAGTCACAAATCAGATAAACTTAATGAAAAACAAGATATTGGCTTAGATTTTCCAAAATCTCGATTTTCAGTTGCTCCAATGCTCGATTGGACTGACCGCCACTGTCGTTACTTTCACCGTTTGCTTTCTCAGCAGACGCTTCTGTACACGGAAATGGTAACAACGGGCGCGATCTTACATGGTAAGGGCGACTTCCTAGAATATAACGAGCAAGAACATCCTCTTGCACTTCAACTCGGTGGTTCAAACCCGGTTGATCTTGCTGCTTGTGCCAAGCTTGCTGGTGAACGCGGTTATGATGAAGTGAATCTTAACGTAGGTTGCCCTTCAGACCGAGTTCAGAATGGTCGATTTGGTGCATGCTTGATGGCTGAGCCCGAGTTGGTGGCAGATTGTGTTTCAGCGATGAAAGATGTCACTGATATTCCAATTACCGTGAAAACGCGTATCGGTATCGATGACCAAGACTCTTATGAGTTTCTAACTAAGTTTGTTTCGACGGTTTCTGAAAAAGGTGGCTGTGAGCAATTTACTATTCACGCGCGTAAAGCGTGGTTGAGTGGCCTTAGCCCGAAAGAGAACCGTGAGATCCCACCGCTAGATTACGATCGTGCATACCAAATCAAGAAAGATTTCTCTGATCTGGTGATTGCCGTGAATGGTGGCGTTACTACTCTTGAGCAAACTAAAGAGCACTTGCAACACCTTGATGGTGTGATGATCGGTCGTGAGGCTTACCATAGCCCGTTTATCTTGGCTGAAGTTGATCAGCAGATCTTTGGTTTAGACACGCCAATTAAGAAGCGCTCACAAGTGGTTGAAGAAATGTACCCGTACATTGAGCGTGAGCTTTCAAATGGTGCAAGCTTAGGACACATATCTCGTCACATGCTTGGTTTGTTCCAAAGCATGCCGGGCGCAAGACAATGGCGTCGCTACATCAGTGAAAACGCACATAAGAAAGGTGCAGGTATTGAAGTGATGCAAACAGCATTGGCTAAGATCCCTAAAGAGCTAAATGTTTAAGCTCCCTCTAAGTTAAAAACTTAAGGTTAAATTCGCCACTAGAGGTTAAATTTACCACTATAAGTTTCCGAAAAGCCACGCATGAAGATGTGTGGCTTTTTATTTATCTGATAAATAAGGATTTTATAGGGTTGGCATACTTGGTATGGAAGCTGCAATGTTAGAAAGTAGGAAAGATAGGTCATTAACTCATTAGGGAGACCATTATGTTTGAATTAATATTTGTTCTTATTTTCGTTGCGACTCTACTTGTCACTGGTATTACGTTTATGACGGTATTGGCTGCAACCGGAGTGGCGTTATTAGTCATGTTGGTCTTAGGTATGATGGGCGTCGTGTTTAAGTTACTGCCTTGGTTGATCGTGATTGCAATCGGTGTGTGGTTTTTCAAAAATTTTGTACACAGTTCTAACCAGAGACGTTACTAAGGTCATCGTGCCGTCAAATCTTTACTCGTCAGCGGTTTATCGTTTTAGAATTTAAGATGTGTGGTAGAATTTTCCCCAATAATCTATGAATGTGCATACAATTAGCACTACGATATGGAATTGGAGCTATCTCAAATGAATAAAATGCCATTAATTGCTTTAGTGGGAATGCTATCTTTAAGCTCGGCAGTGTCTGCTGAAGAAGAGTTTTCTTACACGGCTAAAGTCGGTGCCGATATGTGGTGGGGAAGTACAAAGCTAAACGAAGTTAGACAAGATGATGACTCTAACTCACCTTCGTTGTATTTCGCATTTGAGCATAATGCCCCGATGCTACCAAACGCTAGCTTTCGCTATACTTCTGTTGATGCAGATTCATTGGCTTTCGATAAGTACGATTACACCTTCTATTACACGTTGTTAGATCACAAGCTGATGAACTTCGATGCGGGTGTGACGTTTACTCAGTATTCAAACTCGAATTACATCGAACCGAAAACGGGTGGCGCTCAAACAAGCTTTGATGAATTCACTTGGAGCTTCTACGGCAACGCAGAGATCAACGTTCCTGAGACCAATTTCGATATCATCGGTACGATGGAGTTTGGTGATAGCAGTGGTATTAAGAGCACTGATTTGATGGCGGGTGTTCAGTACCGAATTCCAGTATCAGAATCTGAAATTGCCCTGCGTGGTGGTTACCGTGTTATCGATTTAGATTCGGATGAGTTCTTCTCTTCAGAGGTTGGCAAAGAGTTTGTCATGGTTGATGGCTGGTTTGCTGGCGCTGAAGTGCGCTTCTAGGCCATATAAAGCAAATTTAGAACGAATTTTAAGAACGCCACTTTATTAAGTGGCGTTTTTTATATCTATTGGTTACTTGAGTATATATCTTTCTGGAATTAGTTAGCACATTCATCACTTTCGACCATCCTTAATACAGAGAGCCAATTTGCGTCTATTCTTATAAGGTCTATGTAGTGAGGTCAAAGCAAGGGATGGAATATGACACTCAATGAATTGAGAAATTTATATAGAGAAAACCTGTTAGTTGAAGCCATCATAGAGCCCTCAATTCAAGAAGGGTCTTGGGTTGTGGAGTTTCGCCATATGGGGGGGGGCTTCGTTCTGCTTACTGATGTTCATGGTGAAGAATGTCATTACGCGGATTTAGACTTGGCATCTAAATCGGCAATGGCGGTTGGCTTTCAGCAAGTACGCATTGAAAACCAGTAAGTCAATTTACGTTTCAATCGGTTTTTACTTCCAAAAAGTTATAAAACATACTTTTCTATTCTTTCTTGTTATTAAAAGGAGTGGTTAATCTATCGTCACGCAATGATTAGGGATGTCGTGACCATGTCTTTAAATAAGAAAGAGTCTTCACAAAACAATAATGCACAGTCTGGGGCTAATGAGTTACCTGGGCTAGCAGCACCACTTAATGACCAACAATTGGGTCATCTTCAGCAAACTGTTTCTGAACTGTCTTCACAACAACTGGCATGGGTCAGTGGTTACCTTTGGGGAGTGAGCCAAGCTCAGCCTGTCGGTGCTGCTGCGCCAATCGCTCAAGCGGCCGCTGCAGTAGCGGCTAAGCCAGCGGGTAAGCTCAGCATTATCTTCGCTTCTCAAACCGGTAATGCGAAAGGCGTCGCTGAATCGCTAGAGGCAGAAGCAAAAGCCTTAGGTATTGCTGTCGAGCTTTTCGATGCAAGTGATTATAAAGGTAAGAACCTAGCCAAAGAGACACACGTCATTTTTGTGGCTTCAACCAATGGTGAGGGCGAAGCCCCTGATAACGCTATTGAGTTGCATGAATTCCTACAATCGAAGAAAGCGCCAAAATTATCAAACCTACAATACGGTGTGATTGGTTTAGGTGACTCAAGCTATGAGTTCTTCTGCCAAACGGCTAAAGACTTCGATAGCTTCCTCGCTAAGCTTGGTGCTAAATCGTTTGTCGATCGCCTTGATTGTGATGTTGATTACGAAGAGTCAGCAACGGAATGGCGCGCTAAAGCGTTATCACAAGTTCAAGAAACGCTATCGACAGGTGCCGAGGCTGATATCGTTCAGTTACCAGTAGGCCAAGCAGCTGCCGGTCATTCGCAATACACCAAACAAAATCCATATACAGCGACACTATTAACCAGTCAAAAGATCACGGGTCGTGACTCGGGTAAAGATGTTCGTCATATCGAGATTGATCTTGATGAGTCGGGCATTACCTACCAACCCGGCGATGCGCTAGGCGTATGGTATGAAAACAGTTCAGAACTCGCAAATCAGATTCTTTCTAAGGTTGGGTTATCGGGTATCGAAAGTGTCGATGTCGATGGTGAGAATCTATCTATCCATAGTGCGCTAGTGAGTAAATTTGAGATTACCACTTCAAACCCTCAACTTGTGACTAAGTTTGCTGAGTTATCGGGCAGCAAGAAGTTAATCAAGCTGGTGGAAGATAAAGACAAGCTTCGTGAATACGCGGGTAATACTCAAGTTGTCGATGTTTTAGCTGAGAAGAAAACTAAGCTATCGGCTGATGAGTTAATTGGCCTGTTACGTAAGCTGACACCGCGTCTCTATTCTATTGCATCAAGCCAAGCAGAAGTAGATGAAGAAGTTCACTTGACGGTTGGTTTGGTTGAATACCAAAAAGGCGAAGAGTCTCGTTTAGGCGGAGCTTCTAGCTTCTTAGCTCAACGTCTTGAAGAGGGTGGTGAAGTGAAGGTGTTTGTTGAGAACAACAATAACTTCAAATTACCACAAGACGACAATACACCAATCATCATGGTCGGCCCGGGTACCGGTATCGCACCGTTCCGCAGTTTTGTTCAAGAGCGTGAAAACAATGATGCTGAAGGAAAAAGCTGGTTGTTCTTTGGTGACCGTACCTTTACTCAAGATTTCTTATACCAAGTTGAATGGCAAAAGTACCTCAAGTCTGGCGCGCTAACTAAGCTCGATGTTGCCTTTAGCCGTGACCAAAAAGAAAAGGTTTATGTTCAGGACCGTTTAATCGAACAAGCAGAGCAGGTGTGGCAATGGCTGCAAGAGGGCGCGTACCTCTATGTCTGTGGCGATGCGACTCGAATGGCTAAAGATGTTCATGAAGCGTTAGTTTCGATAGCGGAAAAGCATGGCAACCAGAGCCGCGAGCAAGCTGAACAATATATTAATGATTTACGTAAAGCGAAACGTTACCAAAGGGATGTGTACTAATGAGCAAGCAAGTAATAGAGCAAGAAGTGCTAGGTCAAGTACTTGGACCTTTGGCTGACAATGAGCGTCTTAAGCGTGAAAGTAATAACCTACGCGGTACGATTGAACAAGATCTCCAAGACCGCATAACAGGTGGCTTTACTGCTGATAACTTTCAGTTGATTCGTTTCCACGGTATGTATCAACAAGACGACCGTGATATTCGTAACGAACGTACCAAACAAAAGCTCGAACCGTTACATAACGTCATGCTTCGTGCTCGTATGCCTGGTGGCATCATTACCCCTAAGCAGTGGTTGGCGATTGATAAGTTCGCAGACGAAAGTACCTCTTACGGTTCAATTCGTCTAACAACTCGTCAAACGTTTCAGTTCCACGGTGTCTTGAAGCCGAACATTAAGTTGATGCACCAAACGCTAAATAGCATTGGCATTGATTCAATTGCGACAGCGGGTGATGTAAACCGAAATGTTCTATGTACGACAAACCCGGTTGAATCTGAACTTCATCAAGAAGCTTACGAGTGGGCGAAAAAGATCAGTGAACATCTATTACCGAAGACTCGTGCTTATGCAGAAATCTGGTTAGATGGTGAAAAACTAGAAACAACGGATGAAGAACCTATCCTTGGTAGCAACTACCTACCGCGTAAGTTCAAGACGACGGTTGTCATTCCTCCGCAAAATGATGTGGACGTCCATGCTAACGATCTTAACTTTGTTGCTATTGCTGAAGACGGAAAGCTGGTGGGCTTTAATGTGTTAGTCGGTGGCGGTCTTGCTATGACACATGGTGATACCTCTACTTATGCACGTAAAGCTGACGACTTTGGTTTTGTGCCATTAGATAAAACGTTAGATGTAGCAGCGGCGGTGGTAACGACTCAGCGTGACTGGGGTAACCGTTCAAACCGTAAGAATGCAAAAACCAAATACACACTAGACCGTGTTGGTATTGATGTATTCAAAGCAGAAGTAGAAAAGCGTGCAGGCGTAGAATTTTCTGAAAGCCGTCCTTATGAGTTTACTGGCCGTGGTGATCGCATTGGTTGGGCGGAAGGCATTGATGGTAAGCACCACTTGGCGTTATTTATCGAGAATGGTCGTTTACTTGATTTTCCGGGTAAAGCTCTGAAAACAGGTGTTGCTGAAATAGCGAAGATCCACAAAGGTGACTTCCGTATGACCGCGAACCAAAACCTAATTGTTGCAGGTGTACCTAAGAGCCAAAAGGCAAAAATTGAAAAGCTGGCACGTCAATACGGTCTGATGGATGATGCCGTTTCCGAGCAGCGTAAAAACTCAATGGCTTGTGTGGCATTCCCAACATGTCCTTTAGCAATGGCTGAAGCTGAGCGTTTTCTTCCTGAGTTTGTAACGGATGTTGAAGACATTCTGAAGAAACATGGATTACCAGAAGAAGATAACATCATCCTTCGTATTACGGGTTGTCCAAACGGTTGTGGTCGTGCAATGTTGGCTGAGCTTGGTTTAGTCGGCAAGGCTCCGGGGCGTTACAACATGCACTTAGGTGGCAACAAAGCCGGAACTCGTATCCCTAAGATGTATAAAGAGAACATCACTTCAGCTCAGATCTTAGAAGAGATTGATTCGCTGGTGGGACGTTGGGCTACGGAACGTAACGACAATGAAGGGTTCGGTGATTTTACAATCCGAGCTGGCATCATCGAAGAGGTGATAATTTCAAAGAGGGATCTGCATGCATAATTCTGTCGCTTCAAAACTGAAGTTAGCAGAGCTACTCGCATTGACTAAGACGGAGCAAATACTTCGTCTTGGACAAATCAACGCAGAGTTAGAGCAGCTAACCGCATTAGAAAGAGTTAAGTGGGCTTTAGATAATTTAGAAGGGACACATGTTGTGTCTTCTAGTTTCGGAATCCAAGCAGCATTGATGTTGCACCTAGTGACCCAAGCAAAACCAGATATTCCGGTTATTTTGACTGACACAGGGTATCTATTTCCGGAGACCTATCGCTTTATTGATGAGTTAAGTCAGAAGTTGACTCTAAACCTTCAAGTCTTTCGCGCCCAACAGAGCCCTAATTGGCAAGAAGCGCAATATGGAAAACTTTGGGATCAAGGTATAGAAGGGATAGAGAAGTACAACAAGCTTAATAAAGTTGAACCGATGAGAAGAGCGTTGGATGAGCTCGAGGCTGGGACATGGTTTTCCGGTTTAAGAAGAGAGCAATCTCAATCGCGTGCAAATTTGCCAATCTTATCTATCCAAAATGGTGTGTTTAAATTTTTGCCGGTAATCGATTGGACGAATAAAGATGTTCACTATTACCTAGAAGAGCATGGTCTCGGTTATCACCCGCTTCGAGAGCAGGGTTACCTTTCTGTTGGAGATACACATACAACTAAGAAGTGGGAACCGGGTATGACTGAAGAGGAAACTCGTTTTAATGGGTTGAAACGCGAATGTGGTCTCCATGAAGATGATGGAGAGCAATATGGTTCTGGGATTTAGACTCGTTGCCATTTAAAAAGCTGCCATGAGGCAGCTTTTTTGTTTTCTAGGATGAAAATTAGATCAATTGTGGATAAGTCTGTGGTTATTTTGTAAGTACTCTGTAGTTAAACTTGCACAAATAAGGCTTTGAGTGTTTATTCGCCATGTAATCGTTATTTTTGCATCTTTCTTTAATAAACACTTGCCAATGTGATGAACATCTCTATAATGCCGCCTCACTGACACGGCAGACGCCACAAGGCTTCAGCGAGAAATGTTAGTAAGGCAACTAGCTTTAAGCGATAATTCGCTCCTACTTTTAGAAAGTAGAAATTAATTTTCAAAAGTGTTTGACACTGAGAATTAAATCGCTAGAATGGCCGCCTCTTCCGAAGTGATGTAAGTCACAACGAAGAGAAGCTCTTTAACAATTTAAACCTATCAATCTGTGTGGGCACTCGTTGATGAATATCAAAACGTTTTATCTTCCCTTTTTTAAAGAGAAGTAAAACAGATTCCTCGGAATCAACTTTGGTTTCAATGAACTGAGTGACCAATACGAATAACTACTTTCTCTTGTAGAAAGAAAGTATTTGGCACAGTCAATTCATTATCTTTCTGTTGGAAAGATAATAGCTTTAGAATTACTTTTTTGTAGTTTTGAAGTCAGTATTCATTGAGCCGACAAAATCTTAAATTGAAGAGTTTGATCATGGCTCAGATTGAACGCTGGCGGCAGGCCTAACACATGCAAGTCGAGCGGAAACGACACTAACAATCCTTCGGGTGCGTTAATGGGCGTCGAGCGGCGGACGGGTGAGTAATGCCTAGGAAATTGCCTTGATGTGGGGGATAACCATTGGAAACGATGGCTAATACCGCAT
>NZ_JBFRSC010000049.1:0-109387 GCF_041473335.1 Vibrio sp. 10N.222.55.C7
TGAGCGGTGATCCGACGAACTGCACGGGAATAGGCATCAATGGTCGCGGGTCGTTTACCTTGCAGCTTTAGGTTGGTAAGGTGTTGTTCATAAAGGGTGTTGTAACGTTTTAAGTCATCGGGTTTCATGGGGTTACTCCTGTGAACGACCATCAGGGTGATGGTGTTACAAGAGTATGGTTTGCACTCGTTTTACTCTGCCGCGTAGCGGCTTCGTTCATGCTTGAGGCATTTTTTCTTGATCGAAGAGACTTCAGTATTGTTTTTCACTGGAGTAAACATGCGATTCATTGTAAAAATATCGATGAGCACCTAAAACAATTTGACCGATTTAAAAAAGATGCTAGCTATAAACGATTAGGAGAAATGAAAGCAATTTGTTTGGTTCAGTCAGCCCATGCGATATTACCAACTTTTGAACAGCTAGTTCCAGTCGCATTTCAAATATCATATAAGCACGCGATGTTATGGATCAGTTTAACTAACTCAATACGACAAATAGCATCGTTAAGTGATGTGAGAGTAGAGGATAGAGATTGGGGTGTATTGGATCTAAATTTGGAAGAATTTGTAGTATATGTAGGTCAGTTTTACGATGTGAGCTAACAAGCATTTAAGACTGATTCGCAACGCGTGGCATTTTTATTATGCGTTGCGTTCAGTGTTTAAGGCGGTATACGGTAGCATCGGTATTGCGTTGCTCACACCTTAACAGGGCTATAACACAAAATCAGGCTATTGCTCAAAATTGCTATTTGAACTATTATTTGTACATTAAATTGTACCATAGGGAGTTCAACATGAGCCGCATCCATTTTGATCAAGATATTCAGCCTTTGTCTGAATTTCGTGCTGGCGTGACGTCATTTATTAAACAGATTAACGAAACTCGCAGACCACTAGTTATCACACAACGTGGTAAGGGTGTTGCGGTTGTCCTTGATGTTGCAGAATATGAAGCAATGCAAGAGAAGATCGAGTTACTGGAAGAAATGCGTACTGCTGAAGCACAATTAGCTTCAGGTTTAGGTGTTTCCAATGAAGACGCTCGTGCTCAAGTATTGGGGCGCATTAAGAAATGAAAGTAGTCTGGTCACCACTAGCATTACAAAAGTTAGGTGATGCAGCCGAGTTTATTTCACTGGATAATCCAGTGGCGGCAGAAAACTGGGTTAATGAGGTTTTTGATAAAACTGATTTACTCTCAAGTATGCCTGACATGGGGCGAATGGTTCCTGAGCTGCCTCATACCAATTACCGTGAAATTTTGTTTGGTCACTATCGAATCATATATAGCCTCAGCCATGAAATTCGCGTCCTTACAGTACGAAATTGTCGTCAGATACTAACGGAAAGTGACGTGTAGCAATTGTGTTATAACAAGCAATTTAAGAGGGATTCACAACGCTTGGCACTTTTGCTCCTACTTCAAGTTAAGTGTTTATGGCACAATGCTTTAGGTTGGGTGGAGGCGTTGTTCACCCCTTAATTGGGCTAGTTGCCCAGAGGAAGTAATCAATCCATTGGGAACTTTTGTTTCTGGTGGAGTACGCGCAAAATTCGGATAATGTCGCCTTCGATCCAATAGGAGACGATCATTGAAATCTCAGGAATTATAAGTAATCGCCCACGAATGCCGTCTCTCTGTACACCCATTAGAGGCTGCTCAAGCAAGTTTTCTACTTTTGTTTCAATGAGGTTGTCAGCGTTTTCTGCCGCATCAGGGTTGAAGTCATAGATAAACTCAAAGATCCTTTCACGATCATTGAGTGATTCTTCTTCCCATAAAATCATTGCTTACCTCGATTACGTATTCTGGCTTTGCGTTCTTCCATTCGAGATTTAGCAGTTTGGTGTTCAACGAAAACGGATTCTCCTGAGTCAAACTTCTCAAATGCTAGGTTTACTTGTTCAGTTAGCCATGCATCGTGAGATAATGTCTGTCTTTGTTGCTCAGCGAGTTGCTCAGTAAGCTCACGGCAAGCACCACTCAGTGTGCGACCTTGGCTCTCAGCCATCTGTTGAGCTAGGCGTTTTGTTTCTTCATCAACACGAAATTGAATTCTAGTGTCCATGATATATTCCTTTATTGGTGTGTGTACAAATGTTAGCACTCACCTTTGAGATGGGCAACTGACAAGCTACTATGGCGCCAATAACTAACTTTTGGTGCTATGTTTCATCGCACATAGTCCCATATCTCATCAACCATTGCAGAACGTTAAATGATAGGTCACCACAATCTGTAGAGGAAAGTGCATTGAAGTTAACCAATAAACTCGTACGTTACCCGCACATTGATGTTGATCGTGCGTTTGAAAAAGAAGCTGAATTATTGCAGCAAATTCAGGCGGGTGAGATTGGACAAGCCTTAATGCTGTGGCAAGCAAAAACGCCGACACTCGTTTTGCCCGCAGGTAAGAAGTGGCCAGTGACCGTAGAGTCTAGAAAACAACTCGCGGCACAAGGTTGGCAACTCACCTCACGTAAAACAGGCGGCGCTCCCGTTCCCCAACTGCCGGGGATCATTAACTTATCGCACATTTACCATTGGCCTCGTGATGAAGCCTACAACATCCAAAAAGCGTATCTACATCTGTGCAATGTCTTAACCCTGTTTTTTAAAGAACTGGGCATCGATGTGGATGTACACGCGACTCCCGGTTCTTATTGTGATGGTGACTACAACCTCAATATCAATAAACAAAAAATAGTGGGCACGGCGCAGCGTGTTTTGCTTAAACAAGGGGGCGGCCAAATCGTACTTTCGCAAGCTTGTATCTTGTTGGATGTCGACCTAGAGAACATCGTTGCACCCGTAAATTTTTATAATCAAGTTTGTGGCAATCCAACCGTGGTGGACGCGCAAGTTCATACTCCGTTGTCCGCACATCTGACAACTCTACCCAACGTAGACTCACTCTTTCGGCAGTTAAGCCAAGCTTTCATCAAGCATGCGTGATACCAACCTTTCGTTAACGCCAAACTAATTTGCCGATGGTAGAACGATTTCAATACTATGTGTCGATGAGAACGAATGGGTTGAACTTAAGGCGGTGAGAACTTTATAATGTTACTTGTAACATAATAAAGAGTTCAAATAGTTATGACAGAACAGCAGAAGAAAACTCGAACCACACTTCAAGATGTTGCAGACAAAGTGGGGGTCACAAAGATGACCGTCTCTCGTTACATGCGCAATCCCGATTCAGTCGCAGCCAAAACTCGCGTTAAAATTGCAGCGGTTATTGAAGAGATGGGATACATCGAAAACAAAGCGCCAGCTATGCTCTCTAAATCGTCGAGTAAAGCGATCGGTATCTTGCTCCCTTCGTTATCAAACCAAATCTTTGCCGCGTTTGTTCAAGGTATCGAAACGGTTACTAAAGAGAATGGCTACGAGACGTTGCTTGCTCACTTTAGCTATGATGCTGTGGAAGAAGAGGAAAAGATTGCTTCGCTGCTTTCGTATCAAGTTGATGGGTTGATATTGACGGAAAGCCACCACACCCCCCGCACGTTACAGATGATCAAGAATTCAGGTGTTTCTGTTGTTGAAACGATGGAACTCCCAACCAATCCGATCGATATGGTTGTTGGCTTGGACCATATTGATGCTTCTTACCATGTCGTGAAGCGAATGATTGAAGCTGGTAAACGCTCTATTGCTTACTTTGGCGCTCGATTGGATGCGCGAACCAAGTTGCGTTTGCAAGGCTATGACAAAGCGATGTATGAGGCTGGATTAGAGCCTAAACACGTGTTGACTGAACAGCACTCTAACTTCTCTTTGGCTGAAGATCTGCTTGATCGCGCTCTTGCGGATTACCCAGATCTAGATGGCGTGTTCTGCACCAATGATGACATCGCGATAGGTACCTTGCTCATTGCCCAGCAACGTGGAATCCAAGTGCCGCAACAGCTATCTGTGGTGGGCTATAACGCGTTAGATATTGGTCAAACCATACGCCCAAAACTGACTAGCGTGGATACGCCACGTTATGAAATAGGTAAGAAAAGTGCCGAGCTACTGCTTGCCCGATTGAAAGGTGAGCCAGTTACGGAAACGGTAGTGGATATGGGCTATCGCATCACTGATGGCGAAAGCGTTTAACCAAGTATCGTGGAAACTGAAAGGGGCATCGAAATGATGCCCCTTTTGCTTTTACATTTAAGTAATGACACAGCTAGACGATAAAACTCGCCCCTTGTTCTGCACTCGAAACGCTTTGGCGCATCACGCTAAATAGGTTGCGCCCCATGGTTTGCTGGTTGGCGTCCGCCTCAAATACCTTCGCTTGGCGAGATTGCATGTCGTTGAGGTTATTGAGTTCGCCACTCGCGCAATCTAAGCGCAGGATATCGCCTTCGCAAACAAGCCCAATAGTTCCTCCTCGAATAGCCTCTGGTGAGACATGAATCGCGGATGGGATCTTTCCTGAGGCTCCAGAAAGGCGCCCATCAGTAACCAGAGCCACTTTAAACCCTTGTTTCTGAACATTACCTAGAATCGGCATGAGCTTATGCAGTTCAGGCATACCGTTCGCAGCTGGTCCATTATTTATCACCACAACAATGCAATCTTTGTTGAGCTCACCTCGTTGATACGCAGCTTCTACCTTATGTTGGCAATCAAAAACTACCGCAGGTGCTTCTATTACACGTCGCTCTTCTGCAACCGCTGACACTTTAATCACTGCGTTGCCAAGGTTCCCTGAAAGGACTCGCGTTCCGCCTGTGCTTTGGAATACCTGTTCTTGGCCTGCAATTACCTCTGCATCTGCCGACTGTTTGCACTTTTTCCACGTTAGCTTTCCATTTTCAAGTTCTGGAATACTCATTTGATCTTCAAACGAGCCAAAGGTAGGTGTGACATCTCGGTGCAGTAAGTTGGCTTGATCTAAACGGCGTAACAGCGCGGGAACTCCTCCTGCCGCTTGGAACGCATTCATATCTGCTGGGCCGTTGGGATAAACTCGAGCAAGTAAAGGCACCACATCGGATAGATCGCTGATGTCTTGCCAAGTCAGAATAAATCCTGCTGCGCGTGCTACTGCGACCATGTGAATGCTGTGGTTAGTGCTGCCACCTGATGCGAGTAGGGCAACAATGCCATTGATTAAGCTTTTAGCGGTAAAGACTTCAGAAAGCGGGCGGAAGTTTGCGGCTTGTGGTGTCATTGAAGCAATTTCAATGGCGGCATGCTGAGTGAGTGATGCGCGCAATTTAGAGTCAGGATGAATAAACGCTGAGCCCGGAAGCATCAGCCCCATCGCTTCAAATACCAGCTGATTGGTATTGGCTGTGCCGTAAAAAGTGCAGGTGCCCGCTGAGTGATAAGCGTTGCACTCCATATCCAGTAAGGCACTTTTTCCTACCTTACCAGCCGCGTATTCTTGGCGAATATGTACTTTCTCATCATTGCTGATGCCCGTTGCCATCAAGCCCGCCGGAACAAAAGCGGTGGGTAGATGTGCAAAAGAGAGCGCGCCCATCAGTTGTCCTGGAGCTATCTTGTCGCAAATACCAAGTAATAGGGTTGAATCAAACACGTTGTGACTCAGTGAAAGAGCGGTCGATTGAGCAATCAAGTCCCTTGAAAACAAAGACATATCCATGCCTGGTTGCCCTTGAGTTACCCCGTCGCACATCGCAGGAACACAGCCTGCTACTTGAGAGGTGTGGCCGAACTTAGCTAACGCCTTTTTGATCTGATCTGGATAGTGTTGATACGGCTGGTGAGCGCTTAACATATCGTTGTAAGAGCTGATTAACGCCACATTGGATTTAGTGAGATCAAGAATCGAGCGTTTCTCATCGGAGGAAGAAGCTGCGACAGCATGAGCCAAGTTGCCGCAAGAAAGCCCTTTACCACCTTTGCCAGCAGAGGCTTGGTGTTGGGTTCGGTTTAGAAACGCTTCATGAGTCTCTTTGCTTCGTTCAATTAATCGTTGAGTCACCGCTTGGATGGTTGGAAGGGTCATGCTGTTTCTGCCTCATCAGTCATTGAAAGCACAATCGCAGCACAGTCCACAACGTCATCAATATCGCCATCAATGCTGATGACAACCGTATCTGGCTCGTGATCGGGTCTTTCTAATGTTTCGAACTGGCTTTTAATCATGTTCTCTTTCATGAAGTGGCCTTGGCGCTGACGCATTCGATGCAAGATCAGGTCAATGTTGCCATCTAAAAAGAGAAAGGTGAGGTTTTTGTTCCCTTCGCGAATTTGGTCGCGGTACTTCTTCTTCAACGCAGAACACACAATAATGCCGTGCTCATTTTTACTTTCTAGGCTGTACGCTGCATCACGAACGCGTTCCAGCCATGGAATGCGATCATCATCATTAAGAGGTTGGCCTGACGCCATTTTTTGAATGTTTGCTCGAGGATGAAGGTCGTCACCATCAATGAACTTACGCCCAAGTTTTTTTGCCAACTGCTCGCCTATCGTGCTTTTCCCACAAGCACTGACACCCATGACGATGACACTACTACCAGCCATAACTCAATCCTCTTAACAAATTTGCGCGTGATCTCAATTTTGAACATCGCTTGTAAATATGGCTTTATCTTATAAGCGTTACCGGTAACATGTTACCGGTAACTTAAGGAAGTGTGATGAAGGACACAAAACAACAATTCACAACAATTGTGATTGTTTTTGCATCCTATTGACGGAAAATTAGTCACATCTCACTATATTCGCGTTTAAAAATCACTGGAAAGAGATCTTTGGGGGATAAAATGGCCAACGATTACCGCGCAATTGCGAAATCTGTTGTTGAGCATCTTGGGGGCAAGACAAATGTGGCTGCCCTAACACACTGTATGACTCGACTACGATTCGTTTTACACAGCCAAGATGGCGTCGATATTAACAAGCTAAAAGCACTGAAAGGTGTGATGGGTGTTGTTGATAATGGAGACAAAGTACAAGTTATCATTGGTAACGAGGTATCGTATGCATACAAAGAAGTGATGGCGCTTTGTGAGCTATCCACTGTATCTGAGTCAGAGGTTCCTGCTAAAAAAGAGAAGCTAACGGCTAAGTCAATTGGTGCGAAAATGTTGGACGCACTGGTTGGTACCATGTCGCCTCTTATCCCAGCAATCATTGGCGCTTCAATGGTCAAACTGCTCGCCATGGTACTTGAGATGCTGGGCTGGGTTGAGCCAAATGCACCTACCTTGATTATCTTGAAAGCGATTGGCGATGGCGCCTTCTTCTTCCTACCGGTTATGGTTGCCGCTTCCGCATCGATCAAATTCAAGACCAATATGTCTCTTTCCATTGCGATTGCCGGTGTCTTAATCCACCCGAACTTTATGGAATTGATGGCGCAAGCAGCAGAAGGCAAGCACGTTGATTTCTTCGGTATCCCAATCACGTCAGTGAAATACACCTACACGGTTATTCCTGTACTTGTGATGACTTGGGCTCTTTCTTACATAGAACGTTGGGTAGATAGCATTACCCCTGCTGTGACTAAAAACTTCCTGAAACCTATGCTTATCGTATTGATTGCAGCTCCGGTTGCTATCGTACTTATCGGTCCATTTGGTATTTGGGTTGGTACTGCACTTTCAGCGCTTGTTTACACAATTCATGACACATTAGGTTGGTTGTCGGTTGCTATCATGGGCGCACTGTGGCCTCTACTTGTTCTTACTGGTATGCACCGTGTATTTACTCCAACGATTATTCAAACCATTGCTGAGACGGGTCGTGAAGGTATGGTTATGCCTTCAGAAATCGGTGCCAACCTCGGTATGGGTGGTGCGTGTCTGGCTGTTGCTTACAAAACCAAAAACAGCGCACTAAAGCAGACATCATTAGCCGCAGGTGCTTCAGCTATCTTCGCCGGTATCTCTGAGCCTGCATTGTACGGCGTGCTTGTTCGTCTGAAACGTCCACTTATCGCAACAATGATTACTGGTTTTATCGTAGGTGCATTAGCGGGCATGGGTGGCCTTGCGAGTCACTCGATGGCAGCACCAAGCTTGTTTACGAGTGTTCAGTTCTTCGATGTGAATGACCCAATGAGTATCGTTTGGGTGTTCGGTCTGATCGCATTGTCTATTGTTCTGTCATTTGTTCTAACCCTAGTTTTAGGCTTTGAAGATGTTCCAGAAGATGATGCCGATGAGAAAGCAACTTCAGAGTCAGCAAACAAAGAAGCTGGTAAGGCAGAAGACAAGCCGACAGTAGTGTCCGCGTCTTAATTAGAATTGATTAATTTATTCAGTCACCTTACTTCAGCGTAAGGTGACTTTTATTGTTTCCGAGGTATTCGATGTCAAACATTCAATTTCCCGAAGATTTTTTATGGGGCGGCGCTATTGCTGCAAACCAGTCTGAAGGCGCTCACTTAGCGGGTGGTAAAGGCCTAACAACCGTAGATATGATCCCTTATGGTGAGAACCGCATGCCAATTAAGCTTGGTCAGGTTGATAAGGTGACGCTCAGCGAAGACGAGTTCTACCCAAGCCATAACGCGATAGACTTTTATCACCGTTACAAAGAAGACATCGCCTTGCTGGCAGAGATGGGATTTAAAGTCTTCCGCGTATCCATCGCTTGGAGCCGAATCTTTCCAAAAGGTGACGAGCAAGAGCCGAACCAAGCTGGCTTAGATTTTTACCGTGATGTTTTTGAAGAGTGTAAGAAATACGGTATTGAGCCGCTCGTTACCTTGTGCCATTTCGATGTGCCTATGCACTTGGTCAACGAGTATGGTTCGTGGCGTAATCGTAAGATGATTGAGTTCTTTAGCCGTTATGCGAGAACCTGTTTCGAAAACTACAAAGGCTTGGTGAAATACTGGTTAACTTTCAACGAAATCAATATTTTACTAGCGAGCCCGTTTTCTGGTGCTGGATTGTTGTTTCAGGAAGGCGAAAATCACGATCAAGTGAAGTACCAAGCAGCTCACCATGAGCTAGTAGCAAGCGCTTTGGTAACCAAGATTGCCCATGAAGTTGATGAGCAAAACCAAGTGGGTTGTATGCTGGCGGGCGGTAACTTCTATCCATATTCATGTAAGCCAGAAGATGTGCTGATGGCTATGGAAAAAGACCGCGAGAACCTGTTCTTTATCGATGTTCAATCGCGTGGTTACTACCCATCTTATGCTCAAAAAGTGTTTGATAACAAAGGTGTGGTGCTTGAAACACAAGAAGAAGATTTCGAGATTCTGAAAAATACTGTCGATTTCATTTCTTTCAGTTATTACGCTTCACGCTGTGCTTCCGCTGATATGAATGCAGGAAATACGAGTGCAGCGAACGTCGTTAAGTCCATCAAAAACCCTCATCTTCCAGCAAGTGATTGGGGCTGGGTCATTGACCCTACAGGTCTTCGAATTACGATGAACACACTCTATGACCGTTACCAGAAACCACTTTTCTTGGTAGAAAATGGCTTAGGTGCTCGTGATACCTTGGATGACAATGGAGAAGTGAAAGATGATTACCGCATTGATTACCTTCGTCAGCACATTGTTGCGATGCATGAAGCAATGGAAGACGGTGTACCATTGATGGGTTACACACCTTGGGGTTGTATCGATCTTGTTGCGGCGTCGACCGGAGAGATGAGCAAGCGCTATGGGTTTATCTACGTGGACAGAGACAACCTAGGCAATGGTACGTTAAATCGTATTCCTAAAAAGTCATTCCACTGGTACAAAAAAGTGATCGCAAGCAACGGCAGCGACTTGGCTTAATTTGTCTGTTTGATAATGAGAGAAATGAACAATGAAAACAATTGAACAGCGACTCAGAGATATTCGCATCGTTCCGGTGATCGCCATTAATGACGTTGCTCAGGCTGTGCCGCTTGCGAAAGTACTGGTTGAAAATGGCTTGCCTTGTGCTGAAGTGACATTTCGTACAGAAGCGGCAGCAGAGTCGATTCGTTTGATGCGTGAAGCTTACCCTGAGTTACTGATTGGAGCAGGTACTGTGCTGACTACAGAGCAGGTGGATACTGCCATTAATGCGGGTGTTGATTTCATTGTCAGCCCAGGTTTGAATCCAGCCACAGTCAAATACTGTCAGCAAAGAGGGGTTACGATTGTTCCTGGAGTGAGTAACCCAAGCTTGGTTGAACAAGCAATGGAAATGGGGCTTAAGACACTAAAGTTCTTCCCTGCCGAGCCATCTGGCGGTGTCGCAATGTTGAAAGCGTTGACGGCTGTTTACCCGGTTAACTTTATGCCGACAGGCGGTGTAAGCCCAGCGAACGTTGAGTCTTACTTAGCACTGAAATCAGTCGTTGCCTGCGGTGGAACTTGGATGGTACCGACAGACAAAATGGACAAGGGTGATTGGGATGGAATCGCAGAATTAGTCCGAGCGGTCGGCTCCAGGTAGTTCGATAGAGAGCGACATAACTAGAAAATGAAAGGGCCAGCTGATACTGGCCCTTTTTGTGGCTGCTTCACACGATGTAGAGGTTACTCGTTACCAAGCAAAGGTTTTAATGACGTTTTGCTTAGTGATTGGGTTGTGAGCGATGTCTTGATTGATCTTATCAAGAAACGGCTTGCGAGCCTGAGGCAACATGCCACGCATTGGTGAGATGTTATTGCCGTGGTCGCCCCAGTAGTAGCAATCGAAATCTTCTAGGTTTTCGAGTAAGTATTTTTCTTCTTCCAGAACCTGCAATGGCGTTGGTAAAACAAACTCGCCACGATTTACTTCTTTTTCCAACACCGACCCCGGTTGAACGGCTAAAGCCATTGGTGCAATCGCATCTGGCTGCATGATGTTCAGCAAGCTGGTGGTATTAATCGCATGCTCTACAGAACGTTCTTTGCCGCCAAGGCCAAAGATGAAAGAAGCCAGCACCTTGATGTCTGCTTCACGGGCTAGGTTCATACCTTCAATTGCATGCTCACGCGTCATGCGCTTTTGAATGCGTTCAAGCACAATTGGGTCACCAGACTCCAAGCCTGAATAGGCCATGCTTAAACCTGCCGACTTAATCTCTTTTAATTCAGACAAGCTCTTACGACGGAAGTCATTGAACCCTGAATACAGAGAAATGTTCTTGATCTCTGGGAAGGTGGTCTTGATGTAATCCAGAATCGAAATCAGCATCTCGGTTCTAATCGCCATTACGTTCCCATCGACCAAAAAGATAGATTCAACATGCGGGTAGATTTTTCTCGCTGCATCAATATCTTCAAAGATGTCGTTGATATCTCTTACTTTGAAACGCTTATCATCAAACATCGTGCAGAAGGTACATTGGTTATTACTGCACCCCAATGTTGTCTGGATGAGTACGCTCTCTGCTTCCATCCAAGGACGATAAACTTTACCTTCAAAACGCATAAATGCTCCTCGGCCGTAGCCTGTGTTGTTTCGACGAGGGCAAGTTTAGCAATTTGCATATTGGGTGATAATTGGGCAAAGCGGGGAATCAGTATTAAAGAAATTTTAATAATCGAAAGAGCGCGCAGTTCTTTGTCTGTATGGATAGAACTGCGGCTTGGATTGTGTGTGGGGGCGGGGAGTGTTAGTGGTCGTTTTTTACTGATGAATGATCAGTGCGCAACGCACAACTTTTCTTCGAGCAATTGATCAAGCACTGTCACCAGCTTGTGGTTCTTAGTGTTGTCTAATGCGTCGGCGTGCGGGTCTTTGAACAACCCTGAATCATTATCAAAATATTGACCAGAAGCGTTGGCAAACTCATCACTGAGCGCAGCACGACAAAGAATATCGGCCCCTATAGCAAGGTCGTTACCATCAACGCCATAAGCATCTTTTACTAATTTACTGCCAAGGAAAGAGGCTGGGTTTACAGGGATAATTGCAGTGCCTTTGTCTAAAAGAGTATTGGCTAATTCGATGGACCACATCGTTAGCGCGAGCTTACTTTGTGCGTAAACCGGACCATCCAGTTCACCTGCATTCGGACTGATTAATGCATCTAAATCTACGGGTGCTTGGGCTGCTGAAGATAGGTTGACGATACGACCTGTCGCATCAAAAAGAGGAAGCAGCTTTTGTGTCAGGAGATACGGCGCAATGGTGTTTACGACAAAACGCACATCAAGATTGTCTGGAGTGGTGATGTCCGACACTTTATACACACCTGCGTTGTTAATGAGTATATCGAGTCGTTTGTGATCGCTTTTGATTTGGGTTGCGAGCGCCTCAACTTCGGAGAGCGTCGATAGGTCTGCGATGTAGCTTTCGATGATTGCATTCTTAGACAGGCGAGACAGAGCAGTCACGACTTTATTGACCTTAGCTGGGTTGCGGCCATGAATCAGAACATGGTGCCCTTGCTGCGTTAGTGCTTTTGCGGTCTCTAAACCAATGCCATCCGTGGCCCCTGTGATCAGAATTATTTTTTGCATGTTCCGTCCTTCAAAAAATAGTTTGAACAACGTTATAACAAAGATTAATGACGCATAGTTGCATTTGGCTCACAAGCTGAAGACTCAAATGTGAGTCCATGGGGTAAATAATGACCATTTTAACACTTGGTGGGTAACCGCTGGCGTGTAAGCATTAAGTAAGACAATGGGTCAGTTTGTGGCTGACCCAAATTAAGAGAAGTGACCGAGTTATTTGATGTCTTGAACGTTCATAACCAGAGTTTCCCAGTTACGTTGGTTTTCCATATCGTGCTCTAGGCCTTGCTCATCGGCAATTTGGAAGCGCTTAACCGCAGGGGTTTTGCTCGTAGCTTGATACAACCAATAAGCTTCCGCTTTGAGTGCTTCGGCTTCGTCAGCATCAAAGTCTCTTGCCCTTGAACATTCACAGTACCGAAGTCAAAAGTGACGGTAAGAATCCCATCCTCGGCTTGAGCTTTAAACGTTGTATAACCTTGATATGCCATTTCCATATTCCTTCTGAGAGATTTCATTTCAGCCTATTCAGTGTGAATGCGACCTAAATTCAGGCTAGCGAGGAATGTTCGAGCCAACAATTAACCATTAAACGAAACACTATTAACGAATTATTAAGAGTGTTGGCGAGTTTTGTAATTTCAATTTATTCAATGCCTTAGTTGTGTATTTTAACGTTGAAGGTATCTTGCTGATTCGATTGTCAACGAAATCTAAAAACTCATTCCTTGTTTGGTGCTCTTATCCTTTTCATTTAGCTTCGTATACTGCTCAACTAGGTAATTAGCCCCAAGGTACAGACAAGAGTGAACCGACTTATGCAGATGAGATCCGCGACTTTGAAAACCATTATTGAGAAAACGCTGCCACTGACGCTGGGTGTGTTTGCGATCATGATGGTTCAATTGGTCGATTCGATCTTTATTGGTCAGCTAGGGGTGAATGAATTGGCGGTTCACGGTATCACCTTGCCATTTCAAGCAGCGTTTACCGGGGTTCAAGTGGGCATCGGTGTGGCGGCAACGTCCATTATTTCTCAAGCGGTAGGGGCAAAAGAACAACGTAAATCTACTTCAATTGCGACGCTGTCGGTTGGATTTGGAGTGTTGGTGATTGCTTTGATCTGCATAGGGCTGATTGTTTTTAGCGATTCTGTTTTTGCGTCGTTTGTGAATGATGTCTCTGACGCTCAATACCAATCCATGCTGTCTATTTTTAATGTGTACTGGCCACTGTGGTTGTTCAGTGCATTGATGGTGGCGGTGCTTTATCTGGCCACCTGCGTTTATCGTGCCAATGGCGATACCAAAACAACCGGAAGCATGTTCTTGGCTGCTAGCGTGATTAACCTAATTCTCGACCCTATTCTGATCTTTGGATTGGATATGGGCATCGCAGGGGCGGCGATCGCATCGAGCATTGGCTACGCTTTCGGCGCAATCTACATGCTAATCAAGTCTCGCGGCAAAGGTTGGTTTGGCTTCAATGGCGCGTGCAGTAACCGAATCAAAGGCTACAGTTTTGAGTTATTCAAGACGGTAATGCCAACCACTGCGAATCAGATATTACCTGCGGTCAGCGCGTTCTTCTCAATGCTATTGATTGCGAGAATCGGAACCGATGAGATGGCTTTTTGGAGCTTACTCGCCCGTGTTGAAAGTTTTATGCTGGTGTTTTCTCTTGCTCTGACGATGTCTATCCCGCCTATGATTGGTCGTTACCTAGGGGCGCAGCAGCGATGCAAAATCCCTGAGCTATTGAATACAACAGCGAAGTTCTTATTGGTTTTCCACACCGTGATGGCAACATTGTTGGCGCTGTTTAGTGGCTGGATTATTCCTGTTATCTCGGAAGAACAAAGCATACGCAGCTGGTTTGAAGTGACCTTGTTATTTATACCGTTCAGCTATGGGCCGCTTGGGCTTTGCATGTTGGTTGCGTCGGTCTTTAATGCCTTGGGTGTGCCGCGTAAAGCTTTGAATGTCTCTTTCCTACGCTTGTTTGTTTTCTACATTCCCGCTTTATGGATCGGCTCGATAACCGGAGACATGGTCAATGCGGTTATTGCTGCGACAGTCACCAATGTTTTAGCGGGCGCTTTTGCATGGTTTAAGCTTAATGCCTATATTAAAACTCACATTATTCCCCGTGCCGCTGCGGCCAATAAGCAGCGTGTACTCAGCGCAGGCTAGCCATTATTGATGAACATTGAACATCTAAAATTGTTTGTGCGACTCGCGTCTACGCACAATATAGGTCAAGCAGGACAAGAGCTTGGGTTGTCACCTCCGGTAGCCAGTATTCATATCGGAAAACTCGAAGAGAGCCTAGGTGCTATCCGCGTCGATCACGGTGAAGCGGTAAGGGATGTATGTGTCGATGGCTTGGGCATTGCCATGTGCGCGAGTTGGATAGCAGACAAGCAGCTCGCGGAAGGTTCGCTGGTTGAGGTGTTGCCGGATTACCCTTTAAAGGATGAGGCGGCTATCTGGGCGGTATACCCGAGTGCTCAGTTACTTGCACCAAAGGTGCGCGTATTTATCGATTACTTTGTTCAATATTATGGTTCACCTTCTTATTGGGATTGCGACGTAAACGGGCAAACTCAGTAATCTATCAGCTTCAACAAATTATCAGTTTTATTAAGCTCTCAGTCTCAGTAATAGAGCAAACGCAGTAGCGTTCAAGAAGCACTTATTGAGAACAAATAAGAAAGCCCCGACCAAAAGGTAGGGGCTTGTTTTATGTTCTTTATAGAACGTTTTTTCTAGCTAACTGCTGTTGTTTTTACTTAGTGTTTCCGGCGTTTAATGAGCGTGTACCGCTGAATCTTGGTATAGCTCTGCATCAACTTCTTCGCCTTTTTTTGGGCGCGGTACAATCTCAAAAGAGGTGTCAGCTTCTGTCAGTGAAGACAGCAGTTTGTTAAGTGATGTCTTATCACCTTTCACGCCTGCTTGTCTGTCTTCTAACAGTTTTCCAAGGCTTGTTTTCTTAAGCACGATGTCAGACACGTCAGACTTATTGATGATCAGTGTCGTATCCGCATCTTGCAGCTCTGATACTTGGATGTTGTTCAGGTTGCCGTTAGACATCTCAACGTAGTAGAACTCTTTTACATCAGGCAACTGAATATTCAATGTAAATGGTGTTTCTTGTGCTTTTAGCGAATCCACTTTTACGGCTAAGTAATCGAGTAGGTTTTCAATCGTCATGTTCGCTAACACATCCGGAGATGCAGTTTTCGGTGCGCCCGGTTGTGTGCCAATACGAAGCTCTTGAGCGCCGGTTAGGTAGATGTTTCTCCAACCTGCACCTTCTGATTGATAACCCAACTGCTCGTATGTATCTGCCAATAAGCCACGTGCAACTTTGTTCTCTGGTTCTGCTTGAATCACCTTATTCAGTGCTGTTGCAACGAAGCGATATTCACCTTCTTGGAAGTCTTGCTGCGCTTTTTCAATCACAGCGTCGCTGCCGCCCATGTATTCAACAAACTTCACTGACTCTGGCTTGATTGGTAGTGGATTTAGGTTAGCTGGGTTCATGTCGAAGTAACCAAGATACATGTTGTACACCGCGCGGGCGTTGTGAGAGTAAGTACCGTGGTAACCGTTGGTGTGCCAAGACTGTTGAATGCTGTCTGGCATGACCTTGTAAATCTCGTCCCCGATGTCTTGTAGAACCACACCGTTATTGGCTAAGCGAAGCGTTTGGTTATGAGTAAAACCGTAAGCGTCACGCTGCATTTTTAGGTAATCAGAGATCTCTTGTTCGCCCCAGATTGGCGATGAGTGAGACGCAAACAGCACCTCAGTATCTTCACCCCAAGTGACTAACATCTCGTTGATCTTCTTAGACCATTTCAAGCCGTCACGTACTTTAGCGCCACGCAGCGTGTACAGGTTATGCATGCCTTGGTAAGTCAGCTCGCCAGTCCAAAGTGCTTTCATGCTTGGAATATACGTCACCATTTCAGAGGCCGCTTCGGTACCTGAAGCATCCATGAATTGCATTTCTAGGCCGTCAATAACCAGAGTTTCAATCTCTTCGTTATGGTTCAGCTCGTAGTCTGGCAGTACGTAAGTAATGCTACCGGTTGATAGGCCTTTCGACAGTGCCGCATCCACAATACCGTGTTCGTGTCGGTTCAGGGTAGCGCCATATTGATATGCGGTACGACGAGACATTGCATTACCCGCCAATACGTTTTCGTCGACGATTTCTTTAGTAATGTTTTTCGAACCGTACACTTTTACATCTGGGTATGCGTCTTTGATTGCTCTTGCGCCACCAAAGTGATCAGCGTGCGAGTGAGAGTAAATCATAGCAACGACGGGCAGTTCGCCGCCATCAGGCACATTGCTCTTGAAGAATTTGAGTGATTTAGCGGCCGCTTCTTTGGTAAGAAGAACGTCGTAAGCGATCCAACCGTTGTCACTACGAATGAAAGAGATAGACGCTAAATCCGCGCCTCGAACTTGGTAAACTTTACCCGGAACAACTTCATATAAGCCTTCTGCTGCTTGGTTCAATACCGCTTGGCGCCACAGTGAAGGGTTTACTGAATCTGGTGCTTGGTCTGCATTCGTCACACTTGGGTCGATAAAGTTAAAGCTATTGCGAATGATGTCGCCCGTCTCTTGATCAAAGCTAGCAATTAGACCTTTGTTGTTATTGTCGAAAGCGCGAGTGTCGGCAAAGTTAAGTGTTTTTGCGAACTCTTGGTTTGCTTTGGTCGTCATCTCGGTTGCGCTTTTGCCACCTTGGTCGCCAATTTCGCTGAAGTGTGCGTGGTCATGGTTAGCTGCAATTGCCGGGAATGCGAGCGAGATAGCCAGGAACAGTGATGCATTTTTGAACGTGCGAGAAGTTGTCATAAGAGCCTCTTCATTTCAGAATTTTGTTTCGTTGAGGCGATTATAGGAATAAGACATATAGCAAAAAATAAAGTAAGCTTTATTTAATACATCACGATTGGCTATGTATTGAATCATGCGATGGTTGGGCGACGAAGACGAATCCTGACCTATGATTGATTAAGACCACATTGACAGGGAGAGTAACGGTGAGCGACGTGGAAAAGTTGGATTTAAATCTATTGAGCGTGTTCTTAGAAGTGTATCGATTAAAGTCGATCACGCTTGCATCAGAATCGCTTGGTATGACTCAGCCTGGGGTTAGTGGGGCATTGAAGCGATTGCAATCTCAGCTTGATACCGACCTGTTTATTCGTGAAGGGCGTGGGATTATTCCGACTAACGCTGCGGTGCAATTGGCAGACCGAGTAGAGCCTGCTCTAGAAGGGATAAGCAGCGCAGTAAGCACTTTAAAGACATTTGATAATCAGCAGCATCATGTGTTTCGTATCCTGGTGAATGAGATTGGATTAACCAAGCTTCAACCTCTCGTCGAGCAAGATGAGACGTTGGGCAATATCTCGATTGAATTCAATATGGTGCCGAACAACGAAGAAGAATTATTGCAAGGCTTGAGCATGCAACAAGCTGATTTAGCGATTGATATCCATTACCCGCAAGTTAACGGCTACATGAAGCAGCCGATGATTGAAGATGAGTTGGTGCTGATAGCTCGAAAGGGGCATCCGAGAATCAATGGCTCTGTGACGCAAGAGCAATATTACAACGAAAAGCATGTTACTTTTAGAATGCGTCGAACCCGTTTATACACGGCAGATTATTTTACCAAGTCGCCACTGAAACAGAGAAAAGTGAGTGCCGAGTGTGACTCGCTGATGACCATGTGTGTGCTGGTATCGGGCTCAGATTGTGTCGGCAGTACATCGCGTGATTTTGCCAATCAATTTTCCGAATCCTTCCAGCTTCAAGTCCTTGATCAGCCGTTTGAAATCTTACCTATGCAGCAATACATGATTTGGCATAAAAGAACCGATTTGAACCCTGCTCATCAGTGGCTGAGAAACAAGATTCAGCAATATATGGCTGATTAACGAGCCGCTCTTGCTGCTCGTTTCTGTTTGGCGCTCTCTATCATCTTAGAAGGCGTCATTCCTGTCACCAACATGGTGCCGGTGATAACCAGAATTGAACCAACAATCGTATTGATGCCAATTGCTTCATCTAAGAATAAGTTACCCCATAGAATACCAAATACCGGAATGATGAAGGTCACGGACAGGGCTGAAGGTGCGCCGAGTTCAGAGACGAGATTGAAGTAAAGTAGATACGCTAACCCAGTACATACCGCGCCTAATAAGACAACCGATGTAGTGATCGTAACGTCGGGTGTTTCTCTCATCGGAATAAAGAATACAAACGGCAAAACCAGCAATACCGCAGTCCACATGCTGCCATGAGCATTGTTGAATGCCTCAACTTTAGGGGCTTGTTTGGTATAGTTTGACGCTATTCCGTAGCTAAAGGCCGCCATCACTGCTGCAAAGATAGGAAGCATAGCCTCACGGCCAATGTTCATCGCATCCCAACCGACTAACACGCCAACTCCTGTTACCCCAATCCCAAGTCCCAATAGAACTTTCGCCTCGAGTGCTGTTTTGGTCCATATTGCACCAATGATTGCCGCCCATATTGGCGCGGTAGAGTTCAAGATGGCGAGTGTCGAGGCGTTAAGTGTCTGCGCGGCATAAGCGAAAAGCAAAAAAGGAAGTGTGGTGTTAAACAGGCCGAGAATGAAGAAGTGTTTTGCGTGATCATGAAAAGAGAGCTTCTTTTTTAAATAGAAAGAAACTAAAAGCAGAGTAAGTGCCGCAAACAGAACTCGCGCTTCAATTAAGACTGCGGGCCCTAATGGATTGGCGGCCATTCTCATGAAAAGAAACGAGCCTCCCCATATAGCCGCAAGTAGTATCAGTTTTAAAAAGCTCACAGTTTGAATCTCAGATTGTGTAAAACCTGACTATGGAGGAAAGATAACTATTACACAAACATAGATGCCAATACTGTGCAGTTATGGACATAAAATCGAGCCCGTTAATCAGGAACAATTTCGATGAATTTCGTTCTGTTTATTGTTCCTTATTTGATGAGTAATCTAGCGTTAGACATCAAACTTAGGCAAACAAAATGAAGATTGAACACATCGCAATTTGGACCAAACAACTCGAAGTACTGAAGCGATTTTATGAAGATTATTTCGGCGCGACATTGAACTCAAAATATCACAACCCAACTAAAGGGTTTTCTTCATACTTCCTCTCGTTTGATACGGGAAGTCGTTTAGAGATTATGGAAATGGACTCTGTCCCTGAATCGAAAGACGACATCTATGACCAGTTCACAGGCTTCATTCACATGGCGATATCATTAGGTTCGGAACAGGCGGTCGATCAACTGACTCAACACTTGGTCGAAGACGGCTATGAGCGCTTAGATGGCCCAAGAAGAACAGGCGATGGCTATTATGAGAGCTGTGTACTCGATCCGGATGGTAATCGTTTGGAACTTACCGTTTAATGTAGAGACTTAATTGAGTTACTCATCTACTAACGGAACTGAGGTATGACAATGATGAAGCTTGCTGTGACTTTCCTTTTTAGTCTTGGGCTTATGGGATGTGCTACCTCAGAACCGGTGTATGAGCAGGAGGCGGACTCAAAGCCTGAACCATCACAACCCATAGGTTACCTCGGTTTTAAAGCTCACCAAGAGTGGGCGATTCAATTCAATGATTGCACGGTCTACGATTTAATCGGTGCACAACCTTACCAGTGGTTTGATCGCACTTCAGCCTCTGTGAGCTGTTATACGTTTAAGCCAAACGATGCCATCGAGCCTTTATCTGTCTATGCCGACGCAAACTTCGACAGCAATAAGCTAGCCCCGATTAACCTATTTCAAGAGCTGCAGGTATCAGAGTCTGGCTGGGGCAAGTTTCCTGCCGTCTATGAGACCAACGGCACCAACTGGTTGAAAGTCAAAGAGGGTTGGATTCACCTCACTTTAGCCGATCAGACACTCGTCCAGTTCTACCCGGGAACTCAAGACCTATCCGGCAAATCACTGCATGATCAGTATTTTGAACAGCATTGATCGTAATGCTGACTGTTGATTAGTCTTTAGATCGATCAAAAAAGATCTTTTAACTGTTGCTGAAACCGGTTTCAATCTGTATCTTTGCTTTTATTGAAATCGATTTCAGAGTTGTAATTGCAGCTCAAATTCTGATCTTTTTCACGAATAACTTGTAGTGAGTAATGGTATGAACAACGAATTTTCGAACGATTTTTTATGGGGCGGTGCAGTAGCAGCGCATCAACTAGAAGGCGGCTGGGATGCGAATGGTAAAGGTGTCAGTGTTGTTGATGTATTAACAGCGGGCGCTCATGGTGTACAACGTCGAATCACCGATGGCGTGATTGATGGCGAAAACTATCCTAACCAAGTCGCAGTGGATTTCTACCATCGCTACAAAGAAGACATTAAGTTATTCGCTGAGATGGGCTTTAAGTGTTTCCGTACCAGTATCGCGTGGACGCGTATCTTCCCAAATGGCGATGAAGCTGAACCGTGTGAAGCGGGATTAGCGTTTTACGATGATCTGTTTGACGAGCTGTTGAAATACGACATTCAGCCTGTGGTAACACTGAGCCACTTTGAAATGCCTTACCATCTAGCTAACGAATATGGTGGCTGGGTGAACCGTAAAGTGATCGTCTTCTTCGTTAAGTACTCAACTACGGTGATGGAGCGTTACCAGCACAAAGTGAAATACTGGATGACGTTTAACGAGATCAACAACCAGATGAACACCTCGGCAGACATCTTCGGTTGGTTGTGCTCTGGCGTGAAGTTCCCGCAATGTGAAAAGCCGCAAGAAGCCATGTATCAAGCGGTTCACCACCAGTTTGTTGCGAGTGCGTTGGTGGTTAAGAAAGGTCACGAGATCAATCCAAATCTTCAAATTGGCGCAATGTGTGCGATGGTGCCTTTCTATCCTCGTTCTTCAAAGCCAGAAGACATCATGGTGGCACAGCAAGCGATGCGTGACCGTTATTTCTTCTCGGATGTAATGGTGCGTGGTCATTACCCAAATTACGCTAAGCATGACTGGGCAATCAAAGGCTTCAATATTGAGATGCAGCCCGAAGATGAGCAGATCCTAAAAGAAGGCAAGGCTGATTACTTAGGCTTTAGCTACTACATGTCTAATACCTTGGATTCTTCTTCTCACCAATCGACTGAAGAAGCGATGGACGGCGGTCATGAAAACTCGGTCGATAACCCGTTTATCCAGTCTAGCGATTGGGGCTGGCCAATTGACCCAACCGGTTTGCGTTTCTGTTTAGCGTCTCTGTATGAACGTTATGAAGTGCCATTGTTCATCGTTGAGAACGGTTTTGGCGCTGTTGATACCATTGAAGAAGATGGCAGCATTAATGACGACTACCGTATCGCTTACCTTGGCGACCACATCAAAGAGATGAAAAAAGCCGTTGCGATTGATGGTGTTGATTTGATGGGTTACACCCCTTGGGGCTGTATCGACTTAGTTTCGTTCACCACGGGCGAGATGAAAAAACGCTACGGATTCATTTACGTAGATAAGCACAACGATCAATCTGGCTCACTAGAACGCAAGCGCAAGAAGTCTTTCGAGTGGTATAAAGGTGTGATTGCATCTAACGGTGCCACTATTTAGAATGCATTCCCCAGCGCAGTTATGTGAACTGTGAGCTGTCATTTTGCAATGAATTAGTCGGCCTATGTCGGCTAATTTTTTATAAAGGAAAAGAAGCGAATGGTAACCATGCTTGATGTCGCAAACCGCGCAGGCGTATCTAAATCGACCGTTTCTCGTGTCTTAAATGGCAAGAACATCGTGCGCCCAGATGTGGTGAAAAAGGTATTTGATGCGATTCAAGAAACAGGTTATCGACCGAACTTGTTGGCTCAGCAATTGGCGACCAAGAAGACCAATTTCATCGGCTTTGTAATTACCAATGAGTTGTTCGATGGCCCTTACTTCTCTTCCTTGATGTATCACGCGGCTTCTTATAGCGAAAAGTCGAATCACCAACTGGTGATCACCGATGGCAAACACAGCGCTGAAGACGAAATAAAGGCGATCAACTTCCTGCTGGATATGAAGTGCGCGGGCATCATCCTCTATCCGCAATGCTTAACCGAATGTGAGATTGCAAAGATCATCGACAGCACCGACACTCCGATTCTGGTACTCAACCGTGAAATGCCGTCGAAGCCCAATCATGCTATTACCACCGACCATTATCAGAGTGCTTGTTTGATGGTTGAACACATCATCGAGCAAGGCCATACAGACATTGCAGTGATTCGTGGTAAAGCCGGTTCTTCGACCGATGAGCTGCGTTACCAAGCCTATCAAGATGTGTTAACTAAACATGGTGTTGCATTGGATGAGTCCAACGTTGTTCAAGGTGATTGGACGATGGAGAGCGGTTATCACGCGGCTCAGGCTTTGGCAAAAAGCAGAACCACATTCACTGCTATCTTGTCTGAAAACGATGATATGGCGATTGGTGCGATTAAGGCGTTAACCGAACTTGGGTACTCATTGCCTCAAGATGTTTCGATCGTCGGCTTTGATAACAGCAAAGTGGGGGCGTTTTTAACGCCAAGCTTAACGTCTGTGAGTGTGCCATTAGAGCAAATGACGCAAAAGGCGATCTTGCAAATTGTCGGTGAAACAGAGCAAGCGACCACCATCAATACCACTGGTAGTTTGGTGTTACGTGATTCGATAGCGAAGCTAAATTAGCACTGTTCGAATTTCATATTTTACCTACAAAAAGTGACGAGCTGCGCATCTCTTAAACCAAGCTCAAACACTCCTTATTCACTGTTATTTAGATGTGCGATATTGCGTTTTTGGTCGATGAATTGACCACCATTAGTTAAGTAATGTGAAGCTAGATAAGTAATATGAAAATAGCTAATTGATGTGAGAACAGGTAAGTAACGTGAAAACAGAAAAACAAAAAATGCTAGCAGGTGAACCTTATCAGGCTTGGGATAAAGAGCTTTATGCAGCTCGTATCGAATGTCGCAAGGTGCTTCAAAAACTCAATAACAGTATTCCTGACACACCCGAATGGGAAGCAGCAACGCAAGAGCTGATTCCGGGCTGTGAAAATGCGCATTTAGAACCTCCATTTCGTTGTGACTACGGCTCGAACATCAAGCTAGGCAAGAACTTCTACGCTAACTTTAACTGCGTGATTTTGGATGTGGCTGAAGTGACTATTGGCGACAATGTGCTGCTTGGTCCGAACGTTCAAATCCTGACTGCAGGTCACCCACTCGATGTGAAAGGCCGTGTAGAAGAAGGCGTTGAGTTTGGCACACCGATTAATGTTGGCAACAATGTTTGGCTTGGCGGTGGTGTAATTATCTGCCCCGGTGTCACCATTGGCGAAAACAGCGTGATTGGCGCGGGCAGTGTCGTAACCAAAGACATCCCAGCCAATGTGGTTGCAGTCGGTAATCCATATAAAGTGCTGAAAGCGATCGATAACGAGTAATAATCAGATTGAATTGATAAAGCCCGAACCTAGGTTCGGGCTTTGTTTTTTCTATTCTTGCTAGATGCTAGATGCTAGATGCTAGATGGAACAGCTTGTTGTGCTTGCTTCTTATCTAACGCACCACTGAATCGAGTCAGAACAAGAGCGATCAAAACGATCACAGCACCTACCCAAGGGGTGTTCATTAATCCAGATTTCGCGACAATCAAACCACCACCCCAAGATCCCAATGCAATACCGACGTTGAAGGCTGCAATGTTCAACCCAGAAGCGACATCGACGGCGTCAGGTGTGTATTTCTCAGCCAGTTTCACAACATACACTTGTAGCCCCGGAACGTTCCCGAATGCAAATGCACCCCAAACCAAAATAGTCGCAACGGCTGCGTAAGGGTTTACAGCGGTAAAGTTGAATACCACCAGTACCGCGGCTAAACCAGAGAAGATAACGGTCAGTGCTTTAATCGGGCCCATCTTGTCGGCCATTTTGCCGCCCCAGATGTTACCTACCGCTACTGACACACCGTAAACCAACATGATTAAGCTGATTGAGCTCGAATCAAACCCTGATACGTTTTCCAGTATTGGAGCAAGGAAGGTAAACGCTGTGAATGTGCCGCCATAACCTAGTGCTGTGATAGCGTAAACCAACAGTAAGCGTGGTTGAGTTAGAACCTTTAGTTGTGCCGAAATCTTCGCCGCTGGTGGTTGCTTAAGGTTGCTTGGAACCAAGATAGCGCTACCGATAAGAGCAATAAGACCAAGCAGAGCCACGATCAAGAAGGTCGCTTGCCAGCCAAAGGTTTGCCCGATATAAGTGCCCAGTGGTACGCCGGTTACCAATGCAACCGTTAAACCTGTAAACATGATCGCAATGGCACTGGCTGCTTTATCTTTTGAAACCAAACCTGTCGCGATGGTCGATCCAATCGAGAAGAACACGCCATGGGCAAGGCCAGTCAAAATTCGTGCGGCGATCAGCGTGTTATAACCCGGAGCTTGCCACGCCAATAAGTTACCAATGACAAACAATGCCATCACGGTTAGCAGCACCGCTTTACGATTCCATTTGCCGGTTAATGCCGTTAATACTGGTGCGCCAATAGCAACGCCAAGCGCGTATAAACTGACTAATAGGCCTGCCGATGGCAGAGATACATTCAAGTCGCTCGCCATGGTAGGAATCAAGCCTACGATGACAAATTCTGTGGTTCCGATGGCAAAGGCGCTGAGCGTCAATGCAAGTAATGCTAGTGGCATAATCATCTCTCTTACTGTTCTTTGTTAAATACCGAGCGCGATAAAATGGGGCAGCTTGTTACTGCAATAGGAGCGCTTCGTTTGGTGGCGAGGATTATCTAGCAATATATATTTGTGATAAATGGCGCTATTAACAAATAACCTTTGTGTTATTTGCAATAATTGGAGGGTTAACCGATCATTGGATTAAGCTGATGAGATCGAAAAGACACAGATGATTTGAGCTGTGATGAGCACAAGCGAGATGACATTAAACAAAATGAAGATAGCGAAGGAGCCTTATGTTAACCCGTTCAGATGATTTAGAAATGGTACTCACCGTTGTCGATGCTGGTGGTTTTTCTGCGGCGGCAGAGGCGCTGGATGTGCAGGTCGCCAAGGTGTCTCGTTCGGTGAGTAAGGTTGAGTCGCAACTCGGCGTCTCAATATTCAACCGAACAACGAGACGCGTGGAATTGACGGAGGAAGGACGGCAGTTTGTCGATTCAGTCAGGGTGGGATTACAGATGATTCAGAGCGCGGAAGAAGAAATCGTGTCGCGCGGAGAGTTGCCAAAAGGTCGTTTAAGAGTCGATGCCGCCAGTCCATTCGTATTTCACCAACTAGTGCCGTTGGTGCAGTCATTCAAAGAGGCTTACCCAGACATTGAGTTGGAACTCACTTCCAACGAAGGCTTCGTTGATCTTCTCGAAAAGAGAACTGATGTTGCGATTCGAATCGGTAAGTTGTCCGATTCAACACTGCACGCTCGCCCGTTAGGAAAAAGTTTACTCCATATTGTTGCGTCACCTGATTATCTCGCTAAGCGTGGGGTGCCCACCAAACCTGAAGATTTGAGTTCGCATCAAATTGTGGGGTTTGCGGGTAACAAAGTGCTTAACCATTGGCCTTTACCAAACCAAAGTGATGTCGCGCCTACTGTGACAGCCAGTAATGGTGAAACCGTGCGTCAACTAGTCTTAGCTGGAAATGGGATTGCTTGTTTATCGGGGTTTATGGTGCAGGAAGATATGGCTGCGGGTCGCCTAATCCCTATTCTGGAACAAGACAAACTTGCCAACACAGACCGAGAGCGAGTGAATGCGGTTTACTACAAGTCGTCATCGGTCTCTAAACGTATCTCGGCGTTTATTGATTTTATTCAGCCCCGTTTGAAGCTCTAACTAAGGCAGTTGACGATATCCGCATAAATGAAAAAAGCCCCGCTGACGTGCAGCGGGGCTTTCAAATCGAACTCGATAGCTTGTCAGTGTGCTTTCTAGTAACAGACTACTGAAACTGTACTTAAGCGATCTTAGTCATCTCGTTAAGTGTAAATGACGTAACACTACCTTCGGTTGCTGCCATGTATTCAGCAAGGTGGGTATTACCCATGTGTGTTTGCCAAAGTTCACGCGACGTCCAGTTTTCGTAGAAAGTGAAATGTGCTGGGTTTTCATTGTCTTGGTGAAGGTCGTAGTTGATGCAGCCTTCTTCAGCGCGAGTAATATCAATCAGCTTTAGCAGCTCTGCTTTAACCAATTCAATTTTGCCTTCGTTAGCGACGATGTTTGCGACGATAGTTAGTTGAGTCATGTTGGTACCTATATTATTTTTCACCGAAATGGTGATTTGTCTGTGTTTACAGTGCCACTCTTTGTTCATTGAGCTGCAGTCTGTGTCGATGGATAAATAATAGTGGGAATATTTGAAACGATAAACAGTGCTACATTTGAATTATTGTCAAAAGATAATTGATAATAGCTTGGGTATTATGTGCTACTCGGCGTAGGTTAGGAGTGTTTAGAAGCCGCCCGCCCATGCATCAAAATCGTCAATGTTGTCGAGCTCTTCTTTAGTTCTTGGGGCTGGGTAATAAGGCAGAGCCAATCTTTGAGCGGAAGGTTGCAGTTCCCAATCGGGTGTAATCTTGAGTCGGGTTAACTCATCGTTGAGGCGCACAAACATATAGTAGCCATCGGCATGGGTATTGGCGTAACTCGCGATAGTTGCGATATCACCAGAAGGTAACTTTACGTCTCGACCCAGTGGATAGAGTTGGTGCAATGCGAAACTCACTTTGGGATCTTCAAGTTTGCCTTGCTTAAAGCGCTCTAATCCGATGGCGGTTGAAGTAGTGCGCGGCTTCCAACCTGTGAGGAACAATCCACTCAAGTGATCTTGGAACGGCTTACCCTTTCGATTGCCTTCATTGGTAATGAATTGAACCGTCAATGTATCTCCCGATTCTTGCAGAATATCTAAAAACTGTTCACCAGTGCGATCGACCAAAAGCTTCATAATATCCAGTTACCATCAAGAATGAGAGACAATAAAGGGTACTACTATAGGGAAGGCTTGTGTAGGGACGATAAAGGTTATGTAGTGTGAACAATGTTTTCGGTGTTGATCCTTACATGTCCCTTAGATGAACAACAGCTTTAGCGCTTACGTAAGTAATGCGTTTGCACGATCTCATATAAGTAAGTCGACACGCCTGTTAGTGTGAAATCAAGCGGTGAAACTAGATCTCCAAACAATGGTGAAGCATCACCCAGACCGAACAGACTCACCATCGAAATGGTAGAAAACCCGCTAAGTTTATATTGCCTGACACTCACTCAACTTAGGTGATTTGTAGGTCAATTTACTGATCTTCAAATTTATACTGGATAATTACCTATAAATTTCAGGATTTAGCAGTAATAATCAATGAATAGATCGGAATAGCTTGTTCATTGAAAAGCTGTACGGAAAGTTTCTAAAGACGCCATCGTGAAAAGGAAGTCAGATACATGCCTGTGCTCCAACGCATCAGTTTAACGTTAATCTTAATCGCCGTTTTAGGTGGGTGTTCTTCACTTCCTGAAGGTATCGATCATCCAACAGAACCGCCAACCTCTCCTGCACCTAGTTCTTTATCGGTTCTAACCAATGAATTTCAGCCTGAAGCTTTAGAGCAAGGCACCACTGCGGTTCGTCTGCAAGAGTCTGGTTGGGATGCCTTGGCACAGCGATTAGCGCTGGTCGAAAGTGCCGAGCACACCATCGACATTCAATATTACATCTGGAACTCTGACGAATCGGGCAGCTATCTCGCTAGCCGTTTATTAGCAGCGGCCGAGCGCGGTGTGAAGGTTCGCGTAATGCTGGATGATATCAACCTCAACGAACGTGAAGGGTTGCTGTCGGCACTGGGTGCACACCCGAACGTCGAGATTCGTATCTTCAATCCAACACCAACACGCCGCGGTTTCAGTAAATGGCTGAGCTTTGTCGGCGACTTTTCTCGTTTAAATCGCCGTATGCACAATAAGTCGTTTACCGTCGATGGTACTTTGTCTGTGGTGGGTGGACGTAATATTGGTGATGAATACTTCGACCTTTCTGATGAAATCAATTTCCGAGACCGCGATGTATTAGTCATGGGCTCGGTAGTTAACACCATCCAAACCAGTTTTGTTGAATACTGGAACAGCCGTTGGTCTTACCCTGTCGATATGCTGGGTGATGACGAGCAACCTGATCTCTCGAAGATAGATAATATTGTCGTTCCGCATTATCAAAATTACCCGGAATTGCCACTAGATCGTAAGGCTGCTGATAGTTTGCTGAAAGAGGTGATTGGTGAGATGGCATGGGTGAATGCGCGTTTTGTTTACGATCAGCCTGTTCCTGATGATTCAGACAATACCGATGAACCGAAAGCGACCGCGATTCTTCTAGGTAAGTTAGCGAGTGAATCGAAACAAGAGATCTTATTGGAATCGGCTTACCTTGTATTCGATGATGGTCAGCTTGAAGAGTGGCAAGTGTTGAACAATAAGGGCGTTGAGATAAAAGCGCTAACTAACTCTATGGCCTCTAATGATCTGGTGACTAATCATTCTGCTTATGCGGGCAGACGTTACGATATGTTGGAGCATGGCATCGATCTGTTTGAGCTAAAACCAGAATCTAAGTTGTGTGAAGCATCGACTCAAGACGTGTCTAAATGTGCGCCTGAGACAGCCTATGGCTTGCACGCTAAATCAGTCGTATTCGACCGCAGCATCGCGAGCATCGGCTCATTTAACTTCAACTTGCGCTCTACCTACCTCAATACTGAATCGGTTTTGATCATCGAAAATAAAGAGATTGCTGAAACGTTAGCAGACACTATTGAGCAAGCAATGAGTGAAGATAATAGCTGGCGCTTGGAATTGGAAGACGGTGATGTGTATTGGTATTCAGGCGATCAACGTTGGGACAGCGAACCTGACACTGGTCAATGGGAACGAATGCAGTCAGGCTTCCTACAGTTGTTACCGATTGAGAAATATCTGTAAGCTAGCCGCCTCCGGATAAATAAAAATGTCAGCGTATATTACGCTGACATTTTTGTTTGTACTGCTGTTTGCTGTGGTTTGTTGCAAGCTCTTAACGGCTTAACGGCTTAACGGCTTAACGCTTGGTCAGCTGCTTGCTGTTCAAGTAAGGCAGGATATGCGGGCGAGATTCGCCAGACAGCTTTTGCGTGATCTGCTGTGACCAACTGCTCTGTTTTTGGTTGCTTGAACGGCTTGCGTAGTAGCTTTGCATCGAATCATCGTAGCTGGCAATGTCATCTAGGCTCAGCGGTTGGTATTGGTTTTCGTGCATCACCACGTGAGCTGGAAGGCGAGGCTTGACCTCTGGTTGCTGTGCCGGATGACCTAAGCACATCCCAAACAACACGGCGGTATGTTGTGGTAGTTCTAACAGTTCATCGACTTGTTGTGCGCTGTTACGCAGCCCGCCAATGTACACGCCACCTAAACCTAGAGACTCAGCAGCCAACATGCAGTTTTGCGCCATGATGCCAGAATCGACAGCGCCAATCAGGGTCAGTTCAGTAAAGTCGGTTTTCACTTCAGGGTTGATCTGAGCGTGGCGTTGATAGTCGATACAGAACACTAAAAACTCAGCCGCATTCTCAACGTAAGCTTGGTTACCTGCGTATTCAGCTAACAGTTTGCGCTTCTCTTTGTCTGTCACTCTCACGATAGAAACAGCCTGCAGTAAGCTCGATGATGAAGCCGCGAGACCAGCCTGAATAATCACATCAAGTTGTGCTTTTTCAATCGGTTGATTTGTATATTGACGAATGGAGCGGTGCCCCAGAATAGTTTCAATCGTGCTGTTCATAACTCTCAGACAGTCCTTGTGATGATGGCGTAGAGAATCACAATAACGACAATTACCATGAGCGTAAAGGGTGTTCGAGCCTTTCTGGTTGACATATTTCAGCAGCGTCAGCCCAGTTTTTGAGATTCTATTTATAATCGATTAATGTCAGTTGCTATGCCGCTGGCATTTTATTATTGAGTGAAACTTGCTTCGAAATAGGCGTTAAATGCTCAGAACTGTCGGATAAAATAGGGCATACTGGACTGAATGTATAAACCCAAGAAAGTAACCACGCGCATGAATCTAATCTGCCTCAACGACCCTTTTTCTCTTCCTAATGGTCAAGTGATCAAAAATCGCCTGTTCAAATCGGCAATGAGTGAACAGCTAGGTGATAAACACCATAACCCTAAGCAAGGTTTAGTCACGCTCTATCAGCGTTGGGCTCGAGGAGGAATTGGCCTATCCATGACGGGTAACGTGATGGTCGATAGAGGCGCGCTTGGTGAACCTAAAAACGTTGTGTTGGATGAGCAAAGTGACTTAAGCGTATTTCGTGAGTGGGCGAAGGCTGGAACACAAAATGGTTCGCAGATATGGATGCAATTGAACCACCCAGGAAAGCAAATCCCTAAATTCTTATGTGATAGCCCGGTTGCGCCTTCGGCTATCTCTTTAGAGCGTGGATTAGAAAAAGGTTTCAATACGCCACGAGCTCTGACTGAGACGGAAATAATCGCAATCATTGATAAATTTTCGCTGAGTGCAAAGCTTGCAAAACAAGCAGGCTTTACTGGCGTGCAGATTCACGGTGCTCATGGTTATCTCGTGAGTCAGTTTTTGTCTTCGAGACACAATCAACGCCAAGACAAATGGGGTGGCTCACTCGAAAACAGACTTCGTTTCGTGCTTGAGGTTTATCGCGCGATTCGAAAAGAGGTCGGTGAAGATTTCCCTGTCGGAATTAAGCTCAACAGCGCTGACTTTATGAAAGGTGGCTTCACTGAAGAAGAGTCGATGCAGGTTGTTCAAACACTGAGTGATAACGGTATCGACCTGATTGAGATCTCCGGCGGCACCTATGAAAGTCCATCAATGATGGGTTCAAAGAGCAAAGCTGAATCAATCAAGGCCAGCACGGTAAAACGTGAAGCGTATTTTATGGATTACATGGTGAAGGCGAGAAAACTCGTCAGCACACCGCTGGTGGTCACGGGTGGTTTTCGAACCGCGCAAGCAATGAATGACGCATTAAACACCTCGGCGACCGATTTTATTGGTATTGCACGCACAATGGCGGTTGATCCTGATTTCCCTAACAAGTTAATTGAAGACCCTAGCCACGGCATGCCACTAACGGTGCCAACCACAGGAAAGCCCGCATTAGACAAGATGGCGATGGTCGGGCTGGTTTGGTATGAACATCAAATGTGGCGCATTGCCTCTGGCAAGAATGCTGACCCTAAACTTAGCGCATTAAGCGTGGTGGTAAAAACAATTCTCAGCGCTGGCTGGCACGCTTTCAAAAAGCGCAGAGTGTAAGCAGTCATGGATTGATAAAGCAGAACTTTGAGGAATTGAAGTTCTGCTTTTTTGTTTGTCTCCTTTTAAGTTCTCGATAAATACATCGCAGAGCACCCTCAGCCAGCTTAGCTGTGGTACTAATCTAATACCAACATGAGCATTGGTTATAGTGTTCATAAGTGGCAAATCAGAGTAGACCAACTAGGATGAATTGAATTAAACCCTACAATTAATTCAACAACATGGTAGTTGCTATGAAGAAAATAACCCTCTTATCTGTCGCGATCTTATCCAGTCTCTCTTTCTCATCTTTTGCTAAAGATTGTGATCCCAACTTGCTGCCTTCTTGGAAGGACAGCGAGAGCAAATCCGCTATCGTCGACTTTGTTGGGCAAGCCACTAAAGCTGAGTCTGATACGTTCGTGGCAATTGAAGATCGCATTGCCGTGTTCGATAACGACGGTACGCTTTGGTCGGAAAAGCCTTATTACTTCCAACTAGCCTTTGCACTAGACCGTGTAAAAGAGATGGCGCCTGAACACCCTGAATGGAAAACCGAAGCACCGTTTAAGTATGTACTTGAAGATGATATTGAAAGTGTTCTGGGCAGTGGCGAAGAAGGGTTATTGAAAATCATCATGGCGACACATTCTGGTATGACAGTAGAGCAATACCAGCAAGACGTTGAGCAATGGTTGGCGGTAGCAAAAGATAAACGCTTCAATAAAGCCTACACAGACCTTACTTATCAGCCAATGAAAGAGATGCTGATTTACCTGCAAGAGCATGACTTTAAAACTTACATTGTGTCGGGCGGAGGCGTTGACTTTATGCGAGCGTGGGCTCCAGAAGCTTATAACATCCCGCCAGAGCAGATCATTGGTAGTGCGCTTAAATATAACTACAGCTATAACGATGGTAAGCCGACGGTTACCAAGGATTCGTCCATTTTGACCATCGATGACAAAGCCGGAAAGGTCACTAACATTCAGCATATTATCGGCAAAAAACCTATTCTAGCGGTCGGTAACTCAGACGGCGATCAAGCGATGATGCAGTGGGCAACCAGTCAACCAAACTCAATGGCGATGATTGTTCATCACACCGATGCCGAGCGCGAGTGGAAGTATGATCGTGAGTCCCATGTGGGTAAGCTTGATAAAGCACTCGACGAAGCGAACTCCAGAGATGATTGGACGTTAATCGACATGAAATCCGATTGGTGTGAGGTGTATTAACCCACACAAACATTCGGACAAAACAGCAAAGGCTCGGATGGTTCATTCGAGCCTTTTGCTAAATAGCGAAGACTTCGTCTCATTTTCAGCAAGATCGTACTATAAATTTTTAACGCATGACGCTTTAATCGGGATAGTCAGAAATTAAAGGAATAAAAAATGAAAACGATCGGTTTGCTTGGTGGTATGAGTTGGGAATCGACCATGAGCTATTACAAATCCATTAACGAAGGTGTTAAAGCGACGCTGGGAGGGTTGAACTCTGCAAAGATTTGTATGTATAGCGTGAACTTAGATGAGATTGAAAAGTTACAACACCAAGGCCGTTGGGCTGAGACTGCCGATATTTTAGCTGACGCGGCATTATCTGTTGAGAAAGGTGGCGCAGACTTCATCTTAATTTGTACCAATACCATGCATAAAGTCGTGCCTGAAATCGAACAGAAGATCACGGCTCCTATCTTACATATCGCTGATACTACCGCGCAAAAGCTGCTAGAACAGGGCGTAAAGAAAGTCGGGTTACTCGGCACCGCTTTCACGATGGAACAAGATTTCTATAAAGGGCGCCTGACTAACAAATTCGGTATCGATGTGGTGATTCCTGATGAGAGTGACCGAGAGAAAGTCCACAACATCATTTATCAAGAGCTGTGTCGAGGCCAAGTAAAAGAAGAATCTCGAGATGTATACCGTCAAATCATTGAGAAGCTAGGCCAACAAGGTGCAGAAGCCGTTATTCTGGGCTGTACTGAAATCGCCCTCCTGATTCAGCAGCAACACACTGATGTTCCCTTGTTTGATACCACAGCCATTCATGCAGAAGCGGCTGTACGTTTGGCGACGAGTGACTAACTTCTAGTTCTTATTCTTAGTTCCATAGCTGTCCTATTTTCGCTCTTGTACGATTTTCATTCGTTGAAGTGAAAGTTTTTTGTACAAAAGCAGGTCGTTAGTTAAAGAAGCGATGCTTTGTTCATTAACCAAGGCCTTATCGGTAGGTAAGGTTTTAGTTATTGACTGAGGTATCCGCGCTTTTAAGCACTATGCTTTAGTCATGACCGAAAGAGGATTTATTATGAAATGGCTTATCTTATCTGTAACGCTGTTATTCGTGGCAGGATGCCAATCGACGGGGTCTCAAGAAGCACAAGTCGGTGACGACATGAATCGAGTTCATACCCAAGGGTGCAGCAGCTAATCTTCTTTTGTGGAAACACATTTTCAGCTGCTCCGGTAGAGAGTTACCCCTACAAAGCCTTGTGTTGTCACAAGGCTTTTATTTTATACAAAATCTAAAAAATGATTCGACTATATCGCGAATTATCAATGAATACTGGTGTTGATAAACTCTGTTTTATTAAAGCACGCTCTCGTGCTTATAGACCGGAGAAACCAATATGAAATATGAGGGAAAAGTATATCGTCCATGGACAGAGGCGAAGAGCATTCTGATTCAAACCACTTTAGGTTGCAGTATCAACACGTGCACGTTCTGTAATATGTTCAGCGATAAACGATTCAAGGTTTGTGATATTGAGGATGTGTTTAAAGATATCGAAAAAGCTCGCCTGATTTATCCTTATGTTGAATCAATTTTCCTTATCGATGGCAACGTGATGGCCGCCCGCACGGATTATCTCCTTAAGATTTTGGATAAGCTTCGTCATACCTTTCCAGAAAGCAGAAAAGTATCGCTCTATAGTGGTTTGAACGATTTCCGTCGTAAAAGCTTGAGCGAACTTAAAGAGCTTAAAAGTGCCGGTCTCACTATGGCTTATGCGGGGTTGGAGTCAGGCGATGCGGTTGTACTCGACAACATCAAAAAGCGCATGACACCAGAACAAGCGATCGAAGGCATGGAATTAGCCAAAGAAGCCGGCATTGAAACCTTACTTTCGTTTATCTTCGGCCTTGGCGGTCGTGATCGATCACGTGAACATATTGTCGAGACCACAAGATTACTGAATATCATGAAGCCTGAGCAGATAGCGCCAATGGCGTTAGCAATACAACCAGGAACGATTTTGGAGCAGCAAGTTAATGACGGTACGTTCATCATGCCGACTCAACTTCAGATCTTAGAAGAGGAAAAATACTTACTCGAAAACCTCAATATCGATACTTTCTATTGGGGTGACCACGGTAACAACATCGTGACTCAGAAAGGCTTCCTACTTGATTCTAGAGAGCAGTTCTTAGCCAAGGTGAATCATGCGATCACATCTAATCCAATGGCGAAGGATAGCGTGATTCAAACTTTTGCCTGGTAGATAACTGATAGCTGAAAGGTCTCATTCAAAATTTAGACCTGTTCGCTGGATTCAAATCCAACAAGATAAAAGTAGTGCTTACGAGAATTCATGATTCTCGTGAGCCTATATCGTTACTGAGACAATTCAATTTAACCCCCTCGATTTTGTAGGGGGATGTTGTAAATTTGTGAATCTAAATTGTCTATATTCTACGCTGTGTACTGGATCTCATTTGTCATTTGACTCCCTTGCTAAGGTTAATAATGAATGCGTAATACCAATCACTTTACTCAACTTAAGAGGTTTCTATGCTAGGTGAAAATCATTCTCTTGTTCACGAATTTCCTGAAATGAAAGATAAAATTGCTGAGCTTGTTAAAACTGACGATGGCTTTGCAGCAGACATGAAGACGTACGACAACCTTGATAAAGAGATTCGTAAGCTTGAGCTGAAAGATTCACCCATTGATGACGGCTCGATGCACCAACTGAAACATGATCGTTCTGTACTGAAAGATGCACTGCATGCACGTTTAACTGGCTAGTGAGTTGGTAATTTTGCTGACTAGCTAAATGGCGAATTGCAGACTTAGACAAAAAAACTCCTTCGGGAGTTTTTTTTCGTTTTGGCTCAATCACTTCTTCACAATTCAACTGAGTTAATACGTTGTATTATTATGTGAATGACGCATAATGAGGGTTACTGGTACGCGATTTTTAAGATTTTATTGGTAATCTCATGAATATTGAACACCTCAAATTGTTTGTTCGTTTAGCTTCCACACATAACATCAGCATGGCTGGGCAAGAGCTTGGTTTGTCTCCTGCTGTTGCAAGCTCGCACATCAGTAAACTGGAAGACAATTTAGGCGTTCGCTTGGTCCACCGAACCACTCGTAAGGTCTCTTTAACCGAAGAGGGGGAAGCATTCTTACCTCATGCTGAAGAAGTGTTATCGAGCGTGGATGCTGCCAAATCGGCGGTCGGTGTGGGTTGTGATTCTCCAACCGGAACGTTGCGAGTTACCGCATCTGCGTCTTTTGGACGTTTGCATCTTGTTCCTGCCTTACCTGGATTCTTAGAGCGCTACTCTGGGTTAAAAGTCGATCTCAGGCTATCAGATTCGATGGTGGATGTTGTTGAGGGTGGCTTTGATATCGCGATTCGTATCTCGGAGCTGAAAGACTCGACACTGATTGCCCGAAAACTTGCGACAGACAAGCGTATTGTGTGTGCATCGCCTGATTACTTAATCAAATATGGTAAGCCAGCCAAACCTCGAGATCTTAACGATCATCAATGTATTAGCTTAATTGGTTTAGAAAACTGGACCTTCAATACTGAAAGCGGGCCTAAGACGATTAAGGCATCTGGGTCGTTCAGGGCAGATAACGGGGAAGCACTGCGTGACGCAGCCTCAGGTGGTATGGGGATCACGGTGACATCGAATTGGTGTGCCTATGAACAACTGAAAAGCGGTCAGCTGGTTCAAATATTAGAAGATTACCCATTAACATCAGAGCCTGCAATTTGGGCTGTGTACCCAAGCACAAGGTTACTTGCACCAAAGGTGAGAGCCTTCATTGACTACTTCTCTGAATATTATGGTAATCCACCGTATTGGGAACAAAAGTAGAATCAGATAGATTTAACGAAAAAGCCCTACGTGACTAAGTTATGCGTTAGTCACGTAGGGCTTTTTCTTGGAATCAGAAAATCACTTGAGCATAGCTGTCATTAAGAAAGCGTTGCTTTGATGATCTCTTCAATTTTAGCGACAACTTGTTGTGACTTATCGCCGTAAATCGCATCTGGGTGCGGGTTAGCAAACGTGTTGTTGTCGTTATCAAAGTATTGACCGCCTGCTTGTGCGAACTCATCAGACAATGATGCGCGAACCAGAATATCAGAACCGATGCTTAGGTCGCCGCCTGCAATGCCATAAGCGTCTTTCACCATCTTGCTGCCTAGTAACGAAGCTGGGTTGACAGCAACCACCATTGGCCCCGTAGAGCCTAACTCTTTTGCCATCTCACGAGTCCACATAGTGATCGCAAGCTTGCTTTGTGCGTAAGCGTCACCATCAGACATTGGTTTCTTACCTTCTAGCGCTTCGATGTTCACTGCTGCTTGCGCGGCTGAAGACAGGTTCACCACTCGGCTAGATGCATCGAGTACAGGTAGCAGACGTTTAGTCAGATGGTATGGTGAAATGGTATTCACAACAAAACGAACATCTAAACCGTCTTTAGTGATTGGGTTCGGAGTGTTGAACACACCTGCGTTGTTAATCAGTACATCAATCTTATCGCGCTCAGCAATTACTTTGTCAGCCAACGCATCCACATCAGCCAGAACAGACAAGTCTGCCACGTAACTTTGAATTTTCGCTTCCGCAGAGATAGCCACAAGTTGCTGCTCTACGTCTTTGAGTTTGCTTGGGTTACGTCCATGCAATAAAACGTGGTGACCTTGTTGAACAAGTACTTTTGCCGTTTCGAAGCCGATACCATCGGTAGAGCCTGTGATCAGAATAACTTTTTGCATGGAATAGATTCCTTATTAAAGCGCTGACATGGTGAGCGTTTTTAAATGTGTCGTTTCATTGAGGTAAAGAATAGCAACCTTTTATGAAGTTGATAATCAACCGGATTAATAAAACACTATTTAGTTTTTGTTGAAAATAGAGGTGTGAACAAAGTCTCAGGCTGAAAGGGGTAGCAGACAATAAAAAAGCTTAGCGCGGGGGACGCTAAGCTTCGTTGTTAAGTATGTTCTTGAACCATGCTTAGGCTGGTGGGGTTAGCCTACTTGAGAAAAGCTCACTACCTTGCTTTGTAGTTTCTCTTTCAGGTAATCCGTCACCGCTTGCTGCTCGGATTCGCTCATGTATAAGCCAAGTTTGGTTCTGCGCCACAAGATGTCTTCGTCAGTCATCGCCATCTCTTCATTAATCAAGTAATCGATTTCAACTTGATAAACGCCATGGGCTTCGCTTGAGAACTGGATGCCAAGGTCAGCTTCGCTATTTGCGCCTTCCAATAGTTTCCATGTGTAAGTACCAAATTGAGTCACGTAGCGAAGTAATAACGCTTCAGATGCCCAAGGGTATTTCGTGTGGATCATCTTCGCAAGCTGCTCTCTGCTGCAACTAAAGTTACCGCCTGGAAGCGTGTCGTTCGCTGTCCATGGTGCGCCCATGTTGGTTAGGTGTGGTTCTAGCTTGTTCAGTGCCGCTTCGCCGAGTTTACGATAAGTGGTCAACTTGCCACCGAAGATCGAAAGCAGTGGTGCTTGATCTAGCTCTGCGTCCAATTCCAATGTGTAGTCACGAGTGATCGCTTGTGGGGAATCAGATTCGTCGTCACAAAGCGGTCTTACGCCACTGTATGTCCAAACCACGTCTTCACGGCCAAGCTGTTTAACAAAGTGCTGGTTAACGATATCAATCAAGTAATCCACTTCAACATCATCAATTGCGACGTTACGTGGGTCGCCTTTGTATTCAAGATCGGTGGTGCCGATGATCGAGAACTTATCTAGGTAAGGGATCATGAACACAATGCGATTGTCTTTGTTTTGCAGAATGTACGCTTGTGGTTCGTCATGAATGCGTGGCACAACAATGTGCGAGCCTTTGATCAGACGAATATTACGAGGCGAAGCCTGCTCTAATCCATCATCAAAGAATTGCTTAACCCAAGGGCCAGCTGCATTCACTAACGCTTTTGCTTTACGTTCAAAACGCTGGTTTGTCATCACATCAAGGATCGTCACATGCCAGATACCGCCTTCACGGTGCGCCTTTTCAACACGGCAGTAGTTACGTACTTCTGCGTTGTTCTCTTTTGCTGCTAATACGTTGAGCAACACCATACGCGCATCATCCACCCAGCAATCTGAGTATTCGAAACCTGTCTTCATTTCTGGCTTTAATAGGCCCGATTTCGCTAGGTTGACTGTCTTACTTCCCGGAAGAGTGGTGCGCTTACCCAAGTTATCGTAAAGGAATAGGCCACAGCGAATCATCCAAGCTGGGCGTAAAAATGGTCGATGAGGCAAACGGAAACGCATTGGTTGAGCAACATGAGGTGCTTTTCTTAGCAATACTTCACGCTCGGCCAGTGCTTCCGAAACCAAACGAAACTCGTAGTGTTCAAGGTAACGTAAGCCACCGTGGATAAGCTTTGAACTTGCAGAAGATGTCGCAGAGGCGAAATCATTTGCTTCGTATAAACCAACGTTTAGACCACGACCTGCTGCATCTGCCGCGATGCCTGCACCATTGATGCCGCCGCCGATCACGATTAAGTCTAGAGTTGAAGATGTACTGTTGTTTGAATTATTTTGTTGAGCACTCATGGTTTTGACCTCTTGCTGAGCGAACGAGCATTTTAGAACATAATTGAATCCTATATTAACTTTCGTTTGCGGTCATTTATTATTTTCGTTTATGCGCGTTTTATGTGATTTGCGCATAAAAAAACCTCTGCTTATGAAAGCAGAGGTTCAAATAAAACTTATTCGAGCATAGAAGTGACATGAACAGGGATCAAGTATTGATGGTTCAGTTATTAAAAAAGCCAGCTATCGATAAGTGTTTATCAATAGAACTGGCTTTTGATTGCTCACGAATGTGAGTGCTCTTACTTAACTTAACTCAATTTAATCTAGCTTGGCTTAGCTTAGCTGGACCTATTCACTGGGTGTTGAAGGCTGAGCGGTATTGATGACTTCTAATGGAATGTCTGAATCTTTAAGGATGTTGAGAATCTCTTCCGGCGGCTGCTTATTAGTAAATACCATGTGTGCCTGAGAGATATTACCAAGCTTAACCATCGCATTACGGCCAAACTTAGTGTGGTCGACAGCTAAGAAGATACTGCGGCTGTTTTCGATGATGGCTTGTTTCACGCGAACTTCGTGATAGTCAAAATCGAGCAGTGAGCCGTCAAAGTCGATACCACTGATCCCTAAGATGCCGAAATCAAGGCGGAACTGTTTAACGAAATCGAGTGTTGCTTCACCCACGATACCGCCGTCGCGGTTTCTCACTTCACCGCCCGCCAAGATAACCTTGATCTCTGGGTTCGGCAGAAGGATGCTCGCAACGTTAATGTTGTTGGTCACAACTCGTAGTTGTTTATGATTCTTGTTGAGTGCGCGAGCCACCGATTCTGGTGTAGTACCGATATCAACGAATAAGGTTGCGCCATCTGGGATATGTTTTACCAGTTCGTCGGCGATCACGTCTTTTTCGTTGAAGTTATGCGCTTTACGCGTGTTGTAAGAGGTGTTTTCTGAGCTAAGAGGAATGGTTGCACCACCATGATAGCGACGAATTTTGTTGCTATCGGCCAGTTCGTTTAGGTCTCGTCTGATGGTTTGTGGGCTGACATCGAACTTTTCAACGAGCTCTTCGGTACTTACATATCCTTGTGTTTTTACCAGATCTACAATCTGCTGGTGTCTTGGTATCTGTTTCACTTAACTTACCACTCCCTGCGCGCAAAGGGCTCTAGCGCGTCAAAATCGAAAATATAAACTCACGCTATTGTGCTCGAATTGATGAAAAGAGAGAAGTAATGATGGTAAGGAATCATGTCTAAACCGCAAAAACGGTGCTCAGAGCGGAAAATTTGAGCCCGAAACGCAAAAAAGAGCACAAAATAGTGCTCTTTTTAGTTTCGTTGACTGAGGAACGAACAATTCAATCGATAAGAGAGTGATTATTCGAACGCTCGATTTTACTCTTCGTCGTCATCGTGCAGCTCAGACCAAACTTGTGCACATTTGATAGCACGCTTCCAACCTTTGTAACGGCGGTTACGCTTCTCTTCATCGTGGTGTGGCAAGAACGTACGGTCTAGTACTGCTTTGTCTTGAAGCTCATCGATGCTGTCCCAGAAACCAACTGCTAGACCAGCAAGGTATGCTGCTCCCAGAGCGGTAACTTCAGTTACTTCAGGACGGTGAACTTCTGTATCTAGCACGTCTGATTGGAATTGCATTAGGAAGTTGTTCGCTACTGCGCCGCCATCAACACGTAGGTTTGCTAGCTTGATGCCAGAGTCCGCTTGCATCGCATCCAATACGTCACGAGTTTGGTAAGCAATACCTTCCAGTGTTGCACGAATGATGTGGTTAGAGTTAACACCACGAGTCAGGCCAACAATCGTACCGCGAGCGTAAGCATCCCAGTATGGTGCGCCTAAACCAGTAAACGCAGGGACTACGTAAACGCCGTTTGAAGAATCTACTTTGGTTGCGAAGTACTCAGAGTCTTCTGCGCCAGCCAGTAGCTTCATTTCATCACGTAACCATTGGATAGATGCGCCACCCATGAATACCGCACCTTCAAGTGCATAAGCTGGTTCGCCTGTAGGACCACATGCTAATGTCGTTAATAGGCCGTTCTTCGATGTTACTTTCTCTTGGCCTGTGTTCATCAGTAGGAAACAGCCCGTGCCGTATGTGTTTTTCGCTTGACCAGCTTCAACACACATTTGACCGTAAAGCGCTGCTTGTTGGTCACCCGCAATACCAGCGATTGGAATACGAGTACCGCCTTTACCACCAAGGTTCGTTTGGCCGTAAACTTCAGAAGAGCGTTTCACTTCAGGCATCATTGATGCTGGAATACCCATCTCGTCTAGTAGCTTGCTGTCCCAGCATAGGTCGTTGATGTTAAACAACATAGTACGTGATGCGTTAGTGTAATCCGTAACGTGAACACGGCCTTGAGTCATCTTCCAAACCAACCAAGTATCAACCGTACCGAACAGTAGCTTACCTGCTTCAGCGTCTTCGCGAGCGCCTTCAACGTTGTCTAGAATCCATTTTACTTTGGTACCTGAGAAATACGGGTCAAGGACTAAGCCAGTATTGTCACGTACGTAGTCTTCTAGGCCACGCGCTTTAAGGTCTTCACAGATGTCTGCTGTACGGCGACACTGCCATACGATGGCGTTATAAACCGGCTTACCTGTCTCTTTGTTCCAAACAATGGTGGTTTCACGTTGGTTAGTGATACCAATGCCCGCTAGCTCATCGCTGCGGATGCCTGCTTTAGCCAGCGCTTCAACCAATGTAGAGCTTTGCGTTGCCCAGATTTCCATTGGATCATGCTCAACCCAACCCGCTTTCGGGTAGATTTGAGTAAATTCACGTTGAGAAGAACTAACGATGTTTGCATCGTGGTCGAGGATTACAGCGCGAGAGCTTGTGGTGCCTTGGTCTAGGGCAACAATGTATTTTTGCTCGGTCATGGTAAGAATCCTTTTTCTTTTGTTATTTATATTTTAGTAAATGTAGGGGCGCTTAGTGATTAAGCTTGAGCTTGTTCAGCTTCTTGTTCTGTTTCACATTGGTTTGGAATTGTGCAGCCTTGGCCTTCAACTGGTAGGTAAGCACCGATAACACGTGGGTACAACCAACCACCAAAACACGCACCAGCAATTGGAGCAAGAATTGGAACGATGAAGTAAGGAATATCACGAGCACCGCTTAGTGCGAAATCCCAACCTGCAAAGTAAGCAAAAAGTTTTGGTCCGAAGTCACGAGCAGGGTTCATTGCAAAGCCAGTCAGTGGACCTAAAGAACCACCGATAACCGCGATAAGAATACCGATCAGTAGAGGGTTCATTGCACCGCGAGATGCGCCGTTGTTCTCATCACCTAACGCTAAAATGGCAAACATCAACACTGCAGTAATCACGAATTCCACAGCAAAAGCGCCGAAGAAAGAAAGTGAAGCATGTGGGTAAGTCGAGAAGATACCAGCAGTTGATAGTGCGTCTTGGCTGCTACGAACAAAGTTATGTGCGATTTCGTAGTCAGTAAATAGGTTGCTGTACAGGCTGTAAACCAATGCTGCAGAGCAGAAAGCGCCAAGCAGTTGCGAAATGATGTAAGGCACCACTTTCGCTTTATCAAAGCCATGGAACATGGCCAGTGCAATCGTTACGGCTGGGTTGATGTGTGCGCCTGAAACGCCGGCAGTACAGTAAATTGCAATCGCAACACCGAAGCCCCAGATGATGCTGATTTCCCATTGTCCGAATGTCGCACCAGTTAATACCAGAGCGGCCACACAGCCAACGCCAAAGAATATGAGTAATCCTGTACCGATAAATTCAGCCAAGCATTGCCCAAATAAAGAAGGGTGTTTGTTTGTTGTCATGTTCGAGTCCTTTTTAGTTTTGCTTATCTAGCACGTGTATTGTGCATATATTTGCGAACTCGAAAATAAACGAACATCAAAAGTGAGCGTTTGAGCATAAAATTGTTAATTAAAGTCACTTGAAATGTTAATCCGAACACTTTTGCTCGAAAAAGATGCTCGCATGAACGTCATTGCTCGAATTGATAGGTTGCGAAGCCGCTCAAACTACCTATATGTAAATGAATGCGCAACTGGTACGAGGAGTTTATGTTTGGATTTGTGATGCTACTTCGTGAGTGGCGGATTATTAGACTTAATTAGGGAGGGCTGTGTGATGTTTTTGCTATGTAACAAGGGAGTTAACAAATGAGCTTATATGCATAAATGAATAAACTGCCAACTATGTTGTAGTTTGGCAGTTTTCATTTGGGTGTATGTTCTTGTTATACGAGACGAACTTACCGCTCTAAACCAGAGCTGCCACTTTTCCTTTCGCAACCAATTGATCTCGAACTGAGTCATACGCCCAGTTGAACGCAATCGCGTAAAGTACGAAGAAAATAACTAGGCCGATGTCCATGATCAGTACGGTTAGGAAATCGAGTTGTAGAACCCACATCAAGACAGGTAGAGTCACTGTCATTAAGCCAAGCTCAAAACCTAATCCGTGCAGGATACGTGTTTTCGTGGTTCTTTTGCTTCGGTCTGTTCCGTAAATTTTGTCGTAGCCATAGTTGTAAACGTAGTTCCAAGCCATCGCTATCAATGATATTGCAAGCGCTAAGCCTGCCATTTCACCTGCGCCATTTCCTGTAACATAGGTTGTAAGCCCTGCCATTAGAACCAAAGCAACCAATTCAAATAACACCATGTGCAACATGCGTTCTTTATGTGACATTTTTCTAACTCTCTTTACGATTAAATAGCCGCCGATGGGCTAATGACTTGGCTAGATAATATCTACTTAAGTGATAATATAAAGATGGTTATCATCACATATTGTGATGGTAAGTTTTGGGAGAAACCGAATGTACAACATTGAACAGCTGAAAATGTTTGTGTATGCCGTTGAATTAGGGTCATTTTCTGCCAGTGCTCGTCATTTGGGTAAGGTTCAGTCGGCGGTGAGCCAAGGCATCAGTAATCTTGAAATCGATTTTAATGTTGAGCTTTTTGATCGTTCGACTCGAAAGCCTTCACTAACCAAAGCAGGCGAGCAGTTATTTAAACAGGTGAAAGCAATCGTGCTTCAGGTTGAAGATCTGAATGTGACGGTTAACGCGATGGGTAGCGGCGAAGAGGGGCTCATCAAAATTGCATTAGATGATTCATTGCTGGTTCCGAACTTATCTAAGATCCTTAGTCAGTTCAGTTATCAATTCCCGGCGACTGAAGTTGAACTGGTTGCGTGTACCACAACAGAGGTCAATCCGTTAATTATCGAAGAGAGAGCCGACATTGGATTGATGTTTACCAACTTGGCTTTTGATGTCGGTTCTGAGCCATGCTTTATCGGTCACTTACCGTTTATTGCTGTGTGTCATCCAAGTCATGCGCTCGCAAAAACAGGTGTGGCGAAACTCTCTGACTTACTCCCGCATCGTCAGTTAATGTTGAGGGGAGACAAAGGTAAGGTGATGGATCAGTTTCCGCTGATTGCCGGAAAGGTATGGTGGTCAAACAGCTTTATCGTCATTAAAGAGATGATTCTTGGTAGCGATATCGGTTGGGCATACTTACCGAAACACCTTGTTGAAGAAGAGCTTATTAAACAGCGCTTGGTAGAGGTGAATGTGTCATTTGACCATAAAACTTGGTCGCCTCCGGTTGATCTTGTTCTGTCTAAAACACGCTCAAAAGGTCCTGCATTACTTTGGCTTGAACAAGCATTGAAAGGCCTATTAGACGAAACTGAATAAAGAAAAGGCTCACCGTTTAACGTGTGAGCCTTTCTGTTCAAAGTGATGCTGCTTTTTGTTAGTTCTAGTTCTAGGTGTAGACGTAGATGCTATACGCTAGGTTTAACCGTCTGACCGTTGTAGTACTTGTCTTTCATCTTAAGCGCCACGTTCACAAGGTAAATCAGCACAGGGACTTCAATCAGTGGACCGATAACGCCTGCAAACGCTTGGTCTGAGTTGATACCGAATACTGAGATAGCCACGGCAATCGCTAGCTCGAAGTTGTTACCTGTTGCTGTAAATGCAATTGATGCGTTCTTGTCGTACTCGATGCCCATCTTTTTACCGATGAAGAAACTGATGAAGAACATCGCAGTGAAGTAGATAGTCAGTGGAACCGCAATTAATAGAACGTCCATTGGCAGTTCAACAATCATTTCACCTTTCAGGCTGAACATCAGAACGATAGTCGCCAGTAGTGCAATCAGTGTGATTGGAGAGATGCGTGGAATAAATACGTCGTTGTACCACTGCTCGCCTTTCATCGACACAAGGATCTTACGGCTTAGGAAGCCCGCTAGGAATGGGATACCTAGGTAGATAAGTACACTGTGTGCAATGTCGATCATCGAGATATCAACCAACATGCCTTCGTAACCAAATACTGGTGGAAGAACGCTGATGAACAACCACGCCATAAAGCTGTAGCTCACCACTTGGAATGCACTGTTTAGAGCAACCAATGCCGCGCCGTACTCTTTGTTACCGCCGCCGATGTCGTTCCAAACCAGAACCATCGCCACACAACGAGCAAGACCAATCAGAATCACCCCAACCATGTAACCTGGGTGGTCTCCCAAGAAAGTTAGTGCCAATACAAACATCAGAATTGGACCAACGATCCAGTTCATGATCAAAGAGAGCTTAATGGCTTTCTTATCTTTTACCACAGTGCCTAGCAGGTTGTAGTTAACCTTAGCCAGAGGTGGGTACATCATTAAGATAAGGCCAATCGCAAGCGGAATGTTAGTGGTGCCAACAGACATTGAATCGTTCCACTGTTCGATCTGTGGGAATAGGGTGCCGAGTAGTACACCAAGGCCCATGGCAATAAAAATCCACAGTGTTAAGTAGCGATCTAGAAAACCTAACTTTGGTTTCATGATAATCTCTCTTAGTTGATATCGTAAATCGTCGAAAAACGATTGGTTGTGGCAAAAAAACACGCTTAAAAGTAAAGGCTATCAAAGCCGATCATTCAAGCGTGAACTTCTATTTTAAAATGCTGTTAAATATCGATTCGAAGCGTTGAATATTGTCGCGGTCGATGCGGTAACACATCTTCGGCGGAATCGACTCAGCCGTAATAAAACCTGAGGCTTTCAATATTCTTAAGTGCTCTGATACCGTTGATTGAGCTAAACCCAATTCACTCACCAGATCACTGTTCAAGCAGCCGCCCGATTTTTCTAACGTGGAAAGGATACTCAATATACGTATTCTTGCTGGGTGAGCGAGTGCTTTCGCCAGTGCGGCCATTTGCTTTTCTGCTTTAGCATCACCGTGTTCGATGGGCAGAGAACAGCCACCAGATGTCGAGCAAGTTGAGTTCATATTGACGTCTCACTTTCATTAATCGTTAAAAGACGATTAATGATAAGCCTATTTTAAATAGGGGTCAATGCTCACTGTCTATTTGAACGAACTTTAAGGTGGCGATTCAGGGACTATGGTTGAACTCTGCTTTGACTCAGCTACGCAAAATGGCGTGAACATCGATTAAACGCCATTTTGCTCGGTTATCCGCTAGTTAAGAACGGTATAGCCTCGGTTGATCATACAGTTACGATTCACTTGAAACTTCTGCTGCTCAGATAGCTCGGCGGATTGTCTTTTTTGAGCACCGTGCTTTAAAGCGCCGCTGATAATACCGATGCCAGCACCAATTTTTGCACCATCATGACCACTCCCGCCAGAGACGGCTCCACCAACCGCACCCAGCGCTGCACCCTTAGCGGTTGAACCGACAATATCGCTGCCAAGAGAATCGACCTCTTCAGGCTTCACTTGTTGAGCGTATTGCTCACATTCATACAGATCGGCGTGATACTGTGTTTCATCAACACCTTTAGTATCGACAATAATTTGATTAGCAAATACTGAACTTGATGCTACAAGCAATATCGCTGCGATTGGAGAGAATGGAAATTTCACAATATAGACCTCTAGAGTATTCATTGCATTGTTAAAGTGACGTGTAGTTCTCGATGAAATCAAGGCGACGATCGGTGTACTCACCAGAATCCAACATCTTAGATAACCCGCGAAGCGTGTTGTAAGGCTGAGAAACGGCCACCATGTTAATGAGCCAATACGGAATATCGCCACCTGGATCACTCAATACTCGATAAGAGATATGGGTGGTGTTTTCGTCGATTGGTGTCAGGATCCAACTCGCCTCTAATTCAGCCACTCTGATGATTTTTTTATTATTGTTTGGCAGGTAATCAGGCCTACCATGCTGATCAATGGTGACAACCATCGTCTTTGGATCTTGAGTGATGACGTTCTCTACGATAGCTTCACGATCGGCAACTGGCCAAGGTGCCTTGGTATAGGTTTTGGTGATCGTGTGCGCCGCACTAAAATGCTCTATTTCTTCCATGTCATCGATGTTTTCTACCCATTGCGTGCCAACAGAGGTATCGATAAAGAGTGCGATAATAGAAGTGAGGGACGCGTTGATGTCGCCTTCTGCTCGAAATTCTTTAAAGTGACTGCCTTCAATTTTACGGTTATAAACCTCGATGCCTTTTTTATCGCGTGCCAGTGACCAGCCATCGGTGTCTGATGCAAACACCGAAACTGAACAAGCAAGAAGAAGCAAAGTAATAATCTTATTCATCATGTTAATGAGCGCCCTTTCCAGCTGATTTTATTGGTTTTAGATAAGCGGTAACTGTTCAGCACGAGTAGGCTTTGAACACAAATACCGAAGGGTACGGTTAACGCAAATTTTGCGGGAACAAACAGTTCCTTAACCAAAATGAAGTAGGTGACGATCGACACCAAGAGCATCACAGAGCTGACAATGAGCGAATAAGCATGAATGGCAGACATGTCACTGATGAAGGCGTTCGCCGATACCAGCATCAAAAGCGGTCCCGCCCATGCGATGATGTTGGCTTTGATGAAGACTTTTAAAGCTTGTGCTTGCGATTGACAATTCACAATAAGATTCATGTTTTTGGAAAAGCCAGCCCAGATTGAGTTGAAGTCTGAATACATGTGCGTACTCATTAGTTTGTCTGCAAATGCCCAGAAAATCTTAAATCCATTGACCTTCATGACTTTTGCAAAGGCGATGTCTTCCGATATCGCGTTTGCTACTGCGGCGTGTCCACCGACTGCGTCGTAGGATTTTCGGGTAAACAACATCGCCTGACCGTTAGCAATCGCTTCTTCCTTAGTCATGTCGTTCGAGTTTTTAAAGTTCATATAAGATGCGATCGATAGAAAGATGCCCGGCAAGGTCGCTTTTTCTGCCACAGACGCAAAAGTTTGTTTTGGATTAAACGATAAGAGATCAGTTTTTTGTTGGATAGCAAAGTCGATAACGCTCTGTAGCATCGCGGGTGCTGAATCGGTATCTGCATCAATGAAATACACATATTCACCGCTCGCGTTGAGTGCGCCAGCCATACATGCATTGCTCTTACCAAGCCATCCGGTCGGTAACGTTCTACCTGAAATACAGCGCGCGTTAACGTCGAACTTACTGATCAATGCTTCTACTTTTGCACGGGTTGAGTCAGTAGAAAAGTCATCAACAACAATGACTTCAAACTTGTCTTTTGGGTAGCTCTGCTTCAATAGAGAGCCAAGGCTGATTTCAATATTGTCTTCTTCATTTCGCGCAGGAATAATGACGGAAACAGTCGGCCACTCAGTTCTTTTGAACGATATTTTAGGTTCAATGTGAATACGATGGCGCTCTAAGTTCGCAAGTGTGATTAGAAACTTGACGGTAACGATGCAAAGCAAGGTCGTAATAATAGCTAAAATCATAATGACTGTGGTCGGAATAAAGTGATGGAGAGACAGGAAAGAATATAGTGGAGTGTGACCTAACGCACATCTTGTATGTAGGACTTAACCCTTCAAACTGGAATGCGCTTCTGTTAGCGTTTGCCTTGGAAAGATGTGAAACAGTGACTGACAGGCGGTAAAATAAGCATTGTATTCACCAGCGACTCTAGCGATATAATCGAACCCAGAACCGTTACTCAAGATAACGAATGATCATAATCCAATAATAGGTACGCCCGACATGCCCCAACAAAACATCAAATTTATCGCGACTGATATGGATGGCACCTTACTCGATGAGCATGGAAAGCTCGACCCTGAGTTTTTCAATCTTTATGAGCGCTTAGAAGCGCAAGATATTATTTTTGCTGCCGCGTCTGGCCGCCAGTATTACAGCTTGCTAGAAACATTTTCCCCGCTTAAAGATCGCATGATGTTTATTGCTGAAAACGGCACATTAGTGATGCACAAAGGCCAAGAACTTTACAGCTGCTTGCTTGATACTGATGCCATCAAAGACATCATCAAAGAAGCGCGAGCTATCGAAGGCGCTCATGTTGTGTTGTGTGGTAAGAAGTCGGCATACATCGAAACCAAAGACGAGCGTGCTTTAGCTGAGATCTCTAAGTACTACCATCGCCGTGAGCAAGTAGAAGACTTGCTGGCGGTAGAAGACGATTTCATCAAGGTTGCTATTTGCCACTTTGATGGTTCACAAGAGAAAGTAAACCCAAGCATCGACGCTAAGTTTGGTGAGAATTACCAAGTGGTTGTGAGCGCAAAAATTTGGTTGGATGTGATGAACGCTGAAGCGTCAAAAGGTGCGGCGCTCAAGCATCTGCAAAACACATTAGGTTTCACTTACGAGCAGACCATGAGCTTTGGTGACTACCTGAATGACTTGGAAATGCTTAAAGAGAGCTACCACTCTTACGCAATGGAAAACGCACATCCTAAGCTGAAAGAGATCGCACGTTTTGGTGCGCCAAGTAACGTTGACGCGGGTGTGTTCCAAGTGCTTGAGAAGTTGCTAGCGTAACGCTCTTAAGCTAGATTCGATTTTTATCAAAGCCAACTCGTGAAAATGAGTTGGCTTTTTTGTTGGCTGCTGTTGTATTGAGTTAAATTTGAACGAGTGTTCAGCTTGTTGTAGTCTAACCAGAAAGATGGGTATTCACTTTGAATTGGATACGCCTTAGTAACGATATTTGGAATGATTATGAGCAAGAAACTTCAACTTGATATTATTTCTGACGTAATGTGCCCGTGGTGCGTAGTCGGTTACAAAAACTTAGAGCTAGCCGTTGCGGAACTTGGTTTAGAAGACCAGATTGAACTTGAATGGCAGCCGTTTGAGCTTAACCCTGACATGCCGCAAGAGGGCGAAAACCTGCGTGCCCATATCATGAGAAAATACGGTTCTAGCGCAGAAGAGAGCCAACGTTCACGAGAACAGCTTTCGGCTCGCGGCCAAGCGGTTGGTTTCGATTTCAATTTCTATGACAGTATGAGAATGGTCAATTCACGTCATCTACATGTACTTCTCGATTTTGCACTAGCGCACGGCAAACAGACTGAGTTAAAGCTACGCTTCTTTGCTGCTCACTTCACAGAGCAAAAAGACCTGTCCGATCTTGAAGTCATTGCACAAGAGCTTGAAGCGGTTGGCTTAGACTCAACGAAGGCACTGAAGCGCCTAAAGAACACCGACAACTTGAAGCAAATTGAAGCGCAAGAGTTTGAATGGCAACGCATGGGGATCTCTGCGGTTCCTGCTGTGGTGTTCAACCGTAAGAGTGCAGTAACGGGCGCGCAGACGGTAGAAACCTACAAGCAGATTCTTCAAGAGCTTATTGCTGAATCATAAACGGATCATTGCTATCAATTAGAGTCTGAATTTCATGGAATCACTGTCACTCGCTCAAGCGCAAAAAATGGTATTGCTCTCACAAAAATTGCCACCTAAGAAGCAACGTAATAGTGGCGCTTTGGCGAACACGCTGTCTGCAATTGAAAGCCTTGGCTATGTGCAAATTGATACCATCTCTGTGATTCAACGAGCTCACCACCACACGCTTTGGAATCGCAATCAAGGCTACCAATTGAACCATCTTGATAAGCTGCTAGAGCGTCGAGAGGTATTTGAGTATTGGTCGCATGCCGCTGCGTATTTACCTATGCGTGACTTCCGATTCAGCCTACATCGCAAGAATGGCTTTGCGAGCGGTAAGCTCAAGCATTGGTATAAAAAGGATGACGCACTGATGGCTCATGTTCTCAAACGTATTGAGAATGAAGGACCGTTGATGGCGAAAGATTTTGAAGGGGATAGGCCAAACCCCGGCGGTTGGGGCGGTAAACCGGCCAAGCAAGCTTTAGAAACCTTGTTCATGCAAGGCGACTTAATGGTGCCAAGCCGAGTGAACTTTCATAAGGTGTATAACCTCACCGAGCGAGTGTTGCCGAGCGGAATTGATACCTCTGAGCCGACCGAACAAGAGTACATCGAGCATCTCATAACGCGTTACTTAGAGGCTAACGGAGTTGGAACAGCGTCGGAAATGAGCTATCTCCTGAAGAACACAAAGCCTCTGATTCAGAAAACACTCCAACAGATGCTTGAAGATAAGCAGGTTCTGAAAGTAGATATTCAAGGCTCTTATTACTATGTCCTGCCTGGTGCGTTTGATCTGCTGAATCAACCTCTTTCCAGAACCAAGCTTAAGATACTGTCTCCGTTTGATAACCTGCTGATTCAACGAAAGCGAATGCAATCATTGTTCAACTTTGACTACCTCCTTGAGTGCTATGTGCCTGAGGCCAAGCGTCAGTTTGGTTACTTTAGTTTGCCGATTCTATGGCAAGGTAAGCTGGTGGCGCGAATGGATTGCAAGGTCGATAGAAAGAGTCGCTTACTCAATATTCGTAACTTGGTTGTGGAAGAGCGAGTTAAAACTCATGAGTCTTTGATTCACGCTTTATGCGAAGAACTTAAACACTTCATGGTGTTTAACCAATGTGATGAGATGATCGTCCATAACACCACACCTTCTGATCTTGGTAAACGCTTGATGAGCCATTGGCAAGCAGTCTAGCGGTCTTTGTTGTTTAGAAAGCGCTTAGTTACTCAGCAAACGCAGCTAACAAAAACTCGACAAAGGTTCGGTTCTTCAACGACAGTTGTTTGGTTTTGTAGAGTAGGTGAATCGGCTTTGGTAACGGCGCCATACCGGGTAGGATTTCCAACAGCGCTCCACGGTCAATCTCTTCTGCGACTAAGATAGTCGGTTGCAGCAACACGCCCACACCCTGTAGGGCGGCATATCGCAACACATCACCATTATTCGACATTAAGCGCACACGTTCTTTATTCGGTGTGGCGTGAGGAGCTTGGCTGCTATAACTGAATCCAAGCGATGGGTGCTGCGCTAAGTCTTCTAATACTCTGATCTCAGCATGTTGGTTAAGATAATCGGGCGCCGCGCAGTAACACATCTCATAATCCCCTAAGTATCTGGCGACTAAACTGGAATCAGACAGGTCACCGATTCGCACAATCAGATCTATGTCGGATGAATAAGGGTCGACAAGGTCATTATTCAACATCAGCTCAACGTTGATGGTTGGGTTATGTGCGAGAAATTTGGCCACGATAGGGGCAAGTACCTTGTTCCCATAGGTGACAGGGCAGTTAATTTTTACCGTGCCTTGCGGTTGATTTTCCAAGGTTTGAATCAGGTTCTCTGCATTGCTGATGTCTTCGAGAATTCGCTTACATTCTCGATAATAAAGCTGACCTGAATCAGTTAAAGACTGCTTACGCGTGGTGCGGTGGATCAGCTGAGACTTCAAACTGGCTTCTAAGGAATGGACATGTTTACTTATCATGGTCGCCGACAGGTTGAAGTGGTTTGCGGCGCTACGAAAGCTGCCTTGTTCCACTACGTAGACGAAGACTTTCATGCTGGTTAACTTATCCATTAAACACTCTTGGTTGATAAACAATAAACAAAAGGTGAGTTTATCAATTATTAGGGGTTAATTATATTAATGGCAAACCGATAATTAACTAAAATAAGAGCGTGAAATGCCTCAAACGAATGAAACCATCTTTGTTACTGCCGAACTTAAGATCAAAACCAACATAGAGCGAGCTGCTGCGATCGAAGCTATCGAACAGTTTTGTTTCGACATGCAAAGCGAGCCTGGCTGCCTACAAGCAATTGCAACCTATGATCAAAGCCAAAGCGATCGTGTGGTCTTGCTTGAGCAATACGCAAACCGCGAGGCGATTAATCAGCACTTTGGTATGCCTCATACCCAAGCATTTATTGAGCGTGACATTACCGAGTTGGTTCAAGCATTCGAAACGCAACGTGGACCTATCAAAGCACAAGAGCAGGAGATCTGATACATGAAATGGGGAATCCTAGGAACCAGTTTTATCTCAGGCGTAATGGCGGATGCGATTAAAGGCGACGCTCAAAGCGAGCTGTATGCCGTTGCTGGACGTACTGAAAAAACACTTAACGAGTTTGCTGCCCAATACCAACCAACACGAACCTTCAACAGCTATGAAGCCTTGATTGAAGATGAGTCGGTCGACATCATCTACATTGCTCTGCCAAACCATGTCCATCATGAGTATGTGATTAAAGCAGCTCAAAAAGGCAAAGCGATCTTGTGTGAGAAGTCTCTGTCGGTAGATATGGAAAAAACCGAGCAAGCTTTACAAGCCGTGAAAGAAGCGGGCGTATTCTTTGCTGAAGGTCTGATGTATTTAAACCATCCACTTATCACCAAGCTTCATCAAGAACTGGCAGCTGGTGAGATCGGCGAAGTGCGCTCAATTCAAGGTTCCTACGTTGCGGCGATTGATCAGTTCGTGAACCCTGCAAGTAAAGGCGCGCTATACAACCTTGGCTGCTACCCAATGTCGCTGATTCACTCTGTCGCGCAGCAGCAATTTGGCGAGAGTGTGTTCGATGATGTGCAGATATCAGCAATCGGTCGACGAGGCGAAGATGGCAATATCTGTGAATCGTCGGCGATGATGCGTTTCAATGACCGTTTTACCGCGCAAATCCACACCGCTGAAGACCACGGCTTAAAGCATGGCTTTACTATTCTAGGTAGCAAAGGCTGCATTACTTTAGATACTAACCCATGGTTACCGACTGCAGAAAACACGTTTACGGTAGAGATCTATGAGACGTCGACACGTGAAGTGAAAGTCGAAGCGCAAGGCGATGGCTTCCATTATCAAGTGCGCAATATCCGCCAAGCAGTCGAGCGAGGTGACACACAACTTGCTGCGCCAATGGCAATCCACCAAGACTCTCGCGTGATCATGAAGTTACTGACTGATTGGGAACAAGCGGCGAGCTAAGATCTTCGTAAATTCTATATTCGCCTCATGTTTGATTGCCTCGTAAGCGATCAAACATGAGGCGTTTCCTCTGTATCTTCTAGTCGACTCTCCCAATAAATACTTTGCATTTGAAACCGCCACAGTGTCCAATATCAGGTAGTACGAAACTGACCAAAAAACCTTACTTTTTAAGGTGTTAAATAGGACCTTTACCGCATGCGTAAATCAGATAAGAAAATCGAAAATCAGATCAGAGACGTGTTAACTGACGTTTGTGAAGACACGCTGAAAGGCTTCGATGGTTTTTTATGGGTGACTCACTCGGTCAACTTCTCCTCTTTTCCGCAAAGTTTGAAAATTGTCTGTGTATTCGATACCAATCAGGATAGAACGAACTTCTTAAATGGCGAAGGTCAACAGAGTGTTTCAGGGACTATCCAGAAAGCGTTCAATCAAGTTGGAATTCAACTGAAGAGTATCGATAAACACATCAGCTACGATACGCAAGAAAATTGCGACCGCGACCATCAAGGGAAGTGGAACAAGAGGCTTTAAGGCGCGTTGTTATCGCTCTTGTTTAGACAGCCTATTCAAATTGAGTTTCAACAGTGTGGCGTTGAAACTGAGATTCGATGCAGCAAATCTCAGCCCGTTCTGAGCTTTAAGCTCTGATAACTTCCATCTTCCAAACTGTATTATTCTCATTTTGAGAAAATCTGAGCTGATTTCTCGTTAGTTGGAGAAACTTGGTTTCCAAGTAAAATTAAAATCACAAAAATTTATATTTTCCTTAATGTCTTGATTTTGAATCGACATTTGCTCGTTTTCCTTACCACCGATGAAACCAGTCAGAAGAGCACTTGAACAATACAGCCATGTAGTCGATACTTTTTTCGTATTTTGATTCCTAAATTGACACGTAAGTTGGCTGACTTTTCGTCTTGTGATTTAAGGCATGACAGTATCAATTAGGAAATTTGATTCATGAAAACCTACATTTCTGGGCTGCTCGCACTCATACCGTCATGTTTAATCGCTGGCTACGCTTTTGCTGTTGGCACAGCGGTTGTGCTGCCAGGGCAACATGAAGCGGGTGTTGATCTTTCGGGCTCCCCACTATCTGCGGATGCTGTCATTGATTGGGAAATTACCAACAGTGATATTGTGTTTGGAGCCTATGCTGACAAAGCCGACAATGAGCGGGCTACGACAATTGGTTATATGTACAACCAAGTCATGGCGATGAACTCGGGTTGGTTGGAGAACGATCTCCGTAACCAAGCTGAGTTAGAAGGCCTCAATTTCGAAGACTATTTCCTGCACTTTTCTGAAGATACTGTCATTGCCGAAGTTGATGAAACTCACGGCGAAAAGACTCTTTTAAACCGAAAACCTATGATCTTGGGTTATACAGCCAGTGAAGACCATGCTGGTTTTTGGCTGTATCAAGAGCCTCCGTGGGATGCCGATGTGTTTGAGAATTTCGAACAGGGTGGGGCTTTGTATGTCTATCATGCTGAGCAGTTCGAACGGCTGACCTTTAAGTTCTCACAGTTTGCTGGCAGCGGCGAATTTTGGATTGAATACCCAACGGCTATTGATTCTCAGGGTAGGGTTTCACAGTGGGAAAGGCTCGATGTAAAGAAAGACAAAACGCTCAGCATGACCAAAAACCAATCGGTGATCTGGAACCTTCCTAATGATTGGGTAAGAGCTACAACTCATGATGGCAGTGGTGCGAGCTATGGTGGCGGCCAGTATTTTGGCTCCACCTTTTTGAGAGATGGTGGGCGCTTATACGTTGTGAGAGTTCGTTGGCAAAGTGAAAACGCCGACGACAGGCCGCGCTTAAAAGAAGTAAAACTGAAAAACAGTTTTTCAACCGTCAAATTAACCGACGCTCCGACTACAACGCCGGACGGCAATGCTATCAGCCAATGGCGAAAAATCCGCGGTTTTGATGTGTCTGCAGACCTAGATGGCGATAACTACTTGTCGCCAAGCGAGTATCGAAATCGAACCAATAAGAACGCAACAGCGCGTTTTCGTTGGGAATCAAGAGTGGTGCCATTTGGTCGAATGTGGAGCGCTAGCTCATCTTGGTCGCTAACGAACGTCGCAAACGCGGATTATCTATCTGCTATTCATCGCTACTACAAGCAAAGCTGGGCAAGCCAAGGTTTGAATGGTGCGTACAACGACGACACAAATAAACTCATTGGTTCGAACCAGTTCTATGTTCATTCTGGTGGGCATGTTCAAGAGTTAGGAGCCGTTGCGGGTTCGAATCAAGCGGATGATCTCTATAAACAACAATTTTCAGCGTTTCTGAAAAATCTATCTGCTTTAGAAAGTGATGCGTCGATTGGGTTGAACATCGGAACCGCGAACTTGCTGGGTCGAAATGGACAGGCTCATCTTAGCGAGGCGGGATCTCTGTATTTACGCGAGCACTACATTTTTCCGTCTACTGGGTTTAGTGGTTACTCGGGGATCTCTAAATTCTGGGATAATTCTGCGCTCGCCTACAATGGGCAAAGTGTTATTTTTCAGGCGACAACGCGTTATGGGCGAGTTCAGTATCTTGGAAATAGTGAAGAGAATTGGAAGCAAGACCAATACTCGACCCTAGCGATCTACCACCTCAATCGACACGCTCAACATAGCTACTTTAATCAGTGGAACAATGGTTACGTCTATGGAAGTGGCAACACGACGGCTGACACTTTCTGGCAAAGTGGTGTCCCTAAAAACATCGCCTACCAACCAAGTTCGTTATTGGCCGTTGATTTGGGAGAGCCGAGTCATCTAATCCCACAAGGCTTTGAACCGATTCCTTTAATGCTATCAACAGCGACACCTCAACCCGCGGACTACACCATCGTTGGCGATTCATCAATGAACGAAATGGTGCATGCTGACCTGCCCAATGGCATGACTCACGTTCTACCGACGTTCACGTACTTTATGTATCAATCTGAAAATCAGGTGGTCGCTGGTGGCCCTGAGGACATGGTGTTAGCGAGAGAGTTCAGCAATGGTCGTGTGTTGTATCGCACGGATTTCCACGGTAAGAATCCGAGCTTTTATGAAGCGTCAAAACTCACCATTACGCTGGATGTTCCAATGAAACCTGTTGGTGCTAACGGTAACGTTGGTGACTATGTGAGTGAAATAGAAATTGGCGGTTATGAAGGGCTGTTCTTACTTTATTAGAACTAATGCGAGTGAGCACTCTCGAACCAGAGCAGACTAGAGCTTAGGTTCTGGATATGAGCTTATTCTTTTTACACTGCTTAAACTCTTTGGCGATCCACGATTGCTCGTTTAAACCATTGTCGATTAGAGCAAAAAGGTAGCCATCGACTTTGCCTGAAGCCGCAGGATATTCTTGAAAAGCGTGCTTAGGGTAGCCGGGGTAATCCATCTCGTATTGAGCGTCTAACTGCTTACCGAGTTGACGCCATTTTACGAATAACTCAGAAGAAGATGTCTCAACCTTATATTGGCCCAAAATACGTTGGTGGTGGGTTAACGCCACTTTAGCGCAGTGATTGGTCTGTACGACTTTTTGTATCAATTCAACTTGTTCTTCACTCATGGTTTTCGCCAGTACATTCTCTTGTTCGATACGCGCCATTCGCTCACCAAACGTTTCAGCATGGGTGGGAAACACAAAAGTAAGCGGTAAAGCCAATACCAAAAGACGCTTGTAGAACATAACCAAACTCGTTAAAAGGATTCGCGGCTATTATGCCGCCCGCCGCCAATATTATTAATCAATATAAACGCTTAATTGTAAGAATTATTTTTATCGAGTAGATAAATAGATGATTTTGGAGTTGTGGCATTCAGGCTCTGAATGTTTGGTTGGTGAGCCTGAAATTTGATGAGGGATCCGTTACGAATTAATGACCTTGATGCCTTTGTCTTGAAGCTCATCAATCACACTACTCGAAAGATCAATGTCGGTGATCACGCCATCAAGCGCACTTAAATCTAAGGCGTGGAAAGTAGCGATACGTCCGTATTTGGTTGAGTCTGAAATCAGATAGTTTGAATGAGCTGCTTGAACAATGGCTTGTTTGACTAATACCTTATTTTCACAAGGTGTCGAGAGCCCTTTTAGATTCCAAGATGAAGAAGAGATAAACGCAATATCAATATTCATCCCTGCCAAGAACTCAGCTACTTTTCCCCCAATACTCGATTGATTTTCACGGTCAATCTTGCCACCAGTATGGTAAATCTCAGATTGTGTGCTGTTCATTAGGTATGCGGCAATCGCGAAGTCATTGGTGATGATAAGCAGATCATCTCGCCCTGCAAGTTGGTGAGCGATCTCCAAAGAGGTTGTTCCAGCGTCTAAGTAGATAGTCGAATACTCAGGAACCAATTGAGCAGCTAGTTGACCTATTTGAGCTTTTTCGCTTGCTTGCTGTTCTACCTTGATGTCGTGTGACAATTCGCTGTGAAGTGCTTTAGTCAGCTGAACGCCACCCGAAACTGAAATCACTTTCCCTGATGTCTCTAGCTTTACGATATCTCGACGAATAGTCATATGAGACACCTCTAAGTGCTCAACAAGCTCAGAAATACTGATCACTTCTTGGTGTGATAATAGTGACAAAATGGTTCTCTGACGTTCCGCTGGAATCATGATTCTTCTTCTATGTTCTTATTTTTCATCATCCTATCAATCTTTGGTTGTTTTGTGAATATCTGTGAATATCTGTTGTGAAATAGCAATTAGAACTGTGATTGCTGCCGAAATTACCCTTATCTAATGCCTCTAAAGGGTTAAATTACTCATTAATGTTAACTTTTGTTAAATGTGTGACTTATCACTAAGTCGCATTCGATTGCTTCACATATAATCACAAACATAAACAAGAATTAACAAATCTAGAATTCAATAATTACGTGAAAGGCATCTTGCTATGAAAGAAGTTCAATCTGTTGGTGTTATCGGTTTAGGTTCTATGGGCATGGGCGCAGCGAAGTCATGCGTGCGTGCAGGCCTTGATGTATATGGTTTCGATTTGAATCCGCAAGCGCTTGAAAACTTGGGTGAATATGGCGCAAAAGCGGTCTCTACAAGCGCGGTTGAGTTTGCCGACAAACTTGATTCAGTTTTGGTATTGGTTGTGAATGCAGCTCAAGTTAACACGGTACTGTTTAAGACTGGTCTTGCGGCGGCACTGAGACCTAACACGCCAGTTATGGTCTCGGCAACGATCTCAGCAGAAGACGCGAAACAAATCGAAGCTCAGCTTGCTGAACATGATCTTGTGATGCTGGATGCGCCAGTGTCCGGCGGTGCAGTAAAAGCAGAAGCGGGTGAAATGACGATTATGGCTTCAGGTGCGGTGACCACATTTGAAGCACTGGCTCCGGTACTTGATGCAACTGCAGCTAAAGTCTACAACATCGGCGAGACCATTGGCCTTGGTGCGACCGTTAAGATTATCCACCAGTTACTAGCAGGTGTTCATATTGCTGCGGGCGCTGAAGCGATGGCACTAGCCGCACGCGCAAACATTCCGCTTGATTTGATGTACGACGTTGTTACGAATGCAGCGGGCAACTCTTGGATGTTCGAGAACCGCATGAAGCACGTAGTCGATGGTGATTACTCTCCAAAATCTATGGTTGATATCTTTGTGAAGGATTTGAACTTGGTATCAGATACCGCTCAAAACCTGAAATTCCCACTCCCATTATCAAGTGCTGCACTGAACATGTTCGTTAGCGCGAGTAATGCTGGATTTGGTCAAGAAGACGACAGTGCAGTGATAAAAGTCTTCCAAGGTATTGACCTGCCGGGTGTAAACACGTCAAAGGCGGAGAAATAATCATGTTATTAGGTGTTATTGCAGACGACTTTACAGGTGCAACAGACATTGCTGGTTTCTTGGTTGAAAACGGTATGCGCACTGTTCAACTGAATGGGATTCCAACGGGAGAGTTTGACACATCAGCAGATGCTGTGGTGATCAGCCTTAAATCTCGCTCTTGCCCAGTTGACCAAGCGGTGACGGATTCGGTTACTGCGCTTAAATGGCTTCAATCTCAAGGCTGCCAACAGTTTTACTTCAAATACTGCTCAACGTTCGACAGTACCGCTGAGGGCAATATTGGTCCCGTAACAGATGCACTTTTGGCGGAACTTGGAGAATCTTTCACTATGGTTTGCCCTGCATTGCCAGTAAATGGTCGCACGGTTTACAACGGTCACTTGTTTGTTTTTGGTGAGTTGCTCAGTGATTCAGGTATGCGTAATCACCCTGTTACACCAATGACGGATTCAAGTGTGGTTCGAATGATGGACGCACAATCAGAAGGTGTTTCCGGTTTAGTTAACTTTCAAACGATTGAACAGGGCGCTGATGCGGTTACCGCTCGTTTTAACGAACTCAAAGCTCAAGGTAGTCGCTACGCCGTGGTAGACGCATTTAATGCAGAGCACTTGGTGACGTTAGGTCAAGCGGCTAAATCTCTGAAACTAATCACAGGTGGCTCAGGCCTAGCTGCTGGTATCGCTAAAAATTGGACAGGACATCTTGCTGACCAAAGTGATGCAAAACATGCCGGTAGCCCAGTCAAAGCACCAACCGTTGTGTTCTCTGGTTCTTGTTCAGTGATGACTAACCAACAAGTTGCGGTATACAAGCAGCTTGCTCCTCACTTTGCTATCGATGTGAAGGCTTGCTTAACCAATGATCAATACGCCAATGATGTGTTCGATTGGGTGATGACCAATAACCAAGGCGAGTTTGCTCCTTTGGTTTATGCAACCGCAGATGCCGCCGCACTGAAAGCCATTCAAGAAGAATACGGCGCACAAGCTTCAAGCCACGCCGTTGAACAGTTTTTTAGTCAACTCGCTATCAAACTGCACCAACATGGTGTGAAAAACTTCATTGTTGCTGGTGGTGAAACCTCTGGTGTAGTGACCCAAAGCTTGGCTGTGAAAGGTTTTCATATTGGCCCTCAAATCGCACCAGGTGTGCCTTGGGTGAGGTCGGTTGAAGGTGATCTTTCATTGGCACTTAAATCTGGCAACTTTGGTGATGAAAACTTCTTCGCTAAAGCTCAATCATTTTTTTCATAAGCGAGATTCAAATGAGTAAAGTTTTGATGAACGAGCAGCAGTTAAGAGAGCAAATGGTCACGCTCGCTCGTTCAATGTTCGAACGAGGTTACGCCACTGGTGGTGCAGGTAACCTGTCTATCAAATTACCTAATGGGCATTTTCTAGCAACACCAACAGGCTCTTCATTTGGTCGCCTTGTCGCTGAGGAATTGTCGGTTGTTGATATCGATGGCAACCACATCTCAGGTAAGAAGCCTTCTAAAGAAGCGGCATTCCACTTAGCGATTTATAGAAATAATGCAGAATGCAATGCGATTGTTCATTTGCATTCTACTTACCTTACCGCGTTGTCTTGCCTTGAAGGGTTGGATCGTAATAACGCGATTAAGGCTTTCACACCGTATTTCGTGATGCGAATTGGTGAGTTACCAGTGATTCCTTACCTACGTCCGGGTGACCCACAAATCGCTGAAGAGTTGGCAAAACGAGCAGGTGATTATCGAGCATTTTTGTTAGCAAACCACGGCCCAGTAGTAACAGGCACTGACTTTGTTGATGCCGTTGATAACGCTGAAGAGCTAGAAGAGACCGCCAAATTAGCATTCTTATTGAAAGGGAATGATATCCGTTACCTAACGGACGAAGAAGTGATGGATTTAAAAGGGAGAGGCAAATAATGGCTAAGTTCGCAGCAAACTTAACGATGTTATTCACAGAAGTACCATTTCTAGAGCGTTTTGAAAAAGCACACCAAGCCGGTTTCAAAGCTGTTGAATACCTATTCCCTTATGCATTTGAGGCCGAAGAGCTTGCAGCAAAAATGCAGAGATTTGGTTTTGAGCAGGCGCTTTTTAACATGCCTCCAGGTAATTGGGATGCGGGTGAGCGTGGTTTTGCCGCTATTCCAGATCGTGAAGAGGAATTTAAAGCTAGTGTTGATACGGCGCTTATGTACGCGACAGCTCTGGGCTGTAAAAAAGTCCATGCAATGTCAGGCATATTGAATGAGAACTTTACTAAGCAACAACACGTTGAAACCTTCATCTCAAACATTCGTTTTGCGGCTGATAAGTTTGCTGAGCAAGGCATCGAATTGATGATTGAACCTCTTAATAGCCGTGATGTTCCGAACTATTTTGTGGCGCATCAACGTGAAGCTGTCGAACTGATTAAGTTGGTCGATAGACCAAATGTGAAACTCCAACTCGACCTTTATCACGCGCAAATCATGGATGGTGATTTAAGTACTTTGATTCGTGAAGTTGCTGCTTATACCGGTCATATCCAAATTGCTTCTGTACCAGAGAGGCATGAACCATCGGAAGGCGAACTGAACTACCCACATTTATTTAGTGTTTTGGATGATTCAGGTTACCAAGGTTGGATTGGCTGTGAATATAACCCAAGAAGCACGACAGAAGAGGGGCTTAGCTGGGTAAAAAGTTATTTATAGCGCGGTGTGAATGGCGTTTATATGTAACGAATCATAAAAGTAAAAACTGATTTAGATAAAACGGCTTACAGGTAAGCCAACACATAACGATAAAGTGCAATGGGTGACCCGGTATCACCCATATGCACCACCCTACAAATTTTCTAAAAATGAAGAAAGAGACAAAAGGAATATAAAAATGGATGGAGCACTGATAGGCATCGTAATTGGCATTTTAGCCATGATGGGCATGATCATTAAAACAAGAATCCCAGTGGCGCTTGCGATGATTATTGCAAGTATCATCATGGGGCTATTCGCTGGTATGGCACCAACAGAGCTGATCAACGCAATTAAAGCCGGCTTTGGTGGCGTGCTTGGTGGTATTGGTTTGATTATCGCGTTCGGCGTTATCATGGGCGCGTGTTTCGAGCGTTCTGGTGCGGCTGTTAGAATGGCAAAAACGTTTGTAAAGCTGTGTGGTAAAGGTCGTGAAGACTTAGCACTAGGTTTTACAGGTGTACTTGTCGCTATCCCAGTTTTCTGTGACTCTGCGTACATTATTTTACACTCTCTTGTTCGCGCAATTTCACGTGACACAGGTAAATCAGCGGTTGGCTTAGGTGTGACTCTGGCGCTTGGCCTACTGATCACTCATGCGCTTGTGCCACCAACACCGGGTCCAGTTGCTGTGGCTGGAATTCTGGGTGTAGATCTAGGTGAATACATGTTATGGGGTTTGATGGTTTCTATCCCTATGATGCTTCTTTCTATGATTTATATTCGCCGAGTAGGTAACGAGTACTACCGCGTACCAAACGGTGAGACATGGATTACTAACCAAGCTGATTGGGCAAACCTTGAGAAAGTAAAAGAAACAGATGACAGAGAGCTACCAAGTAACTTTTTATCATTCGGTCCAATTCTGCTGCCAATCGCATTCATCCTAATCAACACGCTTGTTGGTCAAGGTGACACTGCAATGCACAACGTTATTTCGTTGATTGGTAACCCAGTGGTTGCTGTTGGTATCGGTGTTCTTATGGCGCTATACGGTCTTACTCGTCATATTGAGCGCAAAGACATGGTTAGCTCTATGGATGATGCTCTGTCTACTACAGGTCTAATTCTTGTGGTAACTGGCTGTGGTGGCGCAATGGGTGCAGTACTTAAAGCATCAGGTGCTGGCCCTCAAGTAGCCGAAGCTATCGCGAGCAGCGGTATTCCACCTCTACTTGTACCACTAGCAATTGCTTCAATGCTTCGTCTAATCCAAGGTTCAGCAACGGCATCAATGATGGTTGCAGCAACGATGACGCTGCCATTGGTTGAAACGTTAGGTCTAGACCCAGTATTCGTAGCACTTGCATGTGCGGTAGGTCCGGTTGGCTTCTCTCATTTGAACGATTCATACTTCCACATCATTAACCGTACGTTAGGTATTACTGAACTTGCTGACCAAATTAAGATCTGGTCTGTGTCTTCAACTATCGCATGGGCGATTGGTGCAAGCATCATCATGATTCTAAACTTAGTGTTTGGTAAAGGCGGTACGTTGATCGACCCACTGATTCCAATTGCGGTTCTAGGTGCTGTATTCGTGTGGCTAAAAAGCAAAGAGAAATCACAAGTAAAGACAGCCGTTACTAACTAATACTACTTACCTTTATATACTGCCCCTATTAAGTGATTAGCTTGCTGATCTTCAATAGGGGTATTTTTGGATCGGACACTCACAAAATTACTAATCTTTTGGATCTATCAGTATGAAAATTGTTATTGCACCAGACTCGTTTAAAGAATCTTTATCGGCTGTATCGGTGGCGGCGTGTATTGAAAAGGGCTTTCGTGAAATCTTCCCTGACGCTGAATACGTGACCTTGCCTTTGGCTGATGGTGGCGAAGGTACGGTAGATGTATTGCTACAAGGTTTAGCAGGACAAAAGCGAATCCATCAAGTGGAAGGGCCATTGGGCGCATTGGTTAATGCTGAATGGGCGATGCTTGAGCCATCCGATAGCAACCCGAACAAAACGGCATTGATTGAAATAGCTGCTGCATCGGGTTTGGACTTGTTGAAACCAGAGCAGCGTGATCCGTTGATTGCTTCTTCATTCGGCACAGGGCAATTGATTTTGGAAGCGATAGAGCGGGGTGCTCAAACCATCATTCTTGGATTGGGTGGCAGTGCGACCAACGACGGTGGAGCAGGAATTGTGCAAGCTCTAGGTGGGCGCTTGATAGATAGTAAAGGGCAAGATGATGATGGACAAGAGCTTAACCGAGGTGGTGCTGCACTTGCAGAACTTGCATCAATAGATCTTACCGGCTTAGATTTGCGCTGCGCAGATGTCGAACTGATTGTGGCATGCGATGTTGATAATCCACTGTGTGGTGACAACGGTGCTAGCCACGTATTCGGCCCACAAAAAGGGGCGACACCCGAACAAGTCTTGATGCTTGATAAGGCGCTAGCGAATTTTGCTCAAATCGCTGAATCGCAAGGTTGTGTTGGCAGCGATGAACCCGTTCAAGAGCGTGCTGGTTATGGCGCGGCTGGTGGCACGCCGATGGGACTTGGTTTGCTATCTAATATGCAGATCAAACCGGGTATTGAGATGGTGCTTGATGTTCTCCAAGCCGATGAAGTACTGAAAGGTGCTGACCTTGTGATTACTGGCGAAGGGCAAATGGACAACCAAACTCTGCAAGGCAAAACACCTTACGGCATTGCTAAACGTGCGAGTTTACAAGGTATTCCAACCATAGGTATTGCTGGCTCATTGGGAACTGAAGTAGAAGCTCTCTATGGAGAAATGAGCAGCTTGTTCGGGACTGTTCGTTCTCCTCAGTCACTCGAGCAAGTACTGCGAGAAGCTGAATTGAACCTAACCAGAACGGCGAGGAACATTGCCTCAACTCTGAGGTTAGGCCATGCCATTTTTAAATAAGCCGAAGTTATACATAGGCTTATTCGCAGTGAGGTTCAATAGGTTTCATAGATAACAACGATAAATATAAACGATTATATTTTCTGCCAACTCAGGTCTATTCTTTATCCATATTGTTTTAGTGGTTTTTAAAGTATTGAATCCACTTAAATCTAAGATGTGGCAACGATGCGATATCTTTAACCTTAAGGAATAGACCATGAGTAAAAAACTGACCACAGCTGCGGGTTGTCCTGTCGCTCATAACCAGAATGTTCAAACGGCGGGCAAACGTGGTCCACAACTTCTTCAAGACGTTTGGTTTTTGGAGAAATTGGCCCATTTTGATCGTGAAGTGATTCCAGAGCGTCGTATGCACGCGAAAGGCTCAGGTGCTTACGGCACATTTACCGTTACACACGACATCACAAAATACACCAAGGCAAAATTGTTCTCTGAAATAGGTAAAAAAACCGACTTGTTTGCACGTTTCACAACAGTTGCGGGTGAGCGCGGTGCTGCCGATGCTGAACGTGATATTCGTGGCTTTGCATTGAAGTTTTATACTGAAGAAGGCAACTGGGATATGGTGGGCAACAACACGCCAGTATTCTTCCTTCGTGATCCTCTTAAGTTCTCTGACTTAAACCACGCGGTGAAACGTGACCCACGCACCAACATGCGTAGCGCGAAAAACAACTGGGATTTCTGGACTTCTTTGCCGGAAGCTCTGCACCAAATTACTATCGTAATGAGTGACCGTGGTATCCCTGCGACTTACCGTCACATGCACGGCTTTGGTAGCCACACGTTCAGCTTCATCAACGCTGATAACGAACGTTTCTGGGTGAAATTCCACTTCAAATCTCAGCAAGGTATTAAGAACCTTTCTGATGCAGAAGCGGCACAAGTGATCGGTGATGATCGCGAAAGCCACCAACGTGATTTGCTAGACAGCATCGATAACCAAGATTTCCCGAAATGGACGTTGAAAGTACAAGTGATGCCAGAAGCGGATGCAGCGAAGGTTCCATACAACCCTTTCGATTTGACTAAGATCTGGCCTCATGCAGATTACCCGTTGATCGAAGTGGGCGAATTTGAGCTAAATCGTAACCCGCAAAACTTCTTCGCAGAAGTAGAGCAGTCAGCATTCAACCCAGCGAACGTAGTTCCAGGTATCAGCTTCTCGCCAGACAAGATGCTGCAAGGTCGTCTGTTTGCTTACGGTGATGCACAACGTTACCGTTTGGGTGTTAACCATCAGCACATTCCAGTGAACGCTCCTCGTTGCCCAGTACACAGCTACCACCGTGATGGCGCGATGCGTGTCGATGGTAACTTCGGTGGCACATTAGGTTATGAGCCAAACAACGAAGGTCAGTGGGCAGAGCAGCCAGATTTTGCTGAGCCAGCACTGAACCTAGATGGCGCAGCAGCACACTGGGATCACCGCGAAGATGAAGATTACTTCTCGCAACCGGGTGACTTGTTCCGCCTAATGACACCAGAGAAGCAAGCGATTCTGTTTGATAACACTGCTCGTAACCTAGGCGGCGTACCAAAAGAGATTCAATTGCGTCACCTAAGACACTGTTACAAAGCCGACCCTGCATACGGTGAAGGCATTGGTAAACTGCTTGAGATCGATGTGAGCGAATTTAAGTCGTAATCAATCATCTTGATTCGTTAATTTAAAGGCCGTTTATTAAGCAACCCTAAATCATTGAAAAATTTAATAATCCACATTGATAGTTTTTACCTATCGAATTGATAAATCTATCCCATTATCTTTGTAAGAGTGATGGGATTATTCTACGACTATCAGTTTATAAAGTAGAAGAGTTTGAGATGAATAAGAGCGCATTAATCGTTGAAGGTGGAGCAATGAGAGGTATTTTTGCTGCCGGAGTTTTAGACGCCTTCATGCAAGACGATTTCCGTCCTTATGACTTTGCCATCGGCGTATCTGCAGGTGTGTCGAACCTGGTTGGTTACTTATCTCATGCACCAAAACGCAGTTATGATGTGATCACCACGATGGCGACGGATAAAACTTTCTTTAATCCTGCTCGCTTTGCCAAAGGCGGTAACTTGGTAGATGTTAAATGGTTATGGAACGAATCCAATCAACGTTATCCGCTCGATTGTGGTGAGTTGTTTTCAAGTATCCCACTCATTGCTGCTGTCACAAATGTCGATACGGGCAGTGCAGACTACTACCATATTAAGCCAGAAAACCATTCTAATGTTGTTGAAGCAACAACGGCTTTACCTATCGCTTACCGTGAAACTCCGTGTTTCTCTGGTGGCTGTTATACCGATGGCGGTGTAGCCGATTCGATTCCGGTTCGTGAAGCATATCGCCGTGGCGCACGCGATATTACCGTGATTCTGTCTCACCCATTGAGCTACCGAATGAAGCCTCAAAAGCACCAATGGATGCTGAAGAAACTATTAAAGAAATTCCCGAATATTGCTGAGTCGATGGCGGTACGTGCTGAAAACTACAACCAGTCTCTGGAGTTCATTCGTAACCCACCCAAAGATGCGACTATTAAAGTGATAGCGCCACCTGAAGCCTTCGCGGTTAAGCGTTTAACTATGGATCAAAGTACTCTTAATACAGGTTACGAGATGGGCGTCAAAGCCGGTGAAGAGCACCTTGCTATTAGAAAAGGCGTTTATGGTTTAGACACTGAAGATTGTCATTTCTGCGTCTAGGAACGGTTTTAGAATACTGAATAAACGACGAAGCCACGCTGTTCACTTCAGAATAGCGTGGCTTTGTATCTGTAGACCTAGTTTGTTTTTAACTCAGCCTGCTGTTAACTCAATCTGTTATTAAACGAGTTCGTTGCCGCTGGTGTTGCCAGCAAAGAAAGCATCAACACTGGTGAGTGTTGTGTTCGCGATATTGAACAGAGCATCTTTGGTTAAGAAAGCTTGGTGACCTGTGAACAGCACGTTGTGACAAGCAGATAGACGGCGGAACACATCATCGACAATCACGTCATTTGATTTGTCTTGGAAGAACAGCTCTTTCTCGTTGTCATACACATCAAGACCAAGTGCGCCAATCTTACTCTGTTTAAGCGCTTCGATAGCAGCTGTGGAATCCAGTAGTTCACCACGGCTGGTGTTGACAATCATCACGCCGTCTTTCATCTTCTCAAACGCAGTCGCATCTAATAGGTGGTAGTTCTCTTTACTCATTGGGCAGTGTAGAGAAATCACATCAGACTCTTGGTAAAGTTCGTCGAGTTCAACGTATTTAGCGCCTAACTCAACAGCTAACGGGTTTGGATATGGGTCATAGCATAGGATATTCATGCCTAAACCCTTCAGAATTCGCATCGTCGCTAGGCCAATCTTACCCGAGCCAATCACACCGACCGTTTTACCGTGGAAGTTAAAGCCAACTAACCCCTCAAGAGAGAAGTTCGCATCACGAGTGCGTTGGTATGCCTTGTGTAGTTTACGGTTCAAACACATCATCATGCCAACCGTGTGTTCTGCTACCGATTCTGGTGAGTAAGCCGGAACGCGAACCACTTGCAGACCAAACTCTTTGGCTGCGTCTAGGTCGACCTTGTCAAAGCCCGCACAGCGCATCGCGATTAACTTGGTGCGGCCTTGAGCAAGAATCTCTAACACGTCTCGCGATAGGTCATCGTTTACAAACGCACAAACCACTTCGTTGTCGTGCGCCATTTTTGCTGTTGTTGTGGTGAGTCGAAAATCGTGAAAATGAAACTCAGCGTTGAGTTCGCCTTTTGCCAGTTCGAATGATTTTTCGTCGTATGATTTTGAGCTAAAAAAAGCAATGTTGAGCATGGCTTCCTCTCTTACCTAAAATATAAATAACCCACTAATTCATTCTCTGAAACGGGATTAAAACAAGGGCATGTTGACCTTTCGCGGTTAAGTTTTGTTCGAGATAAAATCGTTTTAATCGCGACGAGAGGTTTGCCGCCTAGTCATTCTAAGCAAAACCCTCTCAACAAAGAGTAAAACGATTTTAGCCGAACCCTTCGGGCAGTGTTTGTGGTTCCTTTCTACAGCGTTATCGAATTCTCATGTAGGCGAGCTACACGTCGAATTCTCTGCCTTGTATAAATAACCCACAAACGGCTGCAAAAATCAGCTCGATAGGTCAACATGCCCTACAACTCTGTTCAGTGTGCTAGAGTTTTTTTCTCTTGTCTATCACCATTAGTCATTGTAATTGCTATGGTTATTTGATCTTTTGTCTTCACTTATTGAACATTAAAAATCACATTACGAGGTTGCTTGCTTATAAGTTCATCAATATTGAATGAATCTTACTTTCGGGTGTGGAACGTTGAATTTTCCAGTGTGACGGAATACGTAAATGACTCATATAAAACCTCTTCTCTAACTGTTCTTTGAAAGTTGTGCTTCTGTCTAACGAGTGGCGGTTGTTATTTACCAGTAGTTCTCACTGCTGAATTGACCGGGTTTTCTGCGTAAGTGCTTTTCGAAACCTAAGCTAGTTAGCGCTTCGCTTGTGTCACGAACCATTTGCGGATTGCCGCAAAGGTAGAAAAAACTGCGGGTTTGATTGAAAGCGACAGACGCGGCTTGCTCGAGGTCGCCTCCAAGTAACAAATTTGGGATTCGTCCGCGCAAAGTTCCGGTAACTGATTCTCTAGAAATAATTGGCACATATTTAAGTCTCCCTTGAAAGTGATTAACGAGTTGAGTGATACGATCTCGATAAGTCAGGTCTTGCTCTGTTCTTACAGCATGCACTAGAACCAGATTCTTGAATGAAGAGGCTTTGTCTGAAGCCAACTCAGTTTGCTGTATCTGCATGCTCTCAAGTATTGAGATAAATGGGCCTACCGCGGTTCCGGTTGAAAGCATCCATAGATCGTCGGCGATCTCTGGGATCTCATCTAAGGTCATAAAGCCACTTGGGTCTTTGCCGACAAAGATGTCATCGCCCATCTTCAACTCATGAAGTTGAGGTGAAAGCTGACCGTTCTGATCCTTAATAATCAAAAATTCCAGATGTTGATGACCTTGTTCGTGCTCTGGCGCGTTCACCATCGAATAGGCGCGTCTTACGAACTCATCCTCACTGTTAAGTAAGCCAAGTTTCGTGAACTGACCTGCCTGATAAGAAGAGACAGGTGCACTAACCTGGAGTGAGAACAATTGATCTGTCCATTCTGTTTTGTTTAGGACTTTGCCTGTAACTAAACCATGAGGAATATCTGTCATGTCATCCACCTTTAAGAAGAGAAGTTATCTCATTAAGGATACTCAACTATTTACACTTTAGAGTTGCATGTACCACGCCAATAATGAGAATGCTTATCAATACTGATTAAAGGTTAATTATTGGGTCGAATGTTGTCAAAAAGACAATATACTATTTGAGTCCAAATGACTCGTGCATGTGTTTTGGTTTCGTTTTAATAGACTTTAGCTGGTTGAACATCGTTAACATAGGTTGAGTGGTTTGACCCCTAGGATATTCAATCAATTACTGAAGAGAATAATTTATAGATGCGTATAATGGCGGCTTTCGTTCTCAATATAACTGTGTTTTATGCTTGATAATCTTCGTATGGCCTTGAACGTATTGTTCGTGACCATTAATACTGCATTCACCGCATTGGCTGTGAGCCTGTTTGCCCTAATCAAACTTATTTTGCCAATTTCTGTCGTTCAAAAATCATGCACTCGCTTAGCTAACTTCACATTCTGGTGTTGGGCTTCTCTTAATTTATGGATGTTGAACGCCAATAACGATATCGAATGGCAAGTGGAAGGGGGGGAAGGTATTTCGACCAAGCAGTGGTATTTGATGATGTCTAACCACCTAAGCTGGGCAGATATTGTGATTTTGTCTTCAATCCTAAAAGACAAAATGCCGATGACGAAGTACTTCTTGAAACATGAATTGTTGTACGTACCATTTGTTGGCTTGGCCTGCTGGGGCTTAGATATGCCATTCATGAGACGCCACTCTCGTGAGTTCCTATTACGCAACCCAGAACGCCGTAATGATGATTTTAATGCAATCAATAAAGCGTGTACTAAGTTCAAATTAGCACCGACAACATTGGTTAATTTTGTTGAAGGGACTCGTGCAAACCACGAGAAACTGGCGTCAGCAAAGACCCCTTATCGCCACTTATTGAAGCCGAAAACTGGGGGCGTGGCATTTGCTTTATCTGCAATGGGCCCAATTTTGGATGGCATCGTGGATGTGACCTTAGCTTACCCTGAAAACCAAACCTCTCCGTTTGAAGATATGCTGAAGGGCAAAATGACTAAGGTCGTTGTGCGTATTAAATTGCATCCAATGGATGAGAACGTGAACGGTAATTACTTTGAAGATAAGGCTTTTAAACGTCGCTTCCACAATTGGTTGAACAGCACGTGGAAAGAGAAAGACGTCTACCTTGATACGGTTTATGGGGTTGATAAGCCTTCTGAGGTAGAGACAGTTGACGAGCCTGATGTGGCTTATAAGAAACAAGAACAGTAAGCTAAAACTGAATCGATAGCATTAATAAAGCCGATAGCTCATTGAACTATCGGCTTTTTTATTAATTTGACTTTCTTGATATTCAAACCATTAAGTTAGTACTTACTATGGCTTAACCGCCTGGTAAGCTTCAATAATATGCTTTACTTGGCTAGGTTTTCCTTGCTTCTCTTGTCCTTGATGGATACGTAAGTAGTGCTGCAATGTTTTGGCTTTGTATTGCTGTGATACCTTCACTTGTTCATCACAACTTGGTGTCCAGATCTTGTCACCGACGTTTGATATCTCGCTAACGGTTTGGCTCTTTTCTGAATCACCGCGACTATTACTCACCAATAAAATCTCGTAGTAACGACGGTTCTCTTCAATCAACACTTCATCAATAAGACCAAAATGGATCGCCTTTAAATGGCTTCTCAACTCGAATTGCTGATGCACCGGACAAAGCAAGAAATCGATCGCTTTGTCTGGGTGTTGACGATGAATATCATCGACGAGCTTTTGAGTAAGATCGCCACCGACGCCCGCAATAATCACCAGGTGTTTGCCAGTATGTTTCTCAAGCGGGATAGCGGCGACATCCATGCAGTAGACTTGCCATTGGCTGCTAACCGTTTGTTCGGCTCTGTTATCTTGCGGAAAGTAGCGCGCTAGCTTGCCTTCAAGCTCACTCATCAGAGACGGGACAATGTCGACAAAGTGAATCTGAGGCGCTTTATTATCCGATAACAGTTGAACACCCAAAAAGCCATGATCACAGCAACAGTCCCAAATATGCTGGTAGTCATTGCTGACAAGGGAGTGGAGAGTTTGCAGTCGGTTACTTAGCTTCATAAGGTTCGCGTCGTTAGAAAAGGGGTGTTGTCTTATCGAAGGCGCATTGTAATGACTTTCTAGAAAAACAAAAGCATCTAGGGTATGAATCCTAGGTGCTTTGTTTTCATCGGTATCCAAGTAAAGGATAAAGTGAGCTTGTTAGGACAACCTATGAAGCCTTTGCAACAGCCCTGATGTGGCCTTCAACTCGATTTTTTCCAAGCTGTTGAGCAATCAACTTTGCTTGCTCCGCCAGTGCTAGAGCTGTATCTGGCTCTCCCTCTATTTGTGAAAAACCGACACTCACGCCTAAAGAGAGGCTGATGTCTGGCGTCACAATAGTTTTCTCTGCTACGCCAATTCGGCACTGGTCTAGTTGGAACTTGGCGTCGTTGCCGTCGTTTGCTTTAAATAATACTGCGAACTCTTTGCCTCCAATACGAGCAAGGCATAGTCCTTTAGGCTTCGGAAAGTACGAGCGTAGTGCTTCTGCTGTCAGCTTGATCATCTTGTCACCCACAGCTTCACCATAAGCACGGTTCACGTGGTCAAAATTATCGATATCGAGTAGAGCTATATAGGTTTCAGGCTGGTTGGCGTAGTTTTCCAGTGCAATATTAAAGCTACTTTTGTTGTCTAATTGCGTCATCAAGTCCTTGCTACTCAACTGGTGCTGAAGCAGTAAGTTGGACAGTGAGACTTCCGTGTAATCTCTGATCATACGCAGAATACTCTGGCTGATCGGTAAGTTTGCGTTTACGTACAACACTGCGATCAACTGCTTACGAGAGTGCAAAGGAATACAGTAATGGCGTTGGTGTATTTTGAGTTTACACGCTAATGGGTCTGCGTACTTTCCGCTTCGGTAAGCCATGGTGTCCGGTATAAATCGCTCTGCAAGGGCTTTGTCACAATGTACCGTTGATTTGTTTCCGTGATAGTCGATGGTACTGAATGCGTGGTTCTCAGGCTGATAGAGACAGAATTGAATGCCTTTTTGGTAGGTGAAGCTATCCAGTATGGATTTTAACCCTCGCTTAAAGCTTACAAGGTCATCGACTTTATTCAGTTGTGACAAGGACACGTTCAAACGATAAGCCAAATAGTTTGCGCCAATCCACAATAGAAGCAGTGAACCAAGTACCAAGCCAGTTAGCATAAATTGGTGTGAGCTGGTTAAGATATCATGGCGATCGGTGCCTGCGATGAATACCCAATTCAAGCTGTTGTCAGCGTCAAACACCGATATTTTGAAGTTATCTTGATAGTAGTATTCGTGCTTACCTACGGTTTCACCTTGTGAGAGTTGGTGGCTGATACCCGCGTGATAGCTGACTGATTTAGATCCGATACGTTTTGGATCTGGGTGAAAGACCAGTCGTTCTGTTGCTCGGTCAACGACAAACACATAGCCGTGATTAAGCGTTTTTAAGTCTCTTAAGCCTTGTGTGGTGTGTAAAAGGTCAAACTCAGTCCATATTTCTTCATTCAATCTTTCGGCGGTGTGTTTAACTGCGAATACCCAACGACCATCTGCTTTCTGGTAAATCGAAGAGATGTAGAAATCTTCAACCACACTGTCTATTGAGTTCCATTTTATGGAGTCGATTTGTTCATGGGAAAGAGGTAATCCACGACTTGATATATATTGTTGGGATTGTGGTTGGTATCGAACGATATCGGAGAAGTTTGGCGTTCTTTTTAGAATATTATCGCTCAACTCTCTGAATTTTTTATCACCTATTGGAGCCGTTTTAGGTAAGCCTAGACTGGTTTCTAAAAAATAGAGCTTGCCGAATGTGGCTTCGATGTTGGAACGAATGGTAGAGCTTGCGATACGAATGTTTGATGATGACTGTTCTGTTGCTGCTGTTTCTACTTTTTCAAGCTGAGCCACAGCAAGATAGAGCATCCCTCCAGTTAATAAAATAATGTATGGTTTAAAAAGCCGAATTAATGTTTTAGGTAAAGCCATGATATCCAAAGACGTTATAGATTCATTTTTATAGTACGGCAATACTAAACAGTTTCATTAACCACATCAATGCAAATAATTCCATATGGATAAATGACTTTTGTGATATTCAGCTAACAAAAAAGCCAGTTATAAATATAACTGACCTCTATGGTTTTCGGTGTTTTATTAAGCTGACTAAGCTTTTACTTCAATCAAATCAGCCTGATCTGGCGAGTAGTGCAAAATTGCCATCGAAGTTGGCGACAACAACATTTCACCTTCTGCATGACCGGGTTTGACGTTTCGCGAGTTGGTATCACAGATGGTTACCCAGTTTTGTTCACGATCATTCGGTAACGAGAAACGTGCTGGTGCATTGGTTTGGTTGATAAGATAAATCAACTCGTCGCCCTCTTTGCCAATACCTAAATGCAAAGCTACAGAGCTTAAGCGGTTCCAGTCGTCATGCTCCATAAGTGTGCCATCGACACGGCTCCAGAAGATGCGGTTAGAGTTACGCTTTTCGCCACTGAATGCCTTAATAAACGGCACCATGTATTGCTGACGAGCAGAGATCATTTCAGATAACCAAGTCTTGAAGTAAGTCTTTCGCTCTGAATCTTCCCAGTTAAGCCAGCTGGTCACGCCATCTTGGCAGTAAGCGTTGTTGTTACCTTTTTGAGTATGAGATAACACATCGGCCGTCAAAATATGAGGAATACCAAAAGCAAACAGCAGGCTCGCCATGAAGTTACGCTTCTGCTTTTCACGTGTCGCGATAACTAACAGGTTTTCGGTTTCACCTTCAACACCGTAGTTTTCAGAACGGTTGTCACCGTGTCCATCGCGGTTGTTCTCACCATTCTCTTCGTTGTGCTTATGCTTGTAAGAAACAAGATCCTGCATGGTGAAGCCGTCATGGTAAGTGATGTAGTTGACGGTTAATTTATACGGCCAGTGCGCAGCGCTATAGATGTCACGTGAACCCATCAAGCGAGTCGCAAACTCTTTCAGATAGCCTTGATCACCGCGCCAGAAGCTACGTGTGATGTCTCTTAGTTTGTCGTTACACTCATTCCAACCTAGCGGGAAATTACCCACTTGGTAGCCATTCGGGCCGATGTCCCAAGGTTCTGCAATGAGCTTGGTTTCTTTAAGTACAGGGTCTTGAGCCACAGCTTTAAAGAATGCAGCCTCAGGGTTGTAGTTATCTCCCTCGCGCCCCAGTGTTGCAGCCAAATCAAAACGGAAGCCGTCGACTTGGAACTCACTTACCCAATAGCGAAGCGTATCCATCACTAAGTTAAGTGCTGGTTGGTGGGTGAGATCAACGGTGTTACCACAACCAGTAAAGTTCGCGTAATGGCAGCCATGTTTAATGTAGTAGCGGCTATCTAGCGCTTTGAGGTTGAAGGTTGTACCACCTTCGCCACCTTCTGCCGTGTGGTTGTACACCACGTCTAGAATGACTTCGATGCCATTGCGGTGAAGTTCACGAATGGCGGTTTTGAGTTCATTAACGGCGTCTTTTTCTGCGTAGCGTGGGTCTGGCACCATGAACAAATATGGGTTGTAACCCCAATAGTTCACTTTATCCATGTCCAAGAGGTGAGGCTCATGCATACATGCCGCAACGGGTAGAAGCTGTAGCGAGTTGATATTTTGTTGTTTGTAGAACACAAGCATTTCAGGGCTCACTAACCCTAAGTAACGACCTTTAGTATTGGCTGCTACTTCTGGGTGCAGTTGAGATAAACCTTTTACATGCGTTTCAAAAAGAACAGTATCTTCGCGACTAATGCGTGGCTTTTCTACATCTTGCCAATCGAAGGTGTCATCAACAACGACACATTTCGCCATAGCAAAGCTTTTTTCATTGGTATATGGCGTGACGTAATCGAGCGGTTCGCTTATTGCTTTGGCATACGGGTCTGAAAGCAGGATAGGGCCATTGTCCGTTTCGGCAATGAAGCCGTATTTTTGCCCCGCTTTAATACCATCAATAAAGACATATCTGATATCAGCGTATTCATTTTCCAATTTATAAGTGGTGAATTCGTCGTTCTCGTCAAAAAGAGCGAGTGAAAGAGATTTACAGTCAGGAGAATAAATAGAGAAGTTGCAGCCAGTGTTACCTAGCGTTGCGCCTAGCGGATAAGGGCGAGCGAGCGTTCTAGTCATTGCTTGATTTCTTGTTCGTTTATCAACATCAGTGAACTATTAGTAAAAGGCTTTGTCACAGTAAGGTCAAGCAACTTCACAGATTAATTACGGTAAAAAAAATAATTCATCGATGAAGTTCAAATTATATATTTGAGCTAGATCTCACTTATGTTGAATAATTAGATCTGTGTGCTGTCTACTCCTCCTATATTAAGTGATCTACCTCTTTAAAACGCCATTCTGTATATTTTCTACTCCCCTCTAGTCCCCCTTAATTAACTTAGGGGCGGAGGAAGTCAAACTTGTCATCCCCTCTTAATATTGACCCCGTTGAAACGAATCAGGGGAAACCCTAAACCTCTCTATCTTACGACTACCATTACTGCCTTTGGTTGCCGCAAGAGAGCAAAAATATAAAAACCTAAAATAAATCGTCTTTAATGGAGTTAAGAATGAAAAAAGTAAGTTTGATTGCTGTTGCAGTGGCAACTTCGCTAGCTGCTGGTTCTGCGTTCGCTGTTGATTTTAGTGGCTACGTACGTTCTGGTATTGGTCTTAGTGGTAATGATGGGGAAAACCTAGGTTACGAAAAAAGTAAATTAGGTCGTTTGGGTAACGAGAATGATACATTTTTCGAAGTAGGCCTAGGTCAAGAGCTATACAACGAAGATGGTGTGAGCTTTTATCTAGATTCTCTAATTGCACACGCAGTCGATGGTGATAACGATTGGGAAGCAAGTGACTCTGCACTTCGTGTGATCAATGTTCAAGCAAAAGGCTTAATTAAGTCTGATGCTGACGCTACTATGTGGGTTGGTAAGCGCTACTACCAACGTCGTGATGTCCATATTACGGATTTCTACTACTTGAATACTTCAAGTGGTGCAGGTGTTGGTGTCGAAAATTTATCTTTAGGTGGTGGTAAACTATCGACAGCTTTAATTACTGATGAAGGCTCTCAAGCTGGTGCGGCAACTTATGGTTACGTCGCTGGAAATGACAAAGTTAATCCAGACCAAGACCCTGGTCAGGTTTGGGCTCAAACTGGCTACGGATCTGAAGATGTAAGTGCATATATTTTAGACGTTCGCTATGCTGGGATCGATCTTTGGAGTGACGCGAGTTTGGAACTAGCAGCTGCGTATAACTTCGCTCACGAGAAGAAAGACCAAAATGCTGTTGGTGACGATGGCGCATTACTTTCTGCAATCGTTCATCAAGGCTTAGATAACGGCTTTAACCAAACTGTATTCCAATATGGTACAAATTCTTACGCAGCCCAAATGCCAGGTTTAGGTGGTGGTAATAACTACGACCGTTCTGGTGCTAATAATGATGCAGACGGTTTCCGTATTATCAACTGGGGTGTAGTTGGAATGGGGGCTAACTGGGAAGTTGGCCACCAAATCATGTTTGCATCAGCATCTGATGTTGGTACTTCTGACTCATTCAAGAATAACTACGACTCTGCTACTGGCGCATATGTTGATACAACAACAGTGGCTGGAACTAAGTTTGACCACACTTTAGCTAATATCGTTGTTCGTCCTGAGTACAAATGGGACAACAACATGAAAACTATATTTGAAGTTGGTTACTACGCTGAAGAAAAAGATAACGTAGACTATGCAGCTTCTAAATATACAGTTGCACAAGCATGGGGTGCTGGCTCAAGCTTCTGGGCTCGTCCTGAGATTCGCTTGTTTGCTTCTTACTTCGTAGACCATGAAGGTACAGCTTTTTCTGGTGAAGATTCTGAAGTTAGTATTGGCGCACAATTCGAAGCTTGGTGGTAATGTATAACCTAAGTTAGAAAATTAATTTATAGCCGACGCGTAAGTGTCGGCTTTTCCATATTTCGATTGGAGTGTTCATGAAGATTAATAGTATCGCATTACTATGCAGCTTATTGGTAACTGGCTGTCAAAGTACCCAAGTAGTAGATTTTTCACAGCCTGATATGATGACTGTTAGCAGTATCGAACAACTGCAATCTCAAAAATTAAACTTGCCTAGTTCAACAAAGATTATTATTTCTGATTCAACTCAGAACCTAGATACGAATGATATAAAAAGTCCAACAATTAAAATTGAGTTACCAATTTATCAAGGACCTCTGAGCGTTGAATTGACCAGCTATATTGAGGAGAGTGTTTTCTCTCCTCTAGCTAAGATTGTTGATGGAGAAGGGCATGAAATACTTACAGTTCCGGCTTCTAGCTTTAACTATGAAAAGCCGCATTTAGGGCAAGGAAATCGCTTAATTTCAGAGTTCTCTTTTTTCCCGCCAAGTAATATAGAAAATGCTTACCTATTGGTTTATACGGACCACAGCGAGCTAGAAAAAGTAACTGATATTATTCATCCAGCTCGCTTGGATGCAGAAGCTAGAGGGAATTATTTCCCAGAAGCAAAAGATATACCCGTGCCTCATGTAAAAACAGGTGAGCTGTTGGTTGATATCCATCCGTATACATCAGGCTCTTTTTTCGGGTTGAATTCAAAAAACAAAGAAGAAAATCTAAGTCAACTAAAACCAGTTGAAGCAAATAGTGATACCAAAACTTACTATTTTAGTTCGATTGAACAAGCCGTCGCTAAAAATGATATACCGAAGGCATTAGCTTTGTTAGAAGAAGCTAAAGCTCTTAATATTGAAGGCGCACAAGAAGTATTTGTAAAAGCCGTTAATAAAAAGTAGCAATAGACCCCTAACACCCGAAGCAATTATAGATTTTGGCTAACTTCGGGTGTTTCCCTTCTTCTTTTATTCAGTTTTTAGTACCCAAGCCAAAGACGCCAGCGGTTTCAATTCAATATTAAAACTGCCAACACTGTTCTCAATGTCGAGCACTTGTTGCGCTATGCCTTCAATATATTCATTGAGTATGTAACGACCATCAACTAATTTGAGTTTTTGGATTACATCACTTGGAATCTTTAAGTGAATATTTTCAGTGGTATGTTGGCTGAAATTAGCTGCAACAATGGTTAGCTCTTGGTGGTCAGAGCGCAGAAATGCGTAGACTGAATCACTTAAGTTACAGCACTGGTGTAAGTCTTGGTAATCACCTGTTATCGATGAGTGCTCTAGCGAAAAGTTCATTACCTTTTGATAGAAGTGACGCAGCTGCTTTTCGTTTTCGTCTAATAGCCCGCCATCGAATGCGCCGTGGTTCATCCACTTTTGGTGTTGTGGGACTCCGATGTAGTCAAATATGGAAGTTCGTGAGGGCTGTCCAAAGCCTGCATTCTCCGCGCCCGGTTCGCCGACTTCTTGCCCAAAGTAGATCATGGTTGGAGAACTACTCAATAACGCGCTGACTAGCATTGCAGGCTTCGCTATATTTGGGTCACCTACAAATTCAGGAGACGCGATGCGTTGTTCATCATGGTTATCCAAGAAGTGCAGCATGTGATGTTCAATATCCATCATTTGATGTTGGATTTTGGGGATGATAGCCGTGGAAGTATTGCCTAGCATGATGTCTTTTAGACCGTCGTACAGATCTACTTTGTCATAGAGGTAGTCCATTTTGCCTAAGTGGATATAGTCGCGATATAAGTCCGGTTGGTACACCTCAGCCATTAAAAAGGCATCTTGGTTTTTCATCTTTATAGATGAATTAAGGTAGCTCCAAAATTCGACTGGAACCATCTCAGCCATATCGTAGCGAAACCCATCAACACCTTTATTCAACCAAAACAAGGCGATATCTCGGAATTTAGCCCAAGAGTTAGGCACATAAACAGATTCCCAGAAACGGAAATGATCCATGTAATTGCGTTGAGCATAGTCACTCGGTAGTTCAGGGAAGTATTTTGAACCGTCTGGTCGCATGCCATAATTGATTTTCACCGTTTCATACCAATCATCGAAACTAGGCTTGGCTAAACGTGAGCCGTTACCTGTCCATTTGGCGGGCGTCTCTATAAACGGGGAGTTTAGGTTGGGATGCTGTTCACCACCTAGCGGCGTAAAGGCGGGCTCTATGTCTGGCAATTCAAAGGTGCTGTTGGGAATGTAGTAGAAGTTATTGTCTTTGTGGTATTCCAGCGTTGTGTCATCTTGAGCGCCGAAGTCACTGACACCTTCTGGGTTGTTTAAGCCTTTATAATGACGCGCAACGTGATTCGGTACGATATCGATAATCACTTTTAAACCATTGTCGTGACTTCTTTTGATTAGTGCCTCGAACTCCTCTAGTCGGCATTCAGGGTTGTCTGCGAGATCTGGGTTTACGGAATAGTAGTCTTTGACGGCATATGGTGATCCCGCACGGCCTTTTACCACGCTAGGGTGATCGTCTGAAATACCAAGGTGCTTGTAGTCATTGATGAGCGCATGATGTGGCACTCCGGTATACCAAATATGAGTCATACCGAGTTTGCGGATTTCAGACAGCGCTTTGTCGGTAAAATCACTGAACTTACCGACGCCATTTTGCTCGATTGTGCCCCATGGAACATGTTGGGTGTTTTTATTGCCAAATAAACGCGTAAAAACTTGGTAGATGGCGTACTTTTGGTTGTACATATTTATAATTCCTTTAACTTCCATCATGTTATGTAGGGATGAAAGGGCTTGTTTATTCTTTGCAGGCTAACCGAATTACAATATGCCTTACTCATCCTTATCAAAATCTACAGGGCGTAATTGCTACAGTATGTGAGCTGTTGCTCAAAAGGAGTCATGTTGTCTTCATCTATTCAAATCGTTATCACTTATTTGGTTCTGGTGGCGGTGTCTGTGTTGTTTGCGGAAAGTTCTAAAGCGCTGTTGGTGTGGTATTTGGTTATCGGTTTCGTGACGTTTTTTGTGTACGCGAAGGACAAGCGAGCAGCGATCAATGGCAATTGGCGTGTGCCAGAGAAAACCCTGCATACTTTTTCTGTTGCTGGTGGCTGGTTAGGGGCGTTGATAGCTCAAGATAAGCTGCGTCATAAAACGCAGAAGCAGCCGTTCAGATCCATCTATTGGCTGACAGTGGTAATTAATGTAGCGGCGTTTGCGTGGACGTTAACCCCAAGCGGGCATGCAATTTTTGGTCGTTGGCTTAGCGAGATTATTGGATATCTTTAACGAGAATGATGGCTAGTAGTCGTGCACTAACCATCACAATATAGGACGTTATTTGATTAGAGCATCGGAATTGTCGACGCGAGCAGCAAGCCGGCCATACCATAGTTGAAGCTTTTGATGCGTACTGGTGTTGTTAGCCAGTGTTGCAGCTGTTTACCTGCCGCTGTCCAGAATGTCACGGATGGTAAGTTGGCGAGCGTGAAGATACCTGCGATGATTGCAAGCTCCCACCATGAACTGCCACTGCTATAAACTGAAATCGCCGTCAGAGCCATCGACCAACCTTTAGGGTTCACCCACTGAAAACTGGCAGCGCCGATGAAGGTCATTGGTTTAAAAGCCTCGGTACTTTTCGCTTTGCCGCTCAATGCTATCTTAATCGCAAGGTACACGAGGTAAGCAAGACTCAGGTATTTCAAGATTTGGTGAGAGACCGGATAGGCGTTAAAAATTCCCATTAAGCCGAAGCCAACCAGTAGCAACATGGCTGCAAACCCCAGAGCAATGCCCAGCATGTGCGGAATAGTACGGGCAAAGCCAACATTTGCTCCTGATGTCATGAGCATGATGTTATTTGGACCTGGTGTGAAGGTCGAGACAAACGCAAACAAGGCAAGTGCGCTAAGTTGTTCTAAAGGCATTGTGATTCTCCAGCAGTAAAATGAACGAAGTGACTGACCGGTCATGACTTTCACGTGTTGAGAAACATAGTAGGTGGAAAGTGAGGCAATTATGTGCTTTTATTTCTTCTATTATCACTAAATGCACAATAATAAGTACTTATGGATAGATTTGACGAAAGGATATTGCAAGAGCTTAAATTGGACGGCAGAATCTCCAATATTGAGCTTTCAGAACGGATTGGTTTGTCGGCTTCAGCGACCTTAAGGCGCGTACAAGATCTCGAGCGTAAAGGGATCATTCAAGGTTACCGTGCGGTTCTGGATAATGGCCTGATGGGCGTTGGTTTTATTGCTTACGTTTCGATTGGCTTGTCGAGCCATAGCAAAGCGGCTCAGCTAGAGTTTGAACAGCACGTCAGTATGGAAAAAGAGGTGGTGGAGTGCCACAACATTACTGGTGCCAATGAGTACTTGCTAAGGGTAGAAACCAAAGATCTACCGGGCTATAAGAAGTTTCATGCCGATGTGCTTGGGGAATGTGCTCAGGTTCAATCCATTACGACCATGGTTGTGATGGATACACCCAAAGATGAACGTTAGTCGAGTTTTATTTCAGGAGAGGCGCAGTGCCAAATACGAATCAGCTGTTATTGTTCTTAGATGTGGTTCAACAAGGGTCGTTTACCAAAGCGGCAACCTTGCATGATATGGACAACTCATCACTCTCTAAACAGATAAAAAAACTCGAGCAAGATTTAGGTGTTCAGTTGCTCAACCGTTCTACGCGTTCGTTCTCGTTGACGTCGGCAGGGGAAGATATTCTCGCGCAAACCTATGTGCTGAAAGATACTATCAATCAGATCCAAGGCATTGCTGATTCATACCAATCAGAACCCAAAGGCGTGCTGCGAATTACTTCACCGATCTATTTTGGTCAGCAATACTTGCAACCTATCATCACTCAGTTCATGAGAAAGTACCCTGATGTTCAGATTGTACTTTCATTAGACGATAAGATCGCCAACATCATTGCTGGGCAGTTTGATATCGCGTTTCGCTTCAGTAAGCTTGTTGAATCGAACTTGATTGCCAAGAAGATTGCTGACAGTAACTTTATGTTGGTCGCCTCGAACGACTTTGTGAAGCAGCATGGTGAGCCGAAGACGCCACAAGATTTGCTCGCGTTACCCGCTGTAATTTATACCAATGGCGATATGACGGTCGATCATCTGCGTATCAGTGAAGAGCCGCATGGCAACACTTTCCAAAGCCTAACGATTCGTGGCAACTATAAGGTCAGTGATGTTCGTACCATGGTGTCTTGTGTGAAAGATGGTCTAGGTTATGGCTTCCTTGATCAATCAAACCTGTATGCCTCAATGAAAGAACTCGGCTTGGTCACTTTACTGCCGGATTATCCGATCTCTACGATTGATACCGCAATCTACGCTGTGTATCCGCACCGTAAGCAGACCAAACTGGTCAAAGAGTTCATTACTACGGTTCAAGACTATATTGGCTCTCCTACCATTTGGGAGAAAATGCAGCAAGGTTAGTTGTCTTTCTAAAAGTTTAAACACAAAAAAGGAGCTAGATCGTCACACGATCTGGCTCCTTTTTATTCTTTCGGCGAATACTGATTTACAATGTAAAGCTTAGCTATAGCTGGTGTGAACGGCTCTTTTTCTCGAAAAGAGTCCCTCTTTAAGTGAAGCTAGTGATTGTGAATCGCTTCTTTGCCACTTGGGTACGCTTTGGAACCCATCACATCACCGTCGACTTCTTTACCATAGTAACCTTGGTGGTTGTGGTAACGCTTAGCATTGCCCGCAACATCACCCTTGTATCGTGGATCTTGTGGGCGTTCATGACTGTTCACAAAAGCGGCCACATCCCATGCATCCTGAATTGAAAGCTGTTGGCTCTTTCCAAGCGGCATGTTTTCATAGATGAAATAGGCAGCGGTGTTCACCCGGTGCATACCCGCGCCCCAGTTATACGCGTTTTCGCCCCACAATGGTGGAAAGTATGAACGTCCGTCAGCCCCTTTAATACCTTCACCATTTTGACCATGACAGGTTTGGCAGTTGGTTTGGTAAACCTTTTCACCACGCGCTATCGATGGCTCTTGTTCAGGATTATCAATCTTAGGATAGCCACGCCCTGCCAACTTACTGCGGCCATCGATTGGGTATTTGCTTAACAGCTCTTCAGGGAGAGGGAAGCTTTCCGCTTTACCACCGACTTGTAAGTCGGCATCGCTAATCTCAGGAACGGGTGTATCTTGCATGCCGTTCTTGTCTAAGATGCCACCCATCGCCAACCAGTATGAGTAGGCCGTAAGTGCGACCATCTCTTTTGAGCCTACTGCTGGTGGTAAGCCATTCATTGAATAGGTAAAACAACCTTGGATACGTTCCGCGTAGCTGTTCACCTTGTCGTTTTTCTTACGGTAAGCCGGGTAAGCCATGTACGCTCCCCAAAGAGGTGCAGCATTTGCCTTCATGCCCGCTTGCATGTGGCAGTTTACACAGTTTTGTTCATTGCCTACGAACGTCCCACGCATCTGCTGAGAATCGACAAACAGCGAGTAGCCCTGTTTGACTTTGTCACCAAATTCCCCGGCAGGGATATCAACCAAGCCTCGTGGCACCAGATATTTGTTATCTTGAGGTTTCTCAACTGCTGGCAGTTCGGTTTGACGATCAGGCAACTCTGCTTCGGCATAAGCGATTCCAGAGGCAAGGGTTGCGGTAATTAAAAGTAATGTTTTCATACGAGCCCTTTAGTATCGGAAAGATGCGAAGTAGTAAGACAGGTTTTTGATTTCATCGTCAGTTAACTTACCGGCGATGTTGCCCATCATGTTCAAATCATCACCCTTACGAGTGCCGTTTTTCCAAGCATTGAGCTGAGTTTGAATGTAGTCGGCGTGCTGGCTCGCTAGGCGTGGGAATTTGTCTACGCCCATACCACTTGGGCCGTGGCAGGTTGCACAAGCAGGAATGTTTCTGTCCCAATCGCCTTGGAATACAAGCTTACGGTAGGGGTTATCAATATCAGCTTGTGAGCCGCGTTGTTCTAAATCGCTGAATTCGTATGAAGGTAGTGATGCAAAGTATTCTGCGACCTCACGACGAACAGCGGGATCAGATACACCGTCAGCCATTCCCTTCATGATCGCGCTTTGACGCTCACCACTTGAGAACAGAACCAGTTGATGTTCAAGGTAGTCAGCATTGAGCCCTGCTAGCATAGGGGCAATGTTGGGCATGCCTTTACCGTCAGCTTGGTGGCAGCCACTACAGGTTTCTGCAGCTTCTGGCATTGGATTAGGCGCTGCTTGTGCAAAACCAGATAAAGAAAGGCTTCCCAGAGCTGCGATACAAAGCGTTAATGTTTGAGTTTTAATTTTCAGCTTAGTCATGAGGCGTCGCTATTGGTTGTAGTGCACGCATTTTCGACATAATTGATTGTTCGCGCTATTGTGGATTTCCACATTAATTCACTTTGAATTTGAGGGAGGTCTCACATTAATAACCTCACCACCATAATGGTATTGATGTGAATTCCGTTAGGCCAATCTAATCGCTGTTTACGAAATGCAAGGGAACTGCCATGTTCGCCTCGGTGTAACTGCTTGTTAAGGCTCTTTTATGGCACCGATTGTATAAGCATAGCTGCTTTATAGAGGCGGGCTTAAAAAGTTGTGGTGAAATGAAGATTACCTAATGGCTTTGGGTTGATTACTCTATCTAGAGCGGATGCTTTATCTAGATTGGGTACTTTATGTAGATTGGACGTTTATCCAAATAGCCTGCTTTTCTAGATCAAGGGGACGAAAAAGCAGAGCAACCTCGAATGACGAAGTTGCCCTGTTGTGTTCTCATCTGCAAATCAGATAAGGAAGTGTTTTGAATGAGTGATTAAGTTATAGCTTGCTGAGTTTAAGCTAGACCTTGTAGATCTTAGCCGGAAGCGCTTGCCTTGCTGCTGCCCCCACAACCCAATCCAACATGACGCCTTTGCCTTCTCTCGTCGGGTCGATCAAGCCTATATCATTAATGTTAACGCCATCGTTCGACTTCATCTTCACCGGTTGTTGTGTATTACCGATCCAGTGCGCACGCTCACCGAGTTCTTTATGACCAAAGCCGTGTTCAAAGCCTAATGTGCCCGGTTTGATGCCATCAATCACCATCGCCAACGCATGTGTGGTTGAGCTCGGTGTTTCAATAGCAAACACGTCACCGGTTTTGATACCCACAGAAGAGGCGTCTTGCGGGTGGATGTAAACAGGGTTTACTCCTTTAATCGATTCCAAGCGTGGTGACAAATTAGAGACCGCACTGTGAATGTTGGATTTAAAGTTGGTCAGAGTAAATGGCCAATCTTTGGTCGGGAACTGCTCTGCTAAAGGTGTGCCGTCTGCCAGCTTCTGTGGATACCATGTCGGGCAACCCATGTACTGTTCGCCAGTGATGGTGTTGCGAGAGGTCCCCAGCTTTTCATTCCAGATAGCCAAAGGTTTGGTCCATTTGTATTTCATGGTTTCATTGGTGTAGGCATTGGTGGCGTCTTCAAAACGACCGCCACGCGCAAAGATATACGCCACTTTGAGCATCTCTTCTGGCTTAAGCGTTTTGTTCATCACAGGCACTAGGCGCTCTAGACCAGACCAAACGATATCTTCGGCATCGACATTAGGCACTCCGCCTTTAACGAACGCTAGATTAGCCGCAGAGCGTAGGTAGAAATCTTCCGCACTATGGATGCCGTGCCAGTTACCTTGGCTGTCTTTAATTACGTTATCGCCAAAGCCACCTAAGCCAAGTGTTTTCGCGACATCAATAAAGAAGTTCTCTAGGTTGATGGCACGTCCGTCTTGAGTGCGTGAGGTTTTAGGCTCAACTATCGGCCAACGAGCAGTAATCGCCTTAGTCGCAACGCCATGCCACGGTGTTGCCATGCCCCAGCTCTCGTAGGTTACTGTGTCTGGCACAAGGTAATCTGATAGTGCTGTTGTTTCATTGATGAAGGCATCGATAGAGACGATCAAACCCAGTTGCTTTGGATCTTTAAGCTTCTCGCCTAGTAAGTTATCTAAGCCTGGCACGCCATAAAGTGGATTCGCCATGTGGTTGATCCACGCTTTTGCGCGGTAAGGGTAGCCATCAATCGCAGCTGATAAATGCTCGGTTAAAAGCGGCGCTGAGATTGGGTACCACGGCGCGCGTGTCGGGTAAGGTGATTCATCTGCAGCAACGCGACGCTTGTATTCGCTGGTTTTGTGATAAGGGAACTTGCTGCGAGATAAGAACACACCTTGAGGCTTAGTCTTACCCTTGAACTTGGTAAAGTCGTAACGTGGACCTGCCACCGAAGTAGGGTAGCCGCCCGCTTTCGCCATCGCACCGCCTTTCGCGTTGATGTTACCAATCAGCGCGTTCAGCATCAGAATAGAGAACGAGTTGTAGAAGCCGTTGGTGTGCATGTTGCCACCGTGAGTATCCACGACTGCTTTCGTCCCATAGCTGGTAAAGCGTTTCGCTAGTGCAATAATTTGGTCTTGCGGGATTTCACACTGCTCACTGTAATAAGCAAGGTCGTATTTGAAGGCTTCTTCCTTCAATCTTTGTAGAGAAGACTTAACACGAACGGTTTGACCATCGATTTCTACGTCTTGATCGACGAACAGAGCCGCTTCATTCACCTGAATATGCGATGATAGTAGTGACGTTGTCACATCTAGTGCGATAAATCCATCATCGTCAGACATCGGTTCGCCTGTTTCTAGCAAACCGACATCCGATGCGCGAAGCATACGCCCGTTTTGTGGGTGTGCTTCGTCACTGATCACAAGGTGTGAAGCATTACACCAATGCGTGGTGCCTGCTTTTTGCATCGCTTGTGCGCTTGGACGAGACAAGAAGTCGTGATTGTAGCGTTGGTTCTCGATGATCCATTGGATCATGCCCAGTACTAATGCTGAATCGGTGCCCGGTTTGATCGGTAGCCAGTTGTTGCGATCGCCTGCTGCAAGGCTTGAAGATCCTGCAGGAAGACTTGGAGTCACTATGGTGTAGCTCAGTTTTCCGTTGGTACGAGCCTCAGCCAGTTGTCTTGCTTGGCGCTTAAACGGGTTACCCGCTTGAGCCGGAGACATACCGATGAAAAGAATGAACTCTGCGTTGTTGAAGTCAGGCTTTAAGTGCGAGAACTTGTCTAGATCATTCATGATCGCACCTGAACCTGCGCGGAACGCGTAGCCACAGTAAGAACCGTGGTGACCAAAGTTGCGTGTGCCGTAGCTGTTAAATGCAAAGCGCTTCAAGATGTCGTCACGGCCTTCATTACCGGCATTAGTCACCAACAATTGGTTGGCTTTAGGACCGTATTCAGGGTTGTTTGGATCAAGTGGTGTTTCGATGTCGCGAATCGATCGTAAGCCTTCCACTTCGCCTTCACCGAACAAGTCACCACCTTCGGTGATCTCAGTGATTAGTTGCTCGTAGCTGATCGGTTCCCACTTGCCTTCACCACGTTTACCGACACGTTTGAGCGGTTGAGTGATTCGGTATGGGCTGTTTTGAATCTCCAACATGCCGTTACCACGGGCACAGGCTGTCGAGCGGTTATTGATGCCTGACTCACCAGACAAGCCAATGTAGGCGTCTTTTACCGGTGTTTTGAACGGGATCTGCTGATCACTTGATAGTGGGTGATACGGATTACCTGAGATGCGCAAGATCTCGTCATTGCGATTATCGATACGTACACGCAAGCCACACAGTGTCCAGCAACCAAAACACATTGATGGTGCAACGCGTTGGTTTGGATTCGACGAGATCTTACCTTGCTCATCGACACTGTATTCCGTCTCTAGCGAATTACCGTGATGGATGTGGTTGGTTTTCTTACCCGCGGTGCCATCGATAGCACCGTGAACCATGTGTTTTGTGGTTGTCGCATAACCTGCAGCAAAAGCTCCAGCACCACCGGCAGCAAGGCCTGTTTTCAAAAATTGACGACGTTTGTTATCCATGATGATTCCTCAGACTACAAGCTATGTGAGCGGTTAAGTGGTGAAGGTGTATTTTGGTTTGGCTTCGATGTTGTCTTTGGTGCAGAACCAGTAGACACGATCTCAGAGGCGAACAACGCAAGTGCTAACCAAAGACCACACATACCAACAATGCCGAGTAATCCTGCGCTACCCATCGGCAGTTCATAAGGGAATGGGCCAACATCGAAACGTGGAATGGTTTGAACTTCCATCATGGTGACCCAACGTACCGCCCATGCAGAAACTATGGTCGCAAGCGCAACACAGATAATTCCTAGCTTACTTTGCGATAGGCGTTGCAGTGGTAGAACCAAGATCATGCACAGCAAAATGCTGGTGGTCATGATGCCTAAATTGATGCCCCAAGCGTCATTCTCATACAGGCTGAAGTGACCATGGTTAGATGCCCAAATCGACGTGAGAATGATGGCAAGGCCGCCCGTTAAGGTAATGGTTCTTTGTACGAGAGCGAGGTCTGTTGGTTTTAAGCTTGGCTTGCTTGAAGGCAGAAGAGCCCAAATCAACAGCGTTAAACCCGTTGCAGCAAAGAATGCGGTAGTGAACCAAAGTAGTGGAGAAGCCGGTTGATGCCAAAGCGGTCGGCTCGCCAAAATCGCAATCTCTGCGCCTGTATAAAGCGCGATGCTTAGGCCCGAAATAGCCGTCACAGCAGCGAGTGCAATCATCAGCTTTGATGATATTTGCCATTTACCTAGCGTCAGCCAAGACAAACGTTTTAGAAATGGGTTTTCACTTTGTTTAAGCTGTGCGATGTCGTCACGCAGGTAAACCCAAGCCGTCGTGACAGCCAGACCAGAAAATAAAGGTAGAAACAAAGAGCCCAATGACATCCATGACCAAGGCGTAATATGAGCATAGAAGTGCCACGCACGTCCGGGTTGGTGCAAGTCACCGGTTAATGCTAATGGTCCAACAATCGCGCCAATGGCCATCACAAGCACAAGGGCAGAACGGAATTGGTGACTGGTTGAGTTTTTAAAGATCAGTGCAATCAAGAACAAAATAGCGGCCGCGTAGGCTGAACCAATATAGAAGAAATATTGAACCGCCCACGGTAGCCAAGCAATCTCTTGAGCGGGAACTAACACCTCGGTGATATTCATGCTGTCTCTCCTTGTTTGCTAGAAGATGAGTTATCAATGGCGGCAGGATCATAAATCGCAGGTTGGCCTTCAATGTGACTAACGAACCGCTCGTTCATGCCGATATAGAAAACATGTGGGTTGGTATTCTGTTCTGGTTTAAGCACCTTGATGTCGTCTTGGTTTTCATTGAGCAGACGGTTGATCTCGCTGTTTGGATCTTTAAGGTCGCCAATGACACGCGCGCCACCGACACAGGTTTCTACACAAGCAGGCAGTAAGCCGTCTTCAAGGCGGTGTGCACAGAAGGTGCATTTGTCTGCGGTAAGGGTGTCGTTATTAATGAAACGAGCATCGTAAGGACAAGCTTGAACACAGTAAGCACAGGCTACGCAGCGTTCGTTGTCGACCATGACAATACCGTCTTCGCGTTGGAAGGTCGCTTGAACTGGACAAACCTTGATGCAGGGAGCGTTGTCACAGTGATTACAGAGACGAGGTAACATGAAAGATTTCACGTCTTGTTGAGCAGTCGAACCATCATCAAGGGAGACTTCATACTGTTTTACGGTGGTTCTGAATTGGCCAATTGGTGCTTGGTTTTCAACGCTGCAGCCAACAGTGCATGCCTGACAGCCAACGCACTTACGCAAATCAATCGCCATGGCGTAGCGTTTACCTACTTCGCCCTTGCGGTCAGGCTGGTTGTTATTGCGAATGGCTGTGCTGGCGACTGCGGTGTTGATTCCGGTAATGGGAATGAGCGCAGCGCCGGCGGAAACTTTACCGAATTGGCTGAGAAACCGTCTTTTCAATGAGTCCATAGAGGTACCTATAAATGGGTATTCGATCTGTTAGGCTCATTGTCAGTTTTTGACCGTTCACGAGGTATTGTGGATTTCCACATACCCAGATCAAAGTTGATCTAGAACAAATGTGGTTTTACCAATCTAGCTGTTATGCTTTGTTTAAAGGCTCTATTTAACGTGTCGTCAATGCGTTATTCGAGTGTGAACATGCCATCAGTGTGGAGAAAGAGATTTTAGTGACAGTCCGAAACCTAATATCAATCGTTAGCCTTTGTTGGTTGAGTCTAACTGCAGGAATCTGTTTAGCCGCTCAAGCGGAGCAAGAGATTACAACATCAAACACTGTTGAGTCGGAACAGGTGATTGAGGTCGGTGTGCTGGCTATTCGAGGCAAGCTTTCCGCGCAGCAGCGTTGGCAGCCGACGATGGATTGGTTGTCGGAGCGCATTCCCGGCAAACACTTTGTTCTCAAGCCTTTCAACTTGGAAGAGATGGCCGAAGCGGTAAAAGATGTCACTGTTGATTTTGTTATCACCAACCCCGGTCAGGCGGTTCGATTAGGACGTCAATACGCGCTCTCTTGGATGGCGACCATGACCAGTCACAATTACGACGATCAAGGTGTGAGCAGCACGCGCAGTATCGGTTCTGCATTAGTGGTCAGAAGAATGTCACCGTATATCTCGTTTGAGCAACTTAGTGGAAAGCCGATTGCGGCAGTATCTGAAAATGCTTTTGGTGGTTACCTCACTATGCGTTACCAAGTGATGCAACAAGGGCTTAATCCCAACCACTTTTTCTCTAACACCCAATTTTTAGGTTTCCCGATCGACGCCAGCTTGTATCAACTACGTGAAGGGCACATTGAAGCGGCTGTCGTACCAAGCTGTTTAGTTGAGAACATGATCAGTGAAGGTTTGCTGGTGGCGGGGCAATATCGAATTATCGAGAATCAAGCGCCAGAAGGATTCCGATGCCAAGTGTCTACGCCGTTGTACCCCAACTGGTCGTTCGCCAAAACAGAGCGGGCTTCTTCGGCACTGGCCAAACAGATGAGTCAGGTATTATTTGCGATGCCTAAGAGCAGCGCACCGGCCATTGCAGCGAATGCATCGGGTTGGACGTCACCGACAAGCTTGCTGGCGATCGACAAGCTATATCAACAACTCGACATGCATCCACTGCAACAACCTTGGTGGAAAGAAGCGTTAATCTGGCTCAAGTACAATCAACAGTGGGCATGGGCGTTCTTTATTCTTGTCGTGTCTCTGAATGCTTACCACTTCTGGCTAGAATACAAATTCAGTCGCAGCAAAAAGCAACTAGAAGCGACGCTTTATAAGCTGAAAAGTAAGAGTGAACAGCTAGAGCACTCACAACGAATCGCGGTAGTTGGTGAACTGGGAAGTAGCTTGGCACACGAGATTAATCAGCCTTTGGCAGCTATTCGGAATTATAGCGAAGGTGGTTTACTGCGGATTTCGAAGAACAAACCGCTGACTGACATAGAGCCTGTATTTGAGAAGATCCAGTCGCAAGTGGACCGTGCTGATGCGATCATCCAGCGCTTAAGAAACATGATCAAAAAACGCTCATCAGATAAATCTCAAACTGATATAGAAGCTCTTCTTACAGATACCATCGAGCTACTGCAATTTCGATTACAGAAACACAAGATAACCATTGAACGTTATGTCGTGGGTAAACCTATCACGCTACATGTTGACCCCGTCGGATTGCAGCAGGTGGTTGTAAATTTGATCAACAATGCGACTGATGCGTGTAATGCTCAGATGCATCGCGAACAAAGCGCTACGTCTGATATTGGTAACAAAAACAACGAACCATCGACAATTAAAGTGATTACCGAGTATCAACCGGATAAAATAATGTTGTCGATTATCGATAACGGCACCGGTTTAGATTTCACTGAACAAGAAGTGACTCAAGCCTTTGTGAGCAGCAAAGAAAATGGCTTGGGGCTTGGGCTCGCGATTTGCCAAGATGTTATTGAAGATCACAGTGGTCAAATGACGATCACGTCACTCACCCCACATGGATGTCATGTTGCGGTGACATTGCCTTTCTCTCTTTCAAACGATTCATAAGGAATCTTGTTATGTCTGAATTTCATCAAAGGCTTCCGGTCTATGTGGTTGATGACGATGAATGGATGCGCGACTCGTTGGTGTTCCTATTAGAAGAGCATGATTTCACTGTGTCAGCTTTTAAAGATGGCCCCAGTTTTTTGGACTCGGTGGATTTGAGTGCACCGGGTTGTGTGGTTTTAGACAGCCGCATGCCAGAGATGAGAGGGCAGCAAGTTCATGAGTTGATGGTGAAAGCGCAGAGCCCACTGTCGGTGATTTACCTGACGGGGCATGGTGATGTGCCAATGGCGGTTGAAGCCTTACAAGCCGGCGCGGTGAATTTCTTCCAAAAGCCAGTTAAAGGCAATGAGTTAGCTGAGGCGATCAAGCAAGGTTTGGACGCTTCAGAAAAGCACTTACACATGAATGTGTATCGCCAAGCGTACGCGTCGTTAACCGAGCGTGAGATAGACATCCTCAAACAAATTATCGACGGTAAGCGTAACCAGAAAATAGCCGATGAATTGTGCATTGCAATGAGAACCGTGGAAGTACACCGAGCGAGTTTGATGAAGAAGTTTTCTGCGAAAACGGTCGCGGAACTGGCTTACATTTACGGGCAATTGACTTAACTATCACTGTGCGAAATTCCTGATGGAAACCAATCAATTTTGTCACCGACATTTAGGTTTTTTCTGATGAAAGATGATCTTCATTTAACATCTATATTGAAGCAAGATCACATCATTTATGGAGTGCATACGGATAGGTCTAAGTAGACTTTTTATCGTTATGTATTCCTGAGATACTGAACTGAGTTCATTTTAGGGCGGAACGTTTTAATAACGGCGCTTTTCCCTGTAATTCGAAACATTCACTATAGGTTGATAACTCCTCGACACCGAGGCTGGTATCAACCGAGTTAGGTTAAATATTTTATGAGTACAATGGGAATCGCAATTGGTGCGACCGCTCTTTCGTTAATACTTGTCGCCGTGTGGCTGATCTCTTTATCGCTAAGAAAGCAGCGCTTGGAGCAAGAACGTAAGGCTCGTGCTGTCGCTTATCGAAAAGCGATTGAAAAAGCGCGCATACAAGAGCAAAAAGAGCGTCACTTCAAAGCCGAAACTGGGCATGTTCCGTCGATTCTATATTTAGCGAAAGAGGCTGAACGTAACAATATCAAGGAAGCGTTATATTGGTACGATAAAGCGGCGCATTTGGATAACGTCAACGGCATGTACGGCATTGTTCGCTTAAGTATGAAGCGCAAAGAAGATCTGATCTTGAGAGAACAAGCCAACTTTTGGCAGCTTGCGATCTCTGCCTTAGATAACGATATGTCGGCGAAATTTGAGATGGGTAAAGCCCTGGTTCATGGACGTGGGACCGTGAAGAACATCCCCAAAGGCTACACCTATATTGAAGAGTCTGCCGCTGGTGGTAATACCGAAGCGATGCTATTCATGGGTGACTGGTGCCTAGACAAAGAAAATCCAGACTACTCTGCAGAAAGCTCTGTTGATTGGTATCGCAAAGCGGCAGAGAAAAACAACCTAGACGGCAAGATCAAACTGGGTATGAGTTATTTGAACGGTGTTGGTGTTGAACCGAATCACGGCGAAGCGGTGTACTGGTTTGAAACTGCCGCAGAAAAGAACAGTGCAGAAGCCATGTTTAGAGCTGGCGAAGCTTGGATTGACCATGGTGAACACGGCAACGCGATTGCTTATATCTGGCTATTTTTGTCTGCTCATTTTGGCTACTCAGAAGCGAAGCATTTGCGGGATAAAGTTGGTGGTGAACTGGGTGTCGATGCCGTCGTGGGCTTACAAGCTCTGATTAAGCCGATCATGACTAAGTTGACTCAAGAAGCGATCACTAAGCATTCAATCATTAAAGCGCTCAATAAGCTCTACAAGCGCAATATACCGATCCCTAAGAAAGTGAAAGAAGCGTCTGATGAAGAAGGTGAGGCATTAAAAGTAGATGCGAGCCATCTAGATACTCAAACGGCGAGTGCTCAAGATACGAATGTTGATTACAGCCAACAACCTAATTCCGAGCAAGCATCAACAGAGAGACAAGCGACCCCAAATAGTGACCCTCTAGACTTCAGTCAGGCAGCCGTGGATCCAAGCTGGAAAAGCAACCACTAAAACGTGTTGGTTAGCTTTGATGAGTTAGACAAAAATGACTGAAGCTATAAATCTATAAATCTATAAATCTATAAATCTATATAGCTTCTAACCGTAATCTAGAAAACCAAGACAACAAAAAAGGGAAGCGAATGCTTCCCTTTTTATTTGTGTGCTATTTGCTTTTAGAGCTTAGAGCTTAGAGCTTAGAGCTAAAGCCTAATACCAAGAGCTGTTAAGCTTTGTTTTGCTCAGCTTTACATACAGCCGCAGTGAACACTACGTCAGTTGAGCTGTTAAGCGCTGTTTCAGCAGAATCTTGAATCACACCAATGATGAAACCAACCGCTACAACCTGCATCGCTACATCGTTTGAGATACCGAATAGGCCACAAGCTAGAGGAATCAGTAGCAGTGAACCACCGGCAACGCCTGATGCGCCACATGCTGAAATTGCAGCAACAAGGCTTAGTAGAATCGCAGTGAAGATATCAATCTCAATACCCATTGTGTGTACAGCTGCAAGCGTTAACACAGTGATGGTGATTGCAGCACCCGCCATGTTGATGGTTGCGCCTAGAGGGATTGATACAGAGTAAGTGTCTTCATCTAGCTCTAGCTTCTTACAAAGGTTCATGTTCACTGGGATGTTTGCAGCGCTTGAACGAGTGAAGAATGCCGTTACACCAGACTCACGAATACATTGCAGTACAAGTGGGTATGGGTTCTGTTTTGTCTTTACAAAGACAAGCAGTGGGTTAACGACAAGAGCAATGATCAGCATTGAGCTTAGTAGAACCGCTAGCAGTTGACCGTAGCTTGCTAGTGCATCGAAGCCCGTTGTTGCGAATGTCGTCGAAACAAGGCCGAAGATACCGAATGGCGCAAGACGAATAATGAAGCGAACAATGTGTGAAACACTGTGGCTAAGGTCTTCGAAAACCGCTTTGGTTGTTGCAGATGCGTGGTGCAGTGCAAGACCAAGACCGATTGCCCAAGCAAGAATACCGATGTAGTTCGCGTTCATTAGTGCGCTAACTGGGTTATCTACAAGCTTGAATAGAAGCGTATGAAGAACTTCTGCAATACCTTGAGGAGGGTTAGCACCTTCAGCGCCAGCAACCAGTGTCAAAGTGGTTGGGAACATGAAGCTCAGTACTACAGCAGTCAGTGCTGCAGAGAACGTACCAATCAGGTAAAGCACAATGATTGGACGCATATGAGTATGCTGACCTTTCTTTTGGTTTGCGATAGAAGCTGCAACAAGAATGAATACTAAAATTGGGGCAACAGCTTTCAGAGCACCAACAAACAGACTACCTAATAGGCCTGCATCTTGAGCTGCTGAAGGAGAAACCATGGCGAGAACGACACCGAAAACAATACCAGCAAGGATCTGTAGAACGAGATTTCCACGAGCGATGCGGGCGAGCATGTTGTGATTTTGCATAAAATACCTGCAATTGTTAATTTATTATAGTGATGTATTTTTTTATAAAGTTGTACCAAATCCAACTATACACTAGTGGAATGGGCGGTCATATTAGCGGGATCTAAGAGGGTGTCTAGGAATAGTTTACTTTTAGGGTGATTGTTTGCGCTGCGTGGTGTTTTTAGAGCTAAATGTTAAATTTTTGTGCTTTTGTTGAGGTATAAGTCTGCTGAATAATGTTCCATTGGCTTAATGTTCTAGTATTTATGGTGTGTAAACCATTACTGATAAAAACATTGTGTTCGGAAATAGCTGCCTAAACTTGTATAGGTAAAAAAGCCACTTCAACAGACATCATAGACATCACCTACTTTGCTTAATCTACGTTGGTGCATGACTTGCCATGTTTTGTCGTTATCTAATCTTTCTATCGGCATTCCCACCTACTTAAGCAGCGTTAGCTGTGAATCTCATCAGCTCTCCTTAATAGCGTCAGGCTACTGAACTTAATACCTTGCTACTTTGATATATCGCACACCTTATCTGGTGATTTATATCATCATGTTGTTTTATATGACGTAATTTATCTAAAATTGCCGTTGTAAGTGGGTGGCATATATCCTGTGTTGGTCTTAATTTACAAGAGTATGAGCAATGAGTTTAATCAGTATCCCTTATGTAGAGACCTCTGCAGATACCGTTTTACATATAGCAGCCGCTATCGTGCTGATCAGCACCATAGCGGCTGGCCTGTTCGGTTTTTGGAAGCTTCACGAGATCCCTATTCAAAAGGCTCATAAGACTGACCACCATCAGATAGGGTTGATTACCGCGCTCACTTGGATTGGCTTCATTTGGCACTGGGTGTGGGTGCTCGCCATTATCATTGCGTTTGTAGATTTTGAAAAAGCCATTATCCGACTGCGTGATTTATGGAATTCTCCGGCTCAAGTTAATCAATCAGAGGATGTCTAAATGTTAGAAGGTTTAGCGGTTTGGTGTTTGTTCATCTATTTATTAAGACTTGTTGGCATGCCTTGGAACACAGGGACTAAAGCATTCGCTTATCTAGGAGGGAGTGGTTGGTTGTTATTTGTGTGGGTAGGATTAATTAACTATACACCAATGGATTTGTCGGGAGGCTCTGTGGTGCAGTCTCCTCACATTCAGCTTCGCCCAACCTCAACCAATGTCTCGGGCAAGGTCGATCAGATTTATATCACCCCGAACCAACGCATTGAGAAAGGGCAGTTAATCTATGAGATTGAAAACGAGCCTTATCAAATTGCTTATGAACAAGCGAAGATTTCGCGCGACTCGGCAAACGTAGCGGTTAGCACTGCGGCTGAAGAAGTAAAAATCGCTGAATCCAGCTATCAGGCAGCGTTACATGATTTTGAAATGACACAAAGTGAGCTTTCAGCTGCTCAGTCAAATAGAGACTTACAGAAAAGAACGTTGAAGCGTTATCTTGAACAAAACCGAGTCGTGCGTAATACGATCACTGAAAGCATGATTGATAACCAGCAAACGGTCGCCGATTCTGCTGTGTACACTGTGGCCAAGCTTGAGTCACAGCTGAGCAAAAAGAAATCTGATGTAGAGAAAGCCAAGCTACAAATAACCAAAGCGGAACTCTCGGTTGAATCCCGTCAGTCAGACTTTAACGAAACAATTCAGAAGGTGAATAAAGCGAAATGGGATCTTGATAGCACCAAGATTTATGCACCCGCTGATGGCTTTGTGACTAACTTTATTCTTCGTGAAGGTCAGCTTGTTTCTAGAGTTCCACGATTGCAGATGTACACCAACGAGAAATACGTATTGATGAGAGTGAATCATCAAGCGATTAGAAATGTTAAACCGGGTCAATTGGCTGAATTTACAACGCCAGTTTATCCAGGGAAAGTATTCACGGCAGAGGTTGAAGGTATTATTGAAGCAACCGGCGAAGCGCAAAGTAACTTGCTTGGCTTTGACCAGAATGTTCGCTCTACGACAGGCAAGAACCTACAAAACAAACATCACTTTGTTAGGTTGAAAGTCTTTGAACCTGAAGGCTATAGCGTACCAGTCGGCTCGGTTGGTTTAGCTTGGATTAGCGGAGAAAAGCCAACAGAGCTTATGGCGTTTCTTGATGTAATACGTGGAATCATTTTACGTATGAAGTCGCAGCTCTACTACTTCTACTCTTTCTAGGTCTAGAACCAGAGTTAATTCGGTTATTTAATTCCGAATTATTCAAAATAAGATTATTAATGAAATTACGGGCCACAGTCGTGGTCTGTAATTTTAATATGTTTGCTATTCAGTGAATATTTAATCGAAAGTCTAAATTTAACTGGAATATATTTATGCTATTCATATCTTCTGAAATAAAAAGATGCATTAAACCTATTATCTCTCTGTTGCTATTAACGAGCTTGGTGGGCTGTCAGGCGACTCAACGTCAGGACGCAACGACTGGTGAGATGGAAACGAATTCCACAACAAAAGGGACTGCGATTGGTTCTTTGTCTGGTGCTGCGATTGGTCTCCTGTCTGGAGATAATTCAAAAGAACGGAAAAAGAGAGCGTTAATTGGGGCAACGGCTGGCGGTCTCATCGGTGGGGGAGTCGGCTACTCACTGGATAAACAAGAGGAAGCTTTGCGTCAGGAGTTGCTAGATTCAGGCGTTCAAGTAAAGCGTGTTGGTGAAAATGAGTTAGTGTTGGTGATGGAAAACGGCATCGGTTTTCGCTCTGGTGAATACCTACTTGAAGCGACGGTATACAATTCATTGAATGGTGTTGCGAGAATATTGGTCGAGTACCCAGATTCGTATTTGCAGATCAAAGGCTATACCGACAGTACTGGCAATGATGCTTCTAATCAGCAGTTGTCTGAGAAACGTGCTGATTCAGTAAAAGCTTACTTAGTGAATCAAAAAGTGAAAGGTGGACGAATCAGTACCAGCGGCCTTGGTGAACGTTACCCTATTTGTGACAATGCAACCGAAGACGGAAGAGCCTGCAATCGCCGTGTCGAGATCAGTATCCAAGCCATCTAGCGAGGTGATGCAACCTTTCTCATCCGCAAGTAGAGACACTCTGCGGATGTTTTATTTTATTCCAATGATTTGAGATATTGCTTGGGTGTCATGCCTCGATGCTTCTTAAACATATGCGTAAAGCTATCGAGATGGTTATACCCTAAACTGCTTGCAACTTCTTCGACTGGTATTGATTGGCTTAGCATTTTGACCGCTTTGTTGCTTAAGACAAAACCACACATTTCGGTAAAGTTGTGGCCATATTTATGGAATCTACGTTGAAACTGCTGAATTGATAGGCCCAACAGGTTCGATACTCTTTCGAGTGTCGGTAAACCAAAATGACATGAGTAGTTGATGGCTTCATAAACTAACTTAGTGTCATCGCTAGGATCGGGCATGTCTAAACATCGGTCCAAATCCTCAAAATTCAGCGAAAAGGTTTGCTTGGTATCTTGATTATCAGCCAGGTTTGCCAAGCGTAAGCTGGAATGAAACCAGATCTCTGTTTGATGATGATTCCACGCGACATCACAGCCAAAATAATCTTGATATAGTTTCTCATCCGCACGCTCTCCTGAAAGTAGTACGCGCATCGGAGCAAAGTCTGCCCCAAGGTATTTTTTCAATATTTTTGACATCAAAACAGCGACTCTAATACTGTCATGAACGTCTAAGTGTTCTGCGTCATACTGATTGTTGTAAGTCCACTTGATGATAGACCCCGCAGGTGCAGCAACCCAAAAAGCACCGGATTGAATACACCCCATGCCGTAATTTACCTTTCTTATCGTCGACATTAAGTCATGACCAGAGAACATCCATTGGCCTAATCCGCCCAAGTCTTCGACCCGGAAATGGCGCACAGCCTCGAGCATAAAGTTTGGATTTTTTGTATAGCATTCGAGTTCTTCATAAAGCTGAAATACCTCAGAAATGGGCAACAGGTTCATTGTGTGATTAAACGCGGATTGGGGAATTGTCTGTGGGGAGATTGGATCTGAATAATATTGCTTACATACGTTGTAATACAAATTCATCAGGCTATTTACCCTTATAAAGTAAGTTGTGTTGATAGTCATTGATCCATCCAAACCTCTGTGAATTAGGTCATAAACATAGCATAAATGACGTAATTTAACGAGTTTTAACAGACCCCAACGATGTTAGTTAACATCAAATATATCGGTAAAGTAGTGGCGATAATATTAGTAATAATGGTGTTAACTACAATTATTGATAGCTGTAAATACTGAGTTGAGTAAACCCCAATACTATTTTTGAGAACCATAAATAAATTGGATGGAAATTTTTAATCATGGTTTCAGCGTCTTTTAACTTCAGAGAATTAAATAGAGATTAATTAATGACACATACTCCTAAGATAGAAAAAATTAGCGTGTTTGATCGTATTAACGCATCGGCACTGATGTTATTGACTTCTGAATATAAAAGCTTGGAGCAGTTGCGAAGAAAAAACGACTATCCAATGTTCCCAACATTTGAAACGACACCATCCATGCCAATAAAGCGAACCAAGATAAATGGTGTCGATATTCGATACGCACATTCTGAAGCGATTGGTAAACCGACTCTTGTGATGCTTTCCCCTTTTCCTCAAAGCATTCTTGCGTATGCCCCTATCTGGAGTGGGTTGGCTGAACACTACAACCTATATGCTTACGATATGCCTGGGTTCGGCGGCAGTGCGGGCGGGATTGAATACATGTCTTTCAAGGCTCAAGGCGACTTTTTAAAAGAATTCTTAAATCATTTGGATATTCAAGAACCACATTTATTGGGGCCTGACGTTGGTATGCCCGCGATCGTTTACTACGTGGGCACATATGACAATGATGTCAAAAGTTTATTGATAGGCGATGGTCCAGCAATTAATCCTTCGTCAAATGCAAGCGCCATCCGAAAAATGGTCGACTCATCGTTTTGGCGCACTGTTTTTAAAGTGACAGGGGCTGGCTCTTTAGTTCAAGGCTGTATCAAGGTTTGCTATACGAACTATCGCCCCAATCAAGAAGAGATTTCCGACTATATTGCTTCTTATCGCAATCGAATTCCTGCCGTCATGCAATGGTTTAAAGACTACCCAAAAAGTCTAGCAACGGTTGATCCATTGCTCGATAAAATAGAGTTACCCACTCAGATATTTTGGGGAGAAAACGATGCAATTCTTTACGTCGATAATGGAGAACGTTTAGCTAAACGTATGTCGAATGCTGAGTTAACAGTATTCAAAGGCAGTGGTCATTTTTGTTATCAAGATAGGTATCAAGAGTTTTCGGTAATGGTGAAATATTGGATTGATAAGACGCAATAACAGTTAAATGACTGAGTAAATATGATTGAAATGGAACTACGAGAAGGTTCATGCTCAATAAAAGTGAATGTCGATTTATTGAGCGCCTTTCGAGCTTTTTACCACTTCTATCCTCATCCCTTATCTAAAACTAATCAAGGCATGGTAAATGCAGAAGCTAACCCTTTTAGCGCTAAGTTGTATTCTATTATTAGGTTGTTCTATCAATAAGGTAGCCGAAGAAAAAGACCACTTCGTTGATGATTATATCGAAATTAATAAACACAATATTAAAGACTTACCTCAGTTGTTAAATGCTATCGCGTTTGAATATTCTAGGTTTGCCAATCAAGCTGAATAGCCGCTTTTTGCCCTCGCTAACAATTATGTTTCACGATCCTGTTTTAGAGTCGAGCCTGGTACATAAAGAGCATTTGAGTACGTTAGGCATGCCCTTAAACGTCTCGCTATATATAGACGAAAATGGAGATCCTAACGTGATTGGAGTGAAACTCGTCACTCGGACGTGAGTTACAGCGTTAGCTTTAAGGTTGAGGGTATATAACAATATGATGCAGCTTTGGTGCCTTCTTCCTTGAATGCCTAGGCTTCCTCTATCTGTACACTCAATGGCCAATATTTGAAGAAGTTATCACCTAGAAGTTTTAAAATCATTTGTACGAAGGGTACTGTTGAAACATTTCAGCGATCTCCTCGTAAATCAGCTCTTCACGTTCCTTAGAACTCATTGAGCGAGTCAATTTCCGGCTTGAATTCGCGGTCCATACAACGATGTTGGTTTTATCATCGATCAGTTCTACAACCAATTGTCCGTACGTCTGTTGGTGATAATTTTGTGGAGTGGACATTCCCCCACGGAAATTGTTCCAACCATAGCCAATACCAAATGACGAGCCGGAAGACACAAGTTCAGATGCTTGCTGAAGTTGGTAGCGGACGTATAGGTCGCCTCCGTCCTCTACAAATGAAACCCCTGTGCGCCTCATTTCTTTAATGATCGCACTTTCAATCCTGATTGAGTCGATACTAATCGGTATTTTGTTCTTCTCTTCTTTCGCAGTCCCGGGCGAGCTGAAATCATAGGTTTTATACATTGAGAAGTCGGTTTGCTTTTCGAAGTCAGTATTTATTGTAGAGCAGGCAGCTAGAGGAAGCGTTAATAATATGGTGGTTAGACGAAGCATTTTCTATCTCCTTGGAAGGTGGTTTGAAATGAAATTTTCTTCTGAAGGTGATTATACTTGTCCGGTAATCGATACTTTATGTTCGTTATATTCAGTCAATCTGGTAGTAAAAGTGACGCGATTAATCGTATTTTAACTTTATTGTTCAAGGGGGAATTATATTGAACTTGATAAAGAGAAACATTAACGTGATGATTAACTCGCTAAGAAAAATTCCAACTATTATAAATGGTGAATTTTTACTTTCGGAAGCAGACGATATCTTAATATCCCTTGTTGATGAGGAAGGGAATTTGTAGATAAAGCCCCACGCGATTGACACGTGGGGCTCGGTGTTTCAGCTCAGCGTTGAGCGATTAACTCAGATTACCGTCAATATCCAACTGCTTAAGCTGAGCCTTTCTTAATATTGCGGCTTTCTGACTGTACGTTTCGGTACATTTTGGAAAGCTGCTTATTGTTAGCGCGTTGCTCTGCAAGAGAAGCGCCGTTTCTTGCTTGCTCTCTCAGTAGCTTTTGATAGTTAGTAAATCGTCTTTCAGACAGTTCACCACTCTCAATGGCAGCCCTTATCTTGCATCCCGGCTCTGATTCATGATGACAATCAGAGAAGCGGCAGTGCATTGCTAACTCTTCGACGTCTGAAAAAGTTTCACTCACGCCTTCAGCGCAGTCTGCAAGTTGTAGCTCTCGCATTCCTGGAGTGTCGAGAAGCAAGCCACCTGATGCGAGCAAGTGGAGTGATCGTGATGTGGTTGTATGACGACCTTTACTGTCGTCTTCACGAATACCACCAGTTGCCTGCGATGCTTCACCTAGCAATGAGTTAACCAAAGTCGACTTACCCACACCAGAAGAGCCCATTAGCGCGACGGTCTTGCCGATTTTACACCAAGGTGAAAGTACTTGGGTTGAGTCTTGATCTAGGCTGTTGACCGCTTCGATCATCAGCATCGGGTCTAAGCTTTGTACCTGTTGTACTTTGTCTTCGTAGTCGTCACACAAGTCTTTCTTCGTCAGGACGATAACCGCTTCAACTTGTGCTTCATTTGCGAGTGCCAGGTAGCGTTCAATGCGACTCAGATTAAAGTCGTTGTTCAATGAAACCACGATAAACACTGTGTCGATATTGGCTGAAATATATTGTTCAGCCACACGACTGCCCGCAGCTTTTCGGCTAAAGAGCGATTGGCGTTCTAGTAAGCGATCGAATTGCAGTTCAGAGTTCAATATTACCCAGTCGCCAACGGTCATTGCCGGTTGGTTTTGGTGGATGGGTAGAACAATTTCACCTTGCTCTGACGCTAATGTATAGCCATTGCGGTGATGTGCGACGATACGAGCAATGACGGAGTGATCATAGTCTTCGAGTGTCAGTTGTTGTTGGAATACAGGTTGCCATCCAAGTTGTTGAAGTGACATTGGATGAGAAAATGCGTTTTGTGAATTCATGTCTATTTACCCAGACGTGCGAGCTTTCTTTTCTTGTGAGAGCATTAAAGTCTTATCAGTGCATTAAAGTCTTATGAGAGCATTAACGTCTTGTAAGATCTCAGGTTGTCGATGAGATCGAAAAGCGTTGGTCAGTTCAAAAAGCGTCGAGACGTCAAAAATGTTTGAGCTTGGGTCGAATTCAAAATCGATAGGACCCCGGATTTGAGTCATGCTTTACAGGCATGCAGATATTGATCACTTACGATCAACAGTAAACCGGGTAAAAGTGTGCGGTAGCCAGCTGATGGCTTAATGTTGGTAGTTCGAGATTAAAGTTTGATTAACCAAACAAATTAACGCGTTACTTTTACTGCCAGTTTTAGTGTTTTCATTACAATCATCTTCTATTCTCCTTGGTTTATTAATGTGTTCAGGCTTTGAATAAAAAGCGCGCTCAGTTTAACAAAAAGCCACGATGGCGAGAAGTCATTGTGGCTTAAATTATTTTATCAATTGTGAATACGATTAATGATGGTCGTGGTTCATCTTTTTCATGCCGCTCATCACTTTCTTCACTGGTGCGTCGAAGGTCTGTGTTTCACCATTGGCAAAGGTCAGTATCATCTCGATTTGCTCACCTTCTTTTAGGCTACTTTTTAGGTCGAACAACATGATGTGTAGGCTACCAGGTTTAAGTACCGCTTCACCGTTTGCAGGGATGGTGATTTCTTGAACTTGGCGCATTTTCATAACATCGCCATCAATGATTACATCATGAAGTTCTACTTTACCTGCTGCAGGTGTTGTTGCAGAAACAATAGCGCGATCTTTATCGCTGTGGTTTATCAGAGTCGTGAACACCGCGCTGTTCACTGCTGAAGGCGGGGTTGCACGAGCGTACGCGTCATGAACCATAATATCGCTACTAGCCTGAGCAAAAGGGGTTAGCAATAAGCCCGCTAGAGCAAGTGCTTTTAACTTCATGTTGTTGTCCTTAATTTTTATGTTTTTGGTCTGGGACCTGACTTTTTGTTCGAACTTTATTAGTTAAGTTCTTTGTTTTTACGTTTTACTGCGTCAGCTTGTTGATAGCCTCAACAATTGGTGCTGGCGTTAACGTATGCGGCACTTTGGTAATCAAGGTACCGTCGGGCTTTAAAAAATAAAAATATGAGCTGTGGTCAAGGGTGTATTCCAACTCTGAACCTTCCAGCTTGGCCTTTCTGAAAATAACACCGTAGTTGTGTGCAAGCGTGGTTGTCACATCCAAAGGACCACTTAATCCTTCCATCATTGGGTGGAAGTATTGTGCGTATTCGTATGAGGCTTCTGCTGCATCACGCTCAGGGTCGAGAGAGACAAACATCGGGCGAATCTTGGCTTTTGCTTCATCAGAGACTTGGTTAAGTGCTCCGGCCAACATAGCCAAAGAAGTGGGGCACACATCTGGGCAGCGTGTGAAACCGAAGTAAACGATACGAATTCTGTCATCGGTTTGGTCAAAGATTTCCGTTGGTTGGTTGTCTTTGCCGAAAAGAGTCGTTGCGGAGAACTCTTGTTTTGCAGCGTGTTGTTCTTGAACTTCGTTTTGCCCATCAAGATAGCTTTTGACACCAAAGCCAAGTACAAAAGCGACAACCAATGCTAACGACCAATTTCTACTCATCTTGCCATCCTTATTGCAGGTTTTACGGTTTCAACACCATCGGTGAGCTCACCAAGCCAAGTCATGTGATCCATGGTACACACGGGTAAAATGACATCACCTTCATAGATGTTGTTACCAGTATTTTTTAATTGGAAACGTGCTGAGCCCATTTCCATCTCTAAACCGGTCAGCGATAGCATCAAGGTTTCAGAGGCCGCGCCTTCCCACACCACTTTGATTTTTGTTGGGACTAGAGGTTGAGCTGTTTCATGCTCAAGGGTCATAGCAACGCTGTCTTGCTCACACCATGTTGTTGAAAGCATGCAGTAGTCATCTAAGTTGACGTCAGGAGAGTGGCTCTCTACTACCGATTTAAATTGCTCGACTGCCTGTGGTCCATAAAAGCCAGCGACCAGCGCAATACCGAGCGCAGCAACCTTTAATGCAGAGTGCATGTCGTGTTCTCATTTAATTTTATAAGAGCGGCGATGTTATCACACCCCTCAATACGTGCTTGTATCAAAAAGCAATTTTGTGCGTATGGTAGAACTAAAAAAGCGAAGCCATTGGCTTCGCTTTTGTCTGTTTAATAGATATGTGAGCTTAGTATTTCTAAGTTCTATCCATTTTGAACATGTTCCAGAAATACGTTGAATGATTAGTCAGCGTTACGCTCTGCGAACTTCTCCAGGCCTAAAACCAATGCAATCGCAGCAAACATCATCACAATCGCCATGACCAACTGAGAAGGCTGAGAGGTTACCGCTTCAAAATCAAACGGTGATAGGTTTTCTTGAATCAGAGGAACTTGTTCACCTTTTGAGTTTGTGCGCCAGCTGATGGTCTCTTTCCAAGGCCAGATCTTAGGCAGCGTACCGATCATCAAACCGGTTAAGAATACCAATGTGAAGTCGCGGAATGAACGCAATAGCCAAGACAGTACATGTGAGAAAGTCAGCAGTCCGATCACACAGCCCGCAAGGAATAGCGCAAGTACATCGACTTGAAATGATTTAACGGCGCCAAGCACGGGGCCATACATGCCAATCAGGAGCAGAATAAAGCTGCCTGAAATACCGGGTAAAATCATCGCGCAGATAGCAATCGCACCCGCAATCAATACGTTGATGCTGGTTGGTTCCATTTGCAGCGGTTTAAGCACGGTAATGCTATAAGCGAAAGCAACGCCAAGCAGCAAAAACACGAAGCGAATCATATCGCGTTTCTCTACTTGCTTAAGAATATGGAAAACCGAGACCAAGATCAGGCCGAAGAAGAAAGACCACAGTGGAACAGGGTGGGTGACTAATAACCAAGAAATCAATTTTGCGAATGTCGCAATGCTCGTGAATACGCCCGCGAACAGTGAAATTAGGAAGAAACCATTGATGTGATTAAACGCGGCTTTGAAGCCTTCGCGTTTCCATAAGCCAAGTACGCTAGGGTTAATTCTGCGAATGCTTTCTAGCAGCGTATCGTAGATACCAGTGATGAATGCGATGGTTCCGCCCGACACGCCAGGAACAACGTCTGCTGCGCCCATAGCCATGCCTTTGAAAAAAGTACTTAAGTAGTTCATTGCTTCATAGAGTTGAGGATGATTTTGTGCAGTATACAAACTTTAGTGTAAAAAAAGTATGAATATGCTTTTGGGGAAGGGCTTTTATTAGGTTCATCGCGGCTTTC
>NZ_JBFRSC010000050.1:0-36137 GCF_041473335.1 Vibrio sp. 10N.222.55.C7
CGCGATGAACCTTTTTTAATTATTGGGCGTCTAAATGGGATTTGGACATAAGTGAGCTATATAGATTGGTAAATTAGCGTTTAACGGATTATTTAGGGTATTGCAAAGTCGCTAATGTAATGGCTCAATTCACCTACCCACAACAATAAACTTAGACCACATACTTCTTCAAATAACGCTCGATAAACGACATCAAGCGTTAAAATTGACAAGTGTCAGTCCATTTCAGGATAGGTCATTAGGTTCACAAAACCGTCAAAACAGTATCAAGGTCTAAGCGCGACTTTGGTAAATTTGCATTGTAATCTTCATCTTTATGATGATAGCCCATCGCCAAAGCAACGTCGCATTGATAGCCACCAAGTTCCTCTTCAAACTCTTCACCAATTAGATCTGAATCAACACCTTCCATCGTTGTGGAATCGATATTTAATCGTGCTAAAGTATGTAGAGTATTACCTAATGCAAGGTAGGTTTGGGCTTTTGTCCATGCAGTTGTATCACCTGATTCACTCGTGTTTAACTCGGCAAATGCAAACCCACCAAATGCTTGTTCACGATTTGCAGGATCTAATCTACCGTCTTTAATGCTTTTATCGACAACTTTTTCATAGTCTGCACGCGTATAGCGAGTATTGTGAGCAAATAAAATAATATGTGATGCTGCATTAATGTGTGGCTGATTAAACTGGTGTTTGTTCTTGAAAGTTTTGTTCATTCGTTCTTTGGCTTCATTGCTTTCAATTATTATGAACTTCCATGGTTGAGAGTTAATTGAAGACGCTGATAGACGAATAGCCTGATAAATCACACTTAAGTCTTCTTGCGGAATACGCTTAGTCGCATCGTATCGTTTAGCAGTATAACGTTGCTCCAGATCTTTAATTATTTGGTGCGTCATATCATCCAACCTGTGTCATTTCGTTCACGACAAAGCTTGCTACAGCACCTTCTGTTGCTACCATATATTCTGCAAGGTGAGTATTACCCATATGAACTTGCCACAGTTCACGAGATACCCAGTTCTCATAAAACATAAAATGTGCTGGGTTTTCGTTATCTTGATGAAGGTCGTAGTTAATGCAGCCTTCTTCAGCACGCGTGATATCAATCAACTTTAATAGCTCTGCTTTAACCAGTTCAACTTTATCTTCGTTCGCAACAATATTTGCAACAATAGTCAATTTAGTCATCTTTATTTCCTTTATCTCTCTACTTGTTAACAACAATAATAACCCTAAAAAAACAATACCTTATTGCTGGAGATTGCCGTGAGCACTGGCAATACCAATCAGTGTAGACAAAGAATTGTCATTGATTATCTAATTATTTTTTAAATATTATCAAAAATAAATTGATAATCATAAACGTTATGCGCTAGGTCTTGTGTTTATCCGGGGTTGTTTGAATGAAGTTATGATAGGCGAGTTATTAACAATGAAAAACAGGTTTTAATTTGAATTATTATCAAAAATAATTTGAATGCAGATTGTTCTGTCGTCAAGACTGCTTTATAAATAGTAGAAACGCAGCAAATACTGCTGTCCCTTTTTCTGGTAAAGGTCTCATCATGCTCTTAGAAGATTTACAGGTTATTTTAAAAGTCGCGGAGTTTCGCAGCATCACCGCAGCGGCAACCAGTTTAGATATGCGTACCGCCACAGCGAGTGCAGCGGTAAAGCGCGTTGAGGCATCATTGGGCGCGGAGCTTTTTGTCCGTACAACCCGTCACTTGCGATTGTCCTCTGCTGGGGAGCGTTATTTACCTCAGTGTCAAGAGGCGCTAAAGATGCTTGAGCAGGCCAAAATGAATATGCATGAAGACTTGGGCATTATTGATGGTGAAATTCGTATCGCGCTATCGTCTGATTTGGGGCGTAACCTTATTACTCCTTGGTTAGATGAGTTTTTATTGCAATACCCGAATGTCTCACTGCGTTCAAGTATTAGCGATAGCAATATTGATTTCTACCGTGATTCTGTCGACATGGCTGTGCGCTATGGCTCACCAACCGATGCCAATATGTATGGCTTTAAAATCTGTGATGTACAGAGAGTGCTGTGTGCAAGCCCTAGCTATTTAGCGGAAAATCCAGCCCCCACACAGCCGAACGATCTGCTTGAGCACAATGCGTTGTTTTATCAATTGCACGATGTGTTACAAAATGAGTGGTTATTCAGTCATGAGGGTACGACTCATAAGGTAAAACTGAAAGGCAATCGAGCTTCGAATGATGGGGATCTGGTGAGGCGTTGGTGTGTTGCAGGTAAAGGTGTGGCAATCAAATCGTGCCTTGATATGTCTGATGACCTTTTAGCAGGTCGAGTGGTTAGTATTATGAAGGAGTACAAACCAACGCCGACTGAACTCTGGTTGGTTTGTCCGAGCCGTCAGTCCATCACACCAACGGTTCGGCTGTTAAGAGATTTATTTAGAGAGAGAACGAACGTGATACTTGAGCAATTAGCAGAAAAAAGAGCGCTATAAGATACTGACGATGGCTTATAACGTAGCGACTCCGGAGTACAACATTTTTATAGCCGTAATGAATAATACGCTGTAGCTGATTTTGTAAATCAGCTCTTGAGAGATGATGTTAACCAACCAAACACCGGTTCTCACCCCTATAAATGCAATAGGTACAAGCACGAGTGATGTCATCAAGTTTTGTGTATCGAGTTGTCCCATATAACTGTATGGGACTAACTTAACAAAATTAAGCCCAGCGAAAAACACAACGCTGGTGCCGATAAGTTGCTCTTTAGGCAGTTTCTTGGGTAGCAAATACATGCTTGCTGGCGGTCCCCCTGCATGAGCTATCGTACTCGAAAAACCTGATAATAGGTTTAATGCGTAGCCTTTGATTCGGTTAGGTGAACCTGATTGCTTCAACAATAATTTTTGCCCCAAAAAAGTCAGCGCCAATCCACCAATCATTAGTTCAACAATGTGTGTCGGAAGGCTGCCCATGAAGTAAGAAGCGGGCATAACCCCTAACACAGCAAAAGGCATCATGACTTTGAGTTCGGCATAATTGCAATTTTTACGATGATAAAACAGCGCCATTAGATCCATTCCACATAAAAGTGGCAATAGAATAGCAGCGGCTTGGACAGGCGAAACACTCATTGCCATTAATGGCACCGAGAGCATACCCAAAATCCCTCCAACACCACCTTTTCCCATCCCATAAAAGAACACAGCAGGTATCGCAGCTAGATAGAACCAGATATCAATAATCATTATTTTCACTACATCGACAGGCAAAAAAAGAAGGTCATGATGACCTTCCTTCCAAACACTACAGAATCAAAAACTATTTATGCGATTTGCGTCATTTCGTTTAGCGTGAAGCTTGCCACTGAGCCTTCTGTTGCTACCATGTACTCGGCTAGGTGCGTGTTTGCCATGTGTGTCTGCCAAAGTTCACGTGAAGTCCAGTTCTCGTAGAACATGAAGTGTGCTGGGTTCTCGTTATCTTGGTGAAGGTCGTAGTTAATGCAGCCTTCTTCAGCGCGTGTGATGTCGATTAGTTTTAGCAGTTCTGCTTTTACTAGTTCAATTTTGTCTTCATTAGCAACGATGTTTGCAACGATAGTTAACTTGCTCATAGGGTATTCCTCATCATAACGTTATGCAGCTTATCAAACGATGCCTTCGCTGCCTTGTTGGGTTGGATGTATAGTACGACACGCATTCACATCCATAAACAACCTCCCATTTGATTTATTATCAAAAATAGATTGATAATGGATTGTCTATTTTAATTTGATAATAAATCAAACTAGCCCCAGTTTTTACTGTGCTTTAAATTACGTAGCATGCGCTTATTGATTTCATTGATGGATAGATAAGCCATGACACAGATACAATTTCAACAAGGTCCAATACGCCCACCCTCTGAAGCAGACAGTTTGCTGATACGGACAACACAAGGCTGCCCGTGGAATAAATGTAAGTTCTGTACTCTGTTTGAAGGGATGGAGTTCTCTATTCGTCCTGTCGAAGAGATCAAACGTGATATCTGGGCGGCACGAGCCTTCTATAAAAACCGACAGTTTGAGAGCTGTTTTTTGCAAGATGGTGATTCCTTTGCAATGGAAACGGACGATTTACTGGATGTGCTCAATACACTAAAAGAGGCGTTCCCGGAGCTCACACAAATTAGCTCATATGGCAGAGCTCAAACCATGACTAAAAAGTCTCCAGCCGAGATGAGGGCTATCTGCGATGCAGGGTTAAACATGCTGTATTGCGGTATGGAGTCGGGCTCGCTTGAGGTACTCAAGTTGATGAAAAAAGGGATCACCCCTAAGTCAATTTTGAAATCAGCCGAGTACGCGAAGCAGGCGGGTATGAAAATGATGACATTCATCATTCTTGGCTTAGGTGGGAAGGCGTTGTCCGAGCACCATATCGCACAGACTGCCCAGCTATTAAACCAGATTGATCCTGAGGAGATCCGAATATTATCGCTAGCGCTAAAACCTGGTACTGAGTTGGATGATATGGTTCAAAACGGCCAGTTTACGCCACTTTCAGAGCGTGAGATGTTGGAAGAACAATTTCAATTGATCAGCCAATTAGATGGCATCAAAAGCAATTACGGTAATTATCATGGGATAAATTTGCTGACGGAACTCAATGGACAATTTCCGCATGATAAAGAGGCGTTTTTACGTACCATTGATCACTTCATGTTGATGAACGAAAACGATCAAAATAACTTTATTTTAGGTCGTCGTACCCACCACTATGCGACACTGAATGACATGAACAATAAGCTCATGTATGACACGGTGCAGCAACAGATAAAGCGCATAGAGCAGCAAAAACTTGGCGACCTTGAAGATATTTTTTATAGCCTTCGCCAACGCATGATCTAAACCCAAGGAGTCCGAAATGAAGAATTTAAACGACTGGTACATTCAAAATGAGAACCCAAGCCATTGGTCATTTGATAACGGGCTGTTGTCGATGCAAGTGCAAGAGGGCAATATTTTTGGCGCGGGTTCAAGTGACGTGGATAACATTTTCATCTACCCAGTATCTCAACCCAATTATAGCGCAGAAGTAACCATCACCTTAGAGCCAACCTTGCCATTTGAACAAGCTGGCCTAGGCATTTACTGGGACAACGATAACTACATCAAAATTAGTAAAGAAATGTTCATGGGCGAGCCTTCCATTGTGTTTGTTGTAGAGCAAAATGGTCAACCAGAGATCAAACAACTTAGCACATTTGAAGGCACGACAGCCTCAGTTAAGATAGAAAAAAATGATGGTACTATCACTGCGTTCTTGGAATGTAATCAAAAACGCTCTTGGCAAGTCATTGGCTCTGCGAAGACATTAAACGGCCAAGCAAAAGGACTTATGCTTTATACCTTTAGTGGTAGTTCAAACACACCTAATTTTGCTAAGTTTAGTGAATTTCAACTAATGAGTTGAGCCAATCTGGTATATAGCAATTGACTTTTTGTATTAGTTTTATTTTTGAAAAAGTCATGTTAGTCGGTAGCGCTTAGTGGGATCGAAACACACAATGGGGCAAATCCGTGTTAGTCCTACTAAAAATCCCCTCCTAGCCTCCCCTTAATCAGTATCTACAATCCATTGTGGTTCGTAGAAAGGGGAGGAACTGAATACAGATCGTTACATGTGCAGTTACACATTCAGCGCTAAAGAAGGTTCTCCCCCTCGGTCGTCAATCTAGAGGGGGGATAAACTTAATTGGAGGGGGAGTTAGAGGGGGTGGGTGTTCGAAATCAGCCCGAACGCACAGGATATCAATGCTCTCAATTCAGAAAAACATTACGCTTCACCCAAAAGATTGGAATGCCTAAGCGTTCCAATTTTAATATCTGATTTACCTACGCCGCCTAGTGCACCGAATCATAAATCAATGTGCTTCTTCAGCTCTTAACCAAAACTCGGACAGGTCTTCAAAAAGGTCATCGTTATCTAAGATGCTCAAATGGGTTTCGTTGTAGCCGAGGATTTGTGACGCGTGGAGTTGGGCTGGGCGCGACAATTGGCTTGATAAATTGATCACACCATCGTTGCTGTTGGTATTAAATAGGTCGCCCGAGTTATAACCAAAGGCTAAAAAGTGGGGAATGTGAATCTTACTGCTGTCAATTAATAAGTCAGCGATAAATTTCCCGTCTGGATTTAAATCAACCCATGCAGGCATTACTACGGGAGAGTACTCGACCCCTTGTTTAGCAGACTCGACACCACCAAACGGCGAAGATATGGTGGCTACGCTGCTTACAAAATCGCATAGCTGCCCAATACGGCACTGGCGAAGACTGTTGGTGGCGACAAGCCCGCCCATACTATGTGCCACAACATGTAATTGTTGGATTTTGTATTCCGTTAACACCGTGTGCATGAGGTTATTCAGGCCTTTGGAGTTCAAAGCCAGAGACAAGCCTGAAGGATAGTTAAAGACCCAGATCTGATATTTAGATTGGTCGACTTTTTCAATCAGTGGGGCAAAATCTAACGCAGTGGCGTTGATGCCATGCACAAACAAGATCGGGATTTTGTTTGGGTCGAACTCTGACAGAAAGTAGAGCCCAGCGTTATCTTCGAGCAAAAAGGTCAGCGGCTGCCACATGCCGAGTTTGCCATTTTTTCTGTCAAAAGGTGGAGCTTCCAAGCTCACGACTGTGCCTATGTCGATCAAATCCAATTCGATTTTTAACAGTGAAGATAGTGAACGATCAACAAACGCTCTTGGGGCTTCACTCTCATTAACCGTTAGTGAGACTTCTATTGTTGATCTGTCTTGGTGATCACGTAGGTTGATTACACTGAAAGCTTCATCGGCTTGTAGGGTAAGGTCTTGATTCTTATCTTCAAAGATAAGTAGGTAGTGGATGTTATTCGATACATGTAAGTGAATACTGTCACTGTCTATGATGCCATCGTAGCCATCAACCTCGCCTTTGTTAATGTCTTTGATTTGTTCAATCACCACGGCAGAACCGGAGGCATGTTGATTCAAGGTAACCATGTATTGATTGGTTATGGAGTCGATGGCTTGTATCTCATTAGATAGATTTCTAAAGTTACCGCACCCTGACAGCAGTGAACTGAGTAATAGCACTGTGCTGATTAAGCGTGCAGTAAGTAATAGCTTCATTCTAATTTCATCCTTATCCCACCCCGATTTATCCATAAATCAATAACCTGAGTTTAATAGTAGCAATAAAACAGCGCTTAATAAAAAGGCAAGCAAACGACTATAAAGTTCGCTTGCTTGCCTGAGAGGTTTCATTACTTAGTGAGTATATTGAACACTAAAGCGTGTTTTTGTACACCTTACCGTCTTTCATGATCAATTTTTGTGTCTCTGTGTTAGCGACACAAGCAACACTTTCCAGTGGGTTGCCATCGATGATCAATAGGTCGGCATACGCGCCTTCAACGATCTGACCTAACTTGCCTTCTTGGTATGGGTGTTGATAGGTCGACATCTCGAACAAGCGTCCACAGTTTGATGTCGCCATGCGAAGTGCGGTGATGGTATCGAATACTTGCTCAATCGCACCAAGCTCATTCAATTGTGTCGCATGAACGTTGGTCTCACCCACACAGTCAGTGCCAAAAGCGATGTTCTGGATGTCGTATTTCTTAATCAGTTCTGCTGACTTGAACATCGCTTTGCCTACGCGTTCTGTCTTGCGGTATGTCTCTTCATTTGGCAGCGGGATCTTACGCTCTGCAATCAATGAAGAGGTAAAGTAAGAAGGAATCACCCAAATGCCTTTCTCTTTAATGATCTCTGCAATATCGTCGTCCATGATGGTCGCATGTTCGAAAGACATCACGCCCGCTTCTGCCGCTCGGCGCATTGCATCGGAAGTGTGAATGTGCGCAGCAACATAAGTACCGTAATCTGAAGCGGCTTGTACCGCAGCTTTCATCTCGTCAGACGTAAATTGCAATGTGTCTAGCGGGTCAAAAGTTGATGATGCACCGCCACCAGCCATGATCTTGATTTGTGACGCGCCCATAAACAGTTGTTCACGTACCGCTTTCAATACTTCTGAACGGCCATCTGCCACTTTCATTGCGCCAAGCTTCATCATTGGCGAGTCTTCGTGCCCATTAGCCAAACGCTCTTGTGCTTGGTTTTGGCGGTAATCTGAGTGACCGCTGGTTTGTGAAATTGCCGCCATTGAAGGGAGAATTCGTGGGCCAGTTGCGTAGCCGTTATCGATACTTTTCTTAAGACCAAGCGTGTTACCTGCTACGTCACGAATGGTGGTAAAGCCGCGCATCAGCATCTCTTCAGAAATCTTTGCTGAGCGAATCGCTACTTCTTCACGTGTCATAGTATCAATCACATTGAAAGGCGCAGATAGCGTGATATGAACGTGGGCATCAATCAAGCCAGGCATTACTGTGCCACCTTGAGCATCAATAATTTCATCGGCTAACGTAGCGTCAACCTCACCAATTTGAGTGATCAAGTTGTCTTCAATAAGAATAGATACGTTCTCGATTAGGTTGTTATCAACACCGTTAAATACGTTCGCGTTAGTGATTAGCTTTTTCATAGTCTGCACCTTTTGGAAATGAGTGTGTGTCGCTGATGGAGCCATCATAGGCGGTGCAGTATTTTTAAAATTGCCATTTGGTGACAAGCAGTGACGAGACTTATCTTTTCGCACTTTTCTATATTTTTGAGTTTTGCTGTATAGAGGAAAGAGAATTATTGGTACAGAAAATGATCAACCAATAAAGATTAACAATTTTGAATGGAAAGGGGATGATGTCACCAAATGGTAAGTTTTGTTCTGATTCGAACGCTAAGATGTATTTCAAATCGAGGCTACTTATCAAATTAAAGAGAGACAACATGACTAATTCAGACAAAGTTTACGGATTCAATACACCACAACGTCTATTCGTAGGTTACACGTTAGCTGTGCTGGTGGACCTAGTGGTTCTTAACTTCTTTGATGAGTACTGGGACTTTGTGAATATCGAGTCTTTCACTATCTCTTTGATAGCGGCATTGTTGCTTCAGCTACTATTGAAGCTTTCTATTGGCTTAGAACATAAGATTGCTGAGCACTTTAAAAGCAAGCCGGGTACTGCACCTAAGGTTTACCGAGCGATTACCACTTACATTATCTTGGTGGGCTCGAAGTTTGTCATGCTAGAAGCGATTAACTTATTGTTCGGTGACAAGGTGAGCTTTACAGGTCCTTGGAACGGTGTTGTTGCTTTCTTTGCTGTGGTATTTACGATTCTAATTGCTGAAGTGATTGTGTCGAAAATCTACTTTGCTCTTGATGACAAGCAAGATTCAAATGTGAAAGCGCTTAAAGAGACCAACGCGTAATAGAACTAAAATACAAATGTGAATAACAGACGAGCCAGCTGAATAAGCTGGCTCGTTTTCGTTTGAGTTGCGATAACCAATTCGATACGCGAATTGGCTTTATTTTTCGTAAACCACATCCCCGCGTAACACCGTCATCAACACTTGAGTCTTAGCGATTTGTCTTGCTGATACTGTGGTGATGTCGCGGTCGAGAATGGCGAAGTCAGCGGATTTGCCTACCTCAATAGAACCTGTTACATCTTCAATTCCAAGACTTTTGGCGGCATTGAGCGTGTAAGCGTCGATGGCTGTGTAGATATCGGTTAGGCCGGTTTGGCCCATGATTAAGCTGTTCGCGATGCCGACTAAAGGGTTGATGTCGTGTACGTTCCAGTCACTGCTTAAGGTGATATTCGCGTCGGTCTTGAGTATTGCATCGAGGTTCATCATGGCTTTAGCACGGCGAGCACCTAGGAAAGCTTCAGCCCATTGGTGTTGATGCCTTGCAACGTAATCAGGGCCAACTTGGAAATCTGCAGTTACATCTAACTGGCGAAAGCGTGGCACATCTTCATCATTGATTAATTCGACATGGGTTAGGGTGTAGGGTTTGGTTGAACCTTGTTTGCGAATACTTTCTATCGCATCAAGAGATTCACGAACCGCTCCATCACCAATCGCATGAATGTGGGCGCTAAAGCCGATTTTCTCGAGCGCAGTTAACCATTCTTTCATTTGTTCTGGCGGAATATAGTTCAAGCCATTAGGAGACTGGGGTAGATAAGTATCTAAGTAGGGCGCGAGTGTTTTGGCGGTGCCATTGATAAAGATGCCATCACTGTACATTTTCACCTGATCGACAAGTAACAGATGGCTTTTATCGTCGGAATGCATTTTCTCAAAGACTTCTAATTGAGAAGACATCACCATCGATGGGTACACCCAAGGGCGTAGCGATACTCGCGCCGTTAAGTCTTGATTTTGCTCGGCCTCTAGCCAAACGTCATACCAACCTCGTTTCCAATACATGCGACCGTCGCCAATGGTGGTGATGCCGTGGGTTGCCGCTTCCTCAAGCCCGAACATTAAGCCTTGGTAGCTTTGCTCAAACAGTTCACTTTGGCTATTCCAAGCCATCTCCATCACTTGATCGCCAGCATTGTCTAGCAAGATGCCATTGAGCTTGCTGCTGTCTTGGTCTTTTAAATAAACACCGCCTTGTGGGTCTGGAGATTGTTGGCTGATTCGAGCGATTTTTAGTGCTTTTGAGTTGACCCACATCGAGTGTGAAGTCTGCTCCATAAGCACCACGGGGCGATTAGGGAAGACACTGTCGATGATCTCTAGTGGCGTGTAGTCAGAGTCGCTATCGAGCGTCGCTTCCAAAGAAAAACCATAGCCCATAAGCCAACCTCTGCCATCGGTATCAGCATTGATCTTACACGCTTCTAAGTAGGGGATTTGCTCTTCTAACGTTGCTTCAGAGTCGAGTTCACAATTGCCACCCAGCTCTGAGGCGGCTTCAAACACATGGTTATGGTTATCAATAAATCCCGGAAGGACAAAGGCATTGTCTAAATCAATGACATCAGTGCTTTGCCCTTGAAAAGTTTGCGCCTGTGATTGGTTACCAATGAAGATGATCTTGCCTTTGTGGGTAACGATCGAGTCCGACTCACGATGCCCGTATATATCAGCATTGATAAAGATCTGGTCAGCACTTTGGTTATGAACAGATGTTTGCGCTTGAACTGGTGTTTGTGTTTGAACTGCTGTTTGCGCTTGGACAACGGTGTTGGCTTGTGCAAGCACCGGCGCTACGGCCGATAAGCTTGTGAGTAATGCTATCCATGCAGTACGTGGCAGAGTGAGCTTGTTATTCATTATTATGTCTTCCATGTTCCACGGTTTAGTAAGTATAGAAAGCGAGTGGCGAGAATCATATCGTGAATTTTTAATAATAAAGTGTCCTTGGTTGCTCTCTTGTTTGAATGTAATTCCAGTGCCTTTTGAGGTGGTTGTGGGAATACAGCTCGTCAATAAAGGATTGCGAATCCATTCGCAGACTAAACAATTCACATAAGGTTCTGAATAAATTACAGTTAAGTGAGCTATAAAAATGGATTTAACGTATTACCAAGGATGTAAGTTTATGTTTTCAAGAGACTTACTCGCATTACTAATAAAAACAAGTCGAGGTTAGGATGAAAAAAATATTATTGCTGCTTAGCGTGATCTTATTGGGTGGTTGTGTTGGCATGCCCGAAACGGTAAAGCCTGTTCAACAGTTTGAGTTGGAACGATACCTAGGGAAATGGTACGAAGTGGCTCGTTTGGATCACTCGTTTGAGCGTGGCTTAGACAACATCAGCGCTGAATACAGCCTTCGTGATGATGGCGGCGTGAAGGTGATTAACCGTGGTTATTCGGCGGAAGAAGGTGAGTGGAACGAAGCGGAAGGAAAAGCGTACTTCGTTGAGGGCTCTGAACAAGGCTATTTGAAAGTGTCTTTCTTTGGCCCTTTCTACGGCGCTTATGTCGTGTTTGAATTAGACAAAGAGGGCTACCAATACGCGTTTGTTTCTGGGCCCGACACTGATTACTTATGGCTACTCGCAAGAACGCCTGAAGTCGCACCAGAAGTGATGGAGAAGTTTAAAGCCATGTCGAAAGAGCGTGGCTTCAATACCGATGAGCTGATCGTTGTGGAACATACCCAATAAACCGATCGCTGTTATTGCTGAGAGTGACTGATGATTGATAAGGCACAGAGGATGAATTTCTCTGTGCCTTTTTTATTCAAAGATAGAGCTACAATTAACGAGGCTGGTTGCCGTTCAAGAATAGCGCGACACATTCGCGAGTGTAGTGAAGCCTTTCTTCTTCGGATTCTCCGCTATCGTGACCGAAGAATGACCAATACGCCGATTTGCCGTGAAACATCAGCAACAGTTGGCGTGCTGCAATGACTGGTGAGCTTGATGTCGACAGTGTGAGATCACCAGAGTCTATTTTCGACTGCAAATAATCAGCAAGTAATTTGGTGGTTTTCTGAGGCCCAGTTTCTAAATAGATAGAGGCGATCTCTGGGTGCGTGTTGGATTGGCTCACAGCATTTTGAAAGGTCTGTCTGGACTGCTCATCAAGTAACAAATCTTGAAACTTCACACCAAACTTCACCAATTCGTCTTCCAAAGTGGCATTCATATCAAAAGCAGAAGGGCTGAGTTCGCGCTCGGCACACTTAGTTTGCATGCAGGTTTCGAAAAGCTCGTCTTTGTTTTTAAAGTGAGAGTAGACCGTTTGCTTGGAAACGTTCGCTGCTTTGGCTATTTGATCCATATTGATCTTGAAGCCATGTTCAGAGAAAAGTTGGCTGGCTGCGGTTAAGATCTGCGATCTCTTCTGTTCACTCTTGATGATTTTTGTCACGTGCTTGCTTCTCGTTACTTGGTGTTGGGTCGTTACCTAGCTTGTCTCTTTGCTTAGTGCCTATTGATACTCCGCTATAGGTGTCTCATTTGGCGCTAAGCATTATGCTTTTTGTGATGGTTTTATCAAACACTAACCATGAAACTTATTTTTAACATAATCAAACTAGACAGTCTAGTTTGATTTGGTTAGTCTAAAAAAAGAACATAATTGAGTACCGCATAGGAACAGTACGTATGTATAAATTGATGAAGGGAAGCGCAGTGGCAGTGGCGTTGTCGGCTTTTCTTGTTGGATGTGGCGAAAATACACAAGCCGAGACAGCATCCGATGCAGATAATGCTGCAGTGGAATCGAGTAGTGCAGCGTCGACAGTCTTAACAGTAGAAACTGTCGCTTTGGAACGCTCTCCATCGTATGCGGTACAGCGTGAATATGTCGGTGTGGTAAAGGCCGGGCAGCAGGCGAATTTGGGTTTTGAATTGGCGGGTAAGGTCAATGAGATTCTGGTAGATGTCGGTGACACAGTCACAACGGGTCAGCCATTGATCCGATTGGATACCCAACTTTTGGAAACCGAGTCTAGCCAACTGAAAGCGCAGGCTGAAGAAGTCAAAGCTCAATTGAGTTTGGTGGCAGCGAACCTTAAACGTCAACGTTCATTGAAAGCGAAAGGCTTCAGTGCCGAAGCGGAGATTGATTCTCTCACCAGTGAGCAACGCGTATTGCAGGCGAACTTGTTGCGCATCGATGCATCGGTAAAAGGCAATGAACTGAAATTGGTGAAGTCGACAGTGCTTGCGCCTTATTCTGGAACCATCGCGACGCGCTTTGTTTCGCTCGGAGATGTGGTGAATGTGGGTAATCCAACTCTTACACTGCTCGCTTCTGAGGGCAAAGAGGCCTTCATCGGTATTCCTGCTCACCAAATGCAAAAAGTCACCTCACTTTCTTCGCCTAACATCCGAGTTGGGAGAACAGATTATGCCGTGGAGCTATTGAATCCCGGCGCAATGGTCGACACCCAATCTCGCAGTGTTGGTTTGCGTTACCTATTCCCTGAACAATCATCGGTATTGGAAGGGCAACTTGCCTACCTTAAATTTGATGAGCAGATTGATGACTCAGGTTACTGGGTGCCATTAACGGGTTTGATTGATGGATTGCGCGGTGTGTGGAACATCTTTGTGATTGGTGAAGACAATAAGGTTGAACGTAGAAGTGTTGAGGTGTTGTTTGCCAACAATCAACAAGCGTATGTGAGTGGGGCGATTGAAGACGGTGAACAGGTCATCGCCAGTGGTTTACATCGCTTAGTTCCGGGCCAAATCGTGAAACCAGTCAGTGCGGCTGAGTAGGTAATAGTATGAAAATAATAGAGACTATTTCCAACACTCGACTGCTTATCTTGATGACCGCGCTGCTGATGGTGAGTGGTATTTCGGCGTTCATGACGTTGCCACGTGCAGAAGACCCAGTAATCATCAACCGTTACGCGAACATCACAACCAGCTTCCCCGGCGCCAGTGCCGAGCGTGTTGAAACCTTGGTTACTGAGGTAATCGAGAACAAGCTGCGTGAGCTGAGTGAAGTTAAATTGGTGAGCTCAACCTCTAGGCCGAGCGTATCGATTGTCACGCTAGAATTGAATGACACCATCACCGAGCCAGAACCCGTCTGGTCCCAAGCTCGCGACAAGTTATCTGATATCGAATCCATTTTGCCTGTGGGTGCTCAATCGCCTGATCTCGATAGCGACCATACCTATGCTTTCACGACCATCGCATCGCTAACTTGGTCTGGTGCAGGCGAGCCTGATAGGTTAACGCTGGGCCGTTATGCCAAAGAGCTCGCCAAGCGACTAAGAACTTTGTCGGGTACTGAATTCGTTGATGAATACGGGATGCCGCAAGAAGAGATTCAAATCAGTTTACGTACGGCCGATGCCGCTGCTCTAGGGCGTTCAAGCGCCAATATCGCTGAATCGCTCGAAGGGGCAGACGCCAAGAACTCGGCCGGCGAGTTAGTGAGTACTTATTCTCGCTTTGGCTTAGAGATTAAGTCTGAGCTTGATTCCATTGAACGCATTAAGCAAGTGCCAATAGCCACTGATAGCAAAGGTCACATCATCCGTATGGAAGATATTGCATCGGTGAAACGTGGTGAGAAAACCCCACAAGACCAGATTGCTATTATTGATGGTGAGCCGGGTGTGATTGTCGCGGCAAGAATGCACCCTGATCTGCGAGTCGATAACTGGACGTCGCGAGCTAATGCTCTGATTGGTAAATTTGAGCAAGAGTTACCAAGTAACGTTAAGGTGACAGTGCTGTTTAATCAGCAAGGTTATACCGAGACTCGCTTAGACGATTTAGGCAAAAGCTTGATGATCGGTTTCGGTCTGATTTTGATTGTGCTGTTTGTCACTTTAGGCGTGCGTGCCGCGATCTTAGTCGCCATTTCTCTGCCGTTAACCTCATTATTGACCTTGTCGATCATGAAAATGACCGGTGTACCGATTAACCAAATGTCGGTGACAGGCCTAATTGTGGCGCTCGGGATCATGGTTGATAACGCGGTGGTGATGGTCGATACCATTCAAGCTTATCGCTTGAAAGGGCAACAGCGCGCTGAAGCGACCATGAATGCATTGAAGCATTTATGGGTGCCGTTATTAGGCTCAACCTTAACTACCGTGTTGGCGTTTGCCCCGATTATCTTGATGCCGGGAGCATCGGGTGAATTTGTCGGTGGTATTGCGATTACCGTTTCTTTCTCATTGATCGGCTCTTACATTATCTCGCACACCTTAATCGCAGGCTTAGCGACCAAGCTACTGCCGAAACAACTCAGTGATGTCGACAAGAAAGGGCAGCACCATTGGTACATGACGGGTTTGAGAATTCCTGCTTTGAGGCGTTGGTTTTCGTCTTCTGTTCGCTTTGGCGTCACGCATCCAATCATCACGATTGCTTTGGTGTTATTGGTACCGTTTACCGGTTACTGGAGTATGTCTCAGCTGACTGAGCAATTCTTCCCGCCATCAGACCGAGACATGTTTGAGATTCAGGTGTATATGCCACCTCAAGCGAGCATTTACGCCACTAAAAATACTTCTGAAAAAATCGACGATATCATTCATCGTTACCCTGAAGTGGAGCGTATCGATTGGCTAGTGGGCGCAAACTTCCCATCCTTCTATTACAACCTGCAAGCAAGGCAAAATAATGCGCCGTACTTCTCGCAAGCTATGGTGAAAACAGAGAACTTTGATCAAGCCAATGCGCTGATTCCTGAGTTGCAAAAGGTGTTGGATAACGAGGTGCCGGAAGCACAAATCTTGGTACGAAAGCTTAATCAAGGGCCTCCATTTACTGCGCCTGTTGAGCTGCGTGTTTATGGTGAAAACCTCGATACGTTGAAAGCGATTGGTGAGGATGTGCGATTGATTTTGGCGGGTGTTCCTCATGTGACGCACACAAGGGAAACGCTGCAACCAGGTACTCCGAAGGTGTGGTTGAAGGTTGATGAAGACACCGCAAAGCTGAATGGTATTTCATTGAACCAGTTCGCAGGTATGCTGCAAACTACTCTGACAGGTCGTGAAAGTGGCTCTGTGATTGAAGGCAGTGAGTCGGTACCAATCCGTGTTCGTGTGGCAGATGAGGCGCGTGAAAACTTGGTTCACTTAAGCAATATTCGTCTGCCAATCAGTTCTGATGTCTACTCAACAGGGATCAATGTTTCGACGCTGGCAGAACTGGAATTGACGACCAGTCGCGGTGCGATTACTCGTCGTAACGGGCAGCGTGTGAATACCATCGAGGGTTACATTGAAGCGGGTGTCTTACCTCAAACCGTACTTAATGAATTCCAAAAACGCTTAGCAAGCTATGAGATGCCATCGGGTTACACCATTGGTTTTGGTGGCGAATCAGCGGAGCGAGACAATTCAGTCAACAGCCTCATCTCGAATGTCGCAGTCGTGGTGGTATTGATGGTGCTGGTGGTGGTGATGTCATTCAACTCGTTCCGAATGAGCAGCATCATCTTCATGGTAGCAGGGTTGGCTGGTGGACTAGGGCTGTTGTCGGTATGGATCTTCGGTTATCCGTTCGGCTTTACGGTGATTATCGCGATGCTTGGGATTGCGGGCTTAGCGATTAACGCGGCCATTGTGATTTTGACCGAATTGAAACTCGATAAAGAGGCTTCCTCCGGGAATGTAGATGCAGTCGTTGAAGCTGTGATGTCGTGTACTCGCCATATCAGCTCAACCACGATAACGACTGTTGGCGGCTTTATGCCATTGATCATCGCTGGCGGTGGTTTCTGGCCTCCGTTCGCGGTCGCGATTGTTGGCGGTACCGTATTAACCACGCTTATTTCGTTTTACTTTGTGCCGGTGGTTTATCATTTTATGACTAAAAATCAGCGAAAAACCATCGCTACTCAAGCGGCATAACTGTTTTTCAATTTAACGCATCTTTAATTTAACTACTCTTCAATTTAGCTACTCTTTAATTGCCCATAATCGAGCCGTATCTGGCTCGATTATGGTGTTGTTATTCTCGATAAATTCATCCCAATTCCTACCATTGTGTTGTTCTTTTCACCGCTATAACGTTCTCAATTAGTCAAATTATCCTTTCTGTTAGTCATAATATTCTTTCAATTCGTCACAGTAGTACATCGATGAATGCTTGGTTATCTTGCTGGTGAATGAGTGGGTATTTTGAATAATCTAACCAGTGAATACCTTGTAAATGGTATGTGAATTCACAATCTTGATGGGCGTCACACTTCTATTTATTCGCTCTTTCTAATGTACCTTGAGCTTGCCCCGAGCTTTAGTGGTGAGTGAGTGTTTATCTACTTTTTCTAAATCCCTTGTCAGTACTGGCTCTATCCGTGTAGCACGCTATTGATGTGTGTCTTAATCGCTTACTGCTTCTTAGTTTTCGTCTTCATAAATGGAAGGTTAGTTTCCAAGTTTGTTTGGTGAGCTTTCAATTTCAACTCTTCATAATGCGCCAAATGTAACAATGTATTTCAAAGTGTAACAATTAAGTCATGTTTTCTGTGTGGTTTTAACCCAGCAGTAACGAACCTTATTGCATTGCTTTTTGAGATGCGGCGTTTCACATGCTCAACACATAAATATTCTAATGACCATGACAACCAGTACTCGGGCGTTCGTTCTGAGGCTGGATAACCATCGAGAAAGTTAATGGAAGCTTCAAGATATAAACGCATTTTATCGAGGACAAATTTGTCGAAGATTGGTTTGCTGGGAACCGTTCTGATGCTCGAAGGATGTAACTCCGCATTGCTCGACCCAAAAGGTAGCGTTGGCGTTCAGGAAAAAGAGCTGATTATCACGGCTCTGTTGCTGATGTTGATTGTCGTCATCCCAGTAATTCTGATGACCATCTACTTTGCTTACCGATACCGCGAAAGCAATACCACGGAAGAGTATGCACCAGACTGGGCACACTCAACCAAGATCGAAGTGGTGGTATGGACGATTCCAATCATCATCATCGCGATTCTTGCCACCATCACTTGGCGAACAACACACGAACTAGAGCCTTCCAAGCCTCTGGAAAGTGATGTGCAACCTATGGTGATCGAAGTGGTCTCTCTGGACTGGAAGTGGCTGTTCATCTATCCGGAGCAAAACATTGCGACGGTTAACTATGTTGCGTTCCCGAAAGATGTACCGGTGACGTTTAAGCTGACTTCAGACAACATCATGAACGCGTTCTTTATCCCGCGTCTTGGTTCGCAGATCTACGCGATGCCGGGAATGGTGACCAAGCTGAACTTGATTGCTAACCATGAAGGTGACTTCAAAGGTTTTGCATCGAACTACAGTGGTAAAGGGTTCTCTCAAATGAAATTCACCGCATCAGCTCTGCCTGATCAAGTGGCGTTTTTAAACTGGGTGGAGAAAGTGAAAGCAAGTCCTGATCGTATTGAAGATTGGGAGCAGTTCCGTTCATTGGCTGCGCCAAGTGTGGCTGAACCCGTCACTCTGTTCTCCAGTATCCCACCATTTTTATTCACCGATGTCGTGACCCAGCACCCTGGTTCAATGAACTGTTTGCCGGAAACCCAAGGATAATCGTCATGTTTGGAAGATTAACTCTAGACTCAATTCCCTACCACGAACCCATTATTTTGGTCACGTTAACCATGATCGCTTTAGTGGGCAGCTTAGTGGTGTACGCGGTAACCAAAGCCGGTAAGTGGCAATACCTTTGGAATGAATGGTTTACGTCTGTAGACCACAAAAAATTGGGCTTCATGTACATTGCTGTAGCGATGGTGATGTTAGTTCGTGGCTTTGCTGATGCGGTCATGATGCGTAGCCAGCAATTGCTTTCTGCAGCCGGTGAAACGGGCTATTTGCCGCCACATCACTACGACCAGATCTTCACGGCTCACGGCGTGATCATGATTTTCTTCGTAGCGATGCCTTTGGTTATCGGTTTGATGAACATCATCGTGCCGTTGCAAATCGGTGCTCGTGATGTTGCATTTCCTTATCTGAATAACCTGAGCTTCTGGCTGTTTGTGGTGGGTATTATCCTAACCAATATGTCACTGGGCTTAGGTGAATTTGGCCGCACGGGTTGGTTGGCGTATCCGCCGTTGTCTGGCATTGAGGCAAGTCCGGGAGTCGGGGTCGATTATTGGATATGGGCGCTGCAAATATCCGGTGTGGGTACCACGTTAACGGGTGTGAACTTCTTCGCGACTATTTTGCGCATGCGTACTCCGTCTATGCCAATGATGAAGATGCCAGTATTCACGTGGGCATCTCTGTGTGCCAACATCCTGATCATCATCTCTTTCCCAATCCTAACGGTAACCATCGCGTTACTGACTTTGGATAGATACATCGGCACGCACTTTTTCACCAATGACCTTGGTGGCAACGTGATGATGTATGTGAACCTGATTTGGGCATGGGGACACCCTGAGGTGTACATCCTAATTTTGCCTATCTTCGGTGTGTTCTCTGAAGTGACTGCAACCTTCTCTCGCAAAAAACTGTTTGGTTATACCTCACTGGTATGGGCAACAGTGGCGATCACTATTTTAGCGTTTGTGGTTTGGCTGCATCACTTCTTCACCATGGGTTCTGGCGCCAATGTGAATGCCTTCTTTGGCATCGCGACCATGATTATCTCTATCCCAACCGGGGTTAAGATCTTCAACTGGCTATTTACCATGTACAAAGGTCGTATCCGCTTCACCACACCAATGATGTGGACAGTGGGCTTCCTAATCACCTTTACCGTGGGTGGTATGACGGGCGTATTGATGGCAGTTCCGGGGGCAGATTTCATTCTGCATAACTCGGTATTCCTGATTGCTCACTTCCACAACGTAATCATCGGTGGTGTTGTCTTCGGTTGTTTTGCTGCGATTGGTTACTGGTTCCCGAAAGCGACCGGTTTCACTCTGAACGAGCTTTGGGGCAAACGCGCATTCTACTGCTGGATCATCGGTTTCTTGATGGCGTTCTTGCCGCTTTACGCTCTGGGCTTTATGGGCATGACACGTCGTTTGAGCCAAGACATCAACCCTGAGTTCTTCCCTTTACTGGCGGTTGCGGCTGCAGGTACAGGCGTAATTGCGATGGGTGTGGTGTGTCAGTTCGTTCAGATTTACGTAAGTGTTCGTGACCGCGACCAAAACCGAGATCTAACCGGTGACCCTTGGGGCGGACGTACATTCGAATGGGCGACATCGTCACCACCACCGTTCTATAACTTTGCAAAATTGCCTAAGGGCGATGAGATCGATTCGTTCTGGTATCAAAAGCAAAGTGGTGAGTTTGATCCAACTCAGGAAGAAGAATACGAACGTATTCACATGCCGAAGAACACACCGACAGGCATTTATGTGTCTGCATGGGCGTTGGCATTTGGCTTCGCAATGATCTGGTACATCTGGTGGTTAGCAGCTGCAAGCCTAGTGGGCATCGTGGTGACGTGTATTCAACACAGCTACAACGACGATGTGGACTACTACGTGGAAGTTGAAGAGTTCAAAGCGATTGAAGCGGCTCGACGTGCACAGCTTGAAGAAGCGAAGAAACAGTCAGTGAAAAGCGACAATTCTAGTCGTGGTAACAGCGCTGACGGTGACAGTGATAACAACGAAAATAAAGATGATTTGGAGACGACGTATGCAAGCTAATACTCCGTCACACACTTATGATCTTGCACACTCGCATGATCATCACCACGAAGCCGCGGGCAACAAGTTGTTTGGTTTCTGGGTTTACTTGATGAGTGACTGTGTCCTGTTTGCCACGCTTTTCGCGACTTATGCCGTGCTTGAGAGTGGCTCAATCGCTGGGCCGACAGGTAAAGACATCTTTGAACTGCCGTTCGTGTTTGTCGAAACCATGATGCTGCTGTTCAGTAGTATCACCTTCGGCTTTGGCATGATTGCGATGAAGCGCAAAGACGTGACCGGACTGAAGCGATGGATCAAAGTGACTTTCGTATTGGGCTTAGCCTTTATCTGTATGGAAGTGTATGAGTTCCACCACTTGATTGCAGAAGGTTATGGTCCTCAAGAGAGTGCGTTCCTTTCAGCGTTCTTTACCTTGGTTGGTACACACGGTTTGCACGTAACGTTCGGTCTTATCTGGATGGCGGTGGCGTATCACCAACTTTCAACCAAAGGCTTGAACGACAACATGTCGATGCGTTTCCAGTGCTTAAGTTTGTTCTGGCATTTCCTTGATATCGTTTGGATTTGTGTATTTACCATCGTGTACTTAATGGGGGTGATGTAATGGAACAGCATCTAGACAGCGGTGCAACGGATTACGTGAAAGGCTTTATTGCTTCACTAATTCTCACCATTATTCCGTTCTACATTGTGTGGGCACATGCGCTACCAAACACGGAAACTTACGTGATCTTGTTCGGTTGTGCGCTGGTGCAAATCTTTGTGCACTTTAAGTACTTCTTACATATGGAAGCGAAATCTTCCGATGGGCGTTGGAACTTAGTGTCACTGATGTTTACTGCCATTGTTGTATTGATTCTTATCGCTGGCTCGGTATGGATCATCTACAACATGAACGTCAACATGAAGTTGTAGGCCAAGGTATGCTGAAAAAATATTTGTCTATTACCAAACCGGGCATCATTTTCGGCAACCTGATTTCTGTTGCGGCGGGGTTCTTCCTCGCCGCAAAAACAGAACCAGCCAGTGCGATGTTGTTACTGACGACTTTAGCGGGTGTAGGGCTTGTGATTGCATCAGGTTGTGTTGTGAACAACATCTTTGATCGAGACATCGACCAAAAGATGAAGCGCACACAAAATCGAGAATTGGTTCAAGGAAACATCAATACAGATGTAGCGTTCGTCTATGCCTTGGTTTTACTGCTAGCAGGCACAGCGCTGCTGTTTCAGTTCGCTAATCCGATCTCTGCGGTCATGGTGTTGCTTGGCTATGTGTTTTACGTCTTTTTCTACACCATGTGGTACAAGCGTACATCGGTTTACGGCACTTTAGTCGGCAGTATTTCGGGAGCCGTTCCGCCGTTAGTGGGTTACTTGGCGGTGACGAATTACATCAGCCTTGAAGCGGTTTTGTTGTTCGCGATGTTCTGTTTATGGCAAATGCCGCACTCGCACGCGATCGCGATGTTCCGCCTTCAAGATTATCGAGATGCAGGCATTCCTGTGTTACCGGTGAAAGAGGGCGTCGACAAAGCGCATCAGCACATGAAAGCCTATGTGGTAGCGTTTGGCGCAGTCTCGTTGGCGCTGTTCCTACTCGGAGATGCGGGCTATGAATACCTAGCGGTGTCGGCGGCAGTCTGTTTTATGTGGACTAAAGTGACGTTTCGTAAGGTTGATTGCCTCAACTACATCCAGTGGTCAAAGACTGTCTTTAAAGTGTCTCTGCTGGTGGTGATGAGTATCAGTGGTGTGCTGGGACTGGAGTTGATTCCGTTGCCTACGCTTTTTTGATTTAAGTTTGTCGTTGAACCCTCAATGTTCTGAAGTCCGAGGGTTTGACGACTTTTTATCTGTCCCGCTTTAAGCTATTACCCTTCAAAAATATCACTAAGCCAATCTTCAAGCTGCTCTCGTTTGTCTTGAGGGCCATTGATTACCACTAATCCATTCAGTGTCGCTTGATCCCAAGAGATCGTTCCGTTCGCTAATGCATCGAACACGTCGAGCTCTGTAATAAGCAATAAATCGTTCTCTGTCGGCAAAGTGTCTCTTCCTGAAATGTTCACGCCTTTTTCAATGCTGATTTGGCTGTAGTGACCTTTAATCGCTTCAAATAAGTTGAATTCAATCTTACTCGGATGCGCCTTTGCGAGTGCTGACTTTATCGAAAACAGTTTGAAATGATCCGGTTTATCTAGGTTTCCGAACTCGTCATCTTGCCTTGCTGTGATGACATTGCCAAATACCTCCAGTGAACCGGGCTCTGTCACTAAACTAAATCCGGTTTCTTGGTGTAATCCGCAAGCTAATACCAGAGAAGAACTGAGTGAAAGCAAAAGAACAAAACGTTTTAGCATGTGTGAACCTTAAAAGAAGCGGGGCAGTTTCCTTACTCCAACAATAGACCTAGATCGTTGAGTTAAGGTTGCGAACTGTACCAATAAATAAACGATAAAGGGACCACAATGGGTCCCTAAGTTATCGACTCGCCATCCTTAGCAGCCTTTGATTATTAGCGAACGATGAGCATGATCTCTTCTGGAGTCATTGCCTTATCGAAGTAGCTCATGAATTGACCGAAGCCTTTGATGTCGCCATTCGAGAACGTGAATGCACCAGACTGTAGGTTGGTACCAATCACTTGTTGAGCGTTTGGACCTGCAATCAAGATTTGGTTCAATACTGCACGAGTGGTGTCGATTTGAACGTCTGCGCCTTTCACTGCTTCTTCGTGTAACTGAGCAATACCGTTGCGAATTTCGATAGTGAATGCTTCGTTCGTATCAGAGAAGTTGTACGTTAGCATCATGTTCACGTCTAACGAGTTTTCTGCGATAAGCGTTGAAGTCATCATGTCGAAGATCTGCTTGCTTGGTAGTGCAGTAAGAACGTCAACAGAAGCGAAGCTGATCATGTTAGAGAAGTCACGTTTGTTCTCTAGTTCAGCCGCCGCGTTGAGCGCCCAGTTACGCCAGTTGATGTTCACTTGGTCTGCAGCCCATGCTTTGTAAGCTTGTGCTTTCATCTCACGAGCTTCCATATCTTGCTTGTTTACCGTGATTGGGTAAGAAAGAATTTCTGCTGCAAATGTGTAGTTCTCAGCCTTAATTGCTGCTTGTGCAGTAGTAAGGATGTTGTCACGACCGCCCATGATCTCTACGAATGCTTTAGCGCGTTGCTCGTAAGCCATTGGCTCTAGCTGCCATGGATCCGCTTCGAAGAAACCGTTGTAACCTACGTAAATCTGACGCACGGCGTGTGCAACAGTACCGTAGTGTTCACCTAACCAAGGGTGTTCTGCAAGGTGCTTAGGAAGTTTAACTACTTCAACTAGCTCGTCTGGCGTCATACCTTTGTTCATGTAACGGATAGTTTGATCATGAGTGTATTGAATCGCATCACGGTAAGCCGTTAGTACGTCAGCTACTGCTTCTTTACCTTCAACAGGACGACCGTGAGAGTTAATCATGATCTCAGTGTCGAACTTACGCATTACGTCGATGCCCTTGAACCACATTGATGGGTCACGGAATTTAGTACCACGGATGGTGTGAAGGTTAGGGAAGTTCTCACCTTGAAGTACTTCAGCCGCGTGCAGGATTTTCTGGTCTGGGAAGTAAACCACTAACTCATCTTTAGTTTCAGATGGCACGTTCTCGATGTGCATTTTCACGCCAGAAATTTCGATTTCGATGTGGCTTTGGCTTGGTACAAGCAGGTTTGGTTCGATGAACGAGATAGCACCTTGCATGAAGCGCGGACCAAGGCCGTCGTTTACTGTGCCGTGCTCGCCTTCTTCTACGTGCTTAGCACCTGTGTAAGAAGTACGGTGACCAAATAGAGTACCTAGGTTTGAAGACCAGTTAGCCACTGCAGCGGTTAGGCCTTCTTCAGCGATGATTTTTACTTCACCTGATGCCACTTCTTCGCCAGTCACCCACGCACGCACACCAGAGATGTGGTCGATGTGGTTGTGAGAATAAATGATTGCTTTAACCGGCTTGTCGGTGATTTGACGGAACTGTTCTTTAACCGATTGAGCCATTTCTACCGACTCGCCTGGATCAACAATGATGATGCCGTCCGTACCTTCAATCATGACGGGTGTATCTAGACCGAAACCGTAACCAAGATATACGTTGTCATCTACTTTGATGATTGCTTGGTCCATTTTACGACCATGCTTGGTGAGGATTGGGTGAACATGGTCAGACTCAGCAGTGTAAGCTAGAGAATCGCCTGTTTTAGAAACAACTTGAATACGTTCGCCTTTTCCCCAGAACATGTTTGATTTGTGTTCGAATAGAACCTCGCTCTTGTAGCGAGCATCAAGATCAATGTTTTGGTATTGCGCAGCATTTGCCGTCTGAAGTTCTTGGCCGACTTTCGATGTCGCTTCTACAGTTGGCGTTGCAGATGCAAAACCAGAAGCAAATAGTGCACTTGCGATTGCAACTGGAAGTGCCATTTTTTTGAATGTGTTAGTCATGATAGTGACCTTATATTTGGATACAGGAATTGGATTTCTTGAGCCAAATAATAGACAGGAGAGGGGGCGCTATCTACGCGCTAATAGGATTTCAACCTATCGTTATTACGATGTTTTATTTTATTAATGATTGTATTAGCGATTTTTATTTGATCTGAATCAATTAGCCAGATGAGCTTGTGACAGATACAAAAATGCCCTGAAATTCAGGGCATTTAATTTGGAATTAATGGCTGTTATATAAGTTCTTACCGAGAACCTCAGTACTTACCAAGCACCTAAGTAAGACTTGTAAGATTGTAGGCGAACCGTTGCCGCACCGATTACATCAATAAAGCCCCAGAATGGATGTGGCTTCTCAGCAGAAATCCAAGCTGCGCCAGCTGAACCAATTGGGATATTGAAACCTTCTGGTTCGATGATCTCAAGTACGATGGTACGACCTAAACCGTTACCGTTTCTTACCACGTGTTGACCGACGCTTTGTGGCCCCTGAAGTGGAGAAATACTTGACTCCCCCGTACCTGCATTAAAGCTGTGTACTTTTGCTCGGAACACATGCCCTGGGTAGGCATCAACGAAGAACTCTGCGAAGTCTCCTACTTGAACATAGCCGTAAGTTTGGTCTGAAATACGCATCTCAAGGAATTTTTTGCTGGTGTTGTAGAGGTGCATGTTACCCATGACAGAACCTTCAGCAATATTCACTATCGATACCTGACCATCAAATTCAGCTCTAATGGTTTTCTTCTCTTGCGCCCAATTTACTTTTTGTAGATCGGCTTTTAACGACACAAGTTGAGCGTGCAGCACTCGAAGGTCTGAGTCGTACTTTTCTACGTCACGCATATTGAAGATTTCAGGTGACGTTTCAGCGCGCTCTAAGTCGCGAGTCATTTGCTTGATTTCTTCTTCTTTCTGAACAATTGAAGATTCGATCTTTGCTTTGTCTGCGGCAGAATCGATGTCGACGAGTGTGTAAATTACGTCGCCTTCTTTAACCATTTGGTTGTGCTCAACAAGCACTTTGTCGATCTGCTGACCAAAGATAGGTGACATTACCGCGTGTGGTGCTTTCACTGTGGTTGAGTTGGTTAAATCAACCGGTGCCCATAAGCGAGAGATAACCGCTAATACGGCAAGGATTGTTACGCCGCCAATGGCAGCCCAGGTGTAGTTTTTGAAGTTCTTCTTCAGTGCACCTGTCGCAAACAGTGACCATACAATTAGGATGTATGGAATCATCATCTCTTTCATTATGCGACCTCTTTATTTGTTGGAGTCTTTTCTTTTGAAGGCTGAGCTTCTGGAGACTGTTCTACTGGAGATTGTTTGGTTTGAGACGGCTCCGTTACTGGTTCTTCAGGTGATACGTGGACTACGGAGGCCTCTGTATTAGTCGCGTCTCGTTTAGGTTGTACACCACGGCGAATCACATCACTCAGTGATTGACCAATATGTTTCCAGTTCGCCAATGCGATAACCAATGCGATAACCCAGAATGTTTTGCTGATGAAGAGTCCGCAAAGTGACAGTGCAAACACGATTTGAACGTGAGCGCTTTTGTGCTCTTTTGCTTTATGCACACCCAGTTCATGCAACTGCCACATGCCGTAAACACCGGCTAAAACCACAGCAATGGTCACTGAGAACAAGTAACCAGAGAAGGACTCCATCTGGAAGAAGTTCATCATCATTTCATTGGGATGATTGTTGAATTGAGACATGTCGATGTCTTTAGAATGGATTGTGCCTAATGGTGCAAGAGCCCATGCTCCCGCAAACATCACTGCCATAAACAGGCAGAATTTAATCAAGACCATCACAACGGCCCAGATCTTCTGGAAAACGATTTTTATAAAGTTCATATCTCAACCTAAATAAGGAGAGAGAAAGTGCAGCCTTGGTACAAGACTTTTAGAAGACATCTGAAAGAGGTGTTGAACTCACGTAACCGTATAGACCTACTGAGTCAAAAGTACTAGATGACAATTAAAAATCGCTTTGACCACGTAGACAACGCATTCTCGCGAATAGAGTGTTAAAAACACCTGGCGAAATCATTCTTAAGTAACGTCTACCATTGATAGGTTCGTTTGCTGCATTGGGTTTTAAGGCCGTCTTCCGTGATGTGTGCAACACCATCATCTACACATTTTTAGGTTTTCTGTTTAGGTTAAGAATTGATTTGTTGGCGAAATAATAGGAAGTGTAACTGGTGCTATCTACGCATTATTGCGATATTGAATTATCGTAATTACGATGAATTGAGTGGTTGCTTAAACGTGAGGTGGGTTTATTTGAACAGGCTCAAACTCGGCTTATAAAATATGTCTATTTAATTAGCCTGGATCATAGAAGTGGCTATAAAAGTATCAATAAGGCAGGACGGAAATATTGAATACTCCGACCAGTCTAGGGTGAGTTTGGGTGGATTAAGCGTTACTGGCACAGCGAAGAGATTTAGATTCCAATCTGGCGAATGTGGCAGCTATTCGAAAGAGTGAGTTGTTCTGACATTTTTGCTCTTTACCATATGATGCTTCCTTCTCAGTTTTGTTTTCTCAATGAGCATCCGTTGTTTCATTCTATCGCTTTTACGATAAGATAATTAAATCTATCGCCAAATGAGCACTGAATCATGAGTAATGACATTCCGAATTTTAACTTATTGGCTGTGTTTTCAGCGGTGATGGAGCAGGGCAGTTTGAGTAAGGCTGCCGATCATTTGAATACCAATCAATCGACGATCAGCACTGCGCTCGGCCGACTGAAAAATGAAATTGGTCAAGAGTTGTTTGTGCGCAGTGGGCGAGGGGTTGTGCCTACTGCTTACTCGCAAAGCTTGTATGAGCAAATCAAAGCGCCAATACACGAGCTCAACGGCGTGTTTCAAGGTATGGCTTGGTTTGATGAAGCGAGTACAGAGCGCAGGTTTGTGGCTTCGGTTCCCGAACATTTAAAGTGGATGTTGCTCGATCGATTTTCTCAGTTATCTAACCAAGGCTTATCTCTTGAGGTGTATGACCAACCAGATAGTGATGATCAAGTCCATGAGGATCTATTAACTCAGAAGTTTGATTTGATGATCGACATTGTGTTGCCTGAGCATTCAAGCATGATGAGCGAAAAGCTCTACGACAGTGAGTTTGTGATTGTTTGCCGAAATGGGCACCCTAGGATCAAAGGTGAGATCACCGAGGCGCAATATCTCAGTGAGCAACATGCGGTTTTAGCCAGAACACGTCGCCAAGTAAGAAGTTTGACTCACTACACTTCGTTAGACTTATCCTCGCGTAAAATTGTAATTCACGGCAGCTCTATGGCCAGTAACCTAATGCTGTGTAGCCAGACTGATTACATCACTGTTGTGCCGCTTTCTATGGCGAACCAGTATCAGGAACGTCTTGGGTTACAGTTGTTCAAACCGCCTTTCGATTATCAGCCTATCTCTCATTACCTCATTTGGTTGAAAAAACAGAACACCGATCCGGCACATAAGTGGTTGAGAGAGCAGATCATCAATACGACTAATGACATGTCTAAATCACTAAACAGTTGGCGCTCCGCTTTCTGATCGTCGCCCTATCTTTTGTTTGCCAAATATCTTCTTAACAAATCACTTGTATTAAGTGAGTTATAATAAAAAATTATCACAATGAGAATTTATGATAATTTCATTTATTTGCTGTCAGCTCGTATATTAACCCTAACAAAGAAGTGGGTAACCTCCACTCACGATTATATCGGCTCAGGTTGCTGGGCTAAAAAGGGCGAAATATGAAATTCCTACACACAATGATCCGAGTTACTGATTTAGACAAGTCTATCGAGTTCTACACCAAGGTATTGGGAATGAAGGAACTTGAACGCCACGAAAACAAAGAGTACCGCTACACATTGGTTTTTGTTGGCTATGAGCAAGGCGGCACGACTATCGAGCTAACGTACAACTGGGATACGAATGAGTACGAGATGGGCAGCGCGTTTGGTCATCTGGCATTGGGTGTAGAAGATATTTACGCAGCATGTGACAAAATCAAATCGCTAGGTGGCAACGTCACTCGCGAAGCGGGTCCAGTGAAAGGCGGCTCAACTCATATCGCTTTTATTACTGACCCAGACGGCTACCAAATCGAACTGATTCAACTAGGTTAATCGAGGATATAACAATGACAAACGCACTATTTCAACCAATTCAACTTGGTAATATCGAGCTTAAAAACCGTATTGTTATGCCACCGATGACGCGTTCTCGCGCAACGCAACCTGGTAATTCAGCAAACGATATGATGGCGGCTTACTACGCTCAGCGTGCTTCTGCAGGTTTGATTATTGCTGAAGGCACACAAATTTCACCTATGGGTCAAGGCTATGCTTGGACTCCGGGTATCTATTCTGATGAGCAGATCGCTGGTTGGAAAAAAGTGACTGATGCCGTACATGAAAAAGAGGGCGTTATCTTCGCTCAACTTTGGCATGTAGGCCGTGTAACACACCCAGACAACATTGGTGGTGAACAGCCAATCTCGTCTTCTGCACTTAAAGCACAAAACGTAAAGGTATTCATCGATAACGGTACTGATGAACCGGGCTTTGTTGATGTGGTTGAACCTCGTGAAATGACGAAACAAGACATCAAAGAGGTGGTTGAACAGTATCGCCAAGCGGCTTTGAATGCGGTTGAAGCAGGCTTTGATGGTATCGAACTTCACGCAGCGAATGGTTACTTAATCAACCAATTCATCGATTCTGAAGCAAACAACCGCACTGACGAATACGGTGGTTCAATTGAAAACCGTTTACGTTTCCTAGGCGAAGTGGTTGAAGCTATGGTTGAAGCGATTGGTGCTGACCGTGTTGGTGTACGCCTTGCTCCGTTCACATCGTTGAATGGTACGGTTGACGCTACACCAGTAGAGACTTACACAGCGGCAGCAGCACTACTTAACCTATACAAAATTGTTTACCTGCACATTGCAGAAGTTGATTGGGACGATGCACCTGAAACGCCAAAAGCATTTAAAGCAGCAGTTCGTGAAGCCTACGAGGGTGTCCTTATTTATGCGGGTAAATACGATAGCGAGCGTGGCGAAAAAGCCGTTGCTGAAGGCGTAACTGACATGGTTGGTTTTGGTCGTCCATTCGTTGCGAACCCAGATTTACCAGCTCGTATTCAAAATGGTTACCCACTTGCAGCGCACGATCCAAACACATTGTTCGGTGGTGCTGAAAAAGGTTTAACGGATTACCCAGAATACGCAGGCTAAAAACAGCTGCCTGAAGCAGAGTATTGAGATAGTATCTCGATCCTGTTGAATGTTTATAAAAAGCAACCTTGCAGAGTCGGGTTGCTTTTTTTGTTATTGGACTAAGTAAAATGATGAACGTGAAAGCGATGCGCGGAGAGCTTTACCTTCTATTTGCCACCCTGCTAGCTGGGGTGGGATGGATTGCATCTAAGCTGGTGGTATTAGAAATGCCTGGGCCAGTGTTCATTGGTGTGCGATTCCTCGTCGCGAGTCTTATTCTTCTGCCATTTTGTATTCACCATATTCGTAAGCTTTCGTTTAAGCAGATTCTGTCTCTTTGCGGCGTGGGTTTGTTGTTGTCTGCCTCATTGCAGGTATGGGTGTTTGCAGTTTCGGTGACTGAAAGCTTGTCGGAAGGGGCATTCATCATGAGCTTAGCCATGATCATTGCACCGTTTGTGTCTTGGATTTTGTTTCGAGTTAAGCCTAATCGCGCGTTTTGGATGTCTTTCCCGATCGCGATTATTGGCATGCTGTTGCTGACTTTGGGTAACGGCTGGCATGTTGAGCAGAGTCAGATTTATTTCTTACTAGCATCGATGTTGTTGTCTGTTCACTTTGTGATGAACAAGCGTGTGATTACCAATATCAAGCCTATCGCATCAATCTGTGTGCAACTGTTTGTGGTGGGTGTGAGTGGTTTAGCCTTTGCTTCTATGACAGCTCAGCCGGAGTTCGAAATCACCAAAACCTTAGTCTTCTGGTTTATTGTCTCTGCGGTGATCGCAACGTCTATTCGTTACTTGCTACAAACGGTCGGTCAGCACTCCGTGAACATGGAAGTGGCGGCATTGATCATGATTCTTGAGCCTGTGTGGACGCTGCTGTTAAGTGTGAGTGTGCTTGGCGAAAGTGTAGAGATGCAGAAGCTGCTCGGTGGGGCGGTGATCATTGCTTCACTATTTTGCTATATCAAATGGTCGAGACGAAAATAAAACACTCGGCGCAAGGCCGAGTGTGGGTTGTTTTTCAATACACGTTCAGAGTGTAATAATTTCTAAGCACTAAGCTTGCTAAGCAGTGAACGCGGATAGGAACGAGTTGTTCTTCAAGTGCTTTTCTGAGCCTTATCAGGCGAGTGTTGAACAAGACTTGTCGAGTGCAGAGCAAGGGTTAAATTCTGCGAATAAGACGTGCAAAGGGTGTCACCGTACTTATCGTTCTCGCTGGTAACTATTCTAACAACGAGCTTTGAATACAGGTGGTAAAGTCGAACCTTTACCACCATAGTCCTATCGCACAGCCTTCTTTTCTTTATGCCATCAATTCGAATGCACTAGGGGCGGGAAAGGACGTGAATGAATTAGTCGCGAATAGTGACTTTTGTAATCACAATATCTTCGCAAGGCACATCTTCGTGTCCCCAGCGAATGGTTGTTGGTGCTTTCGCAATTTTGTTTACCACATCCATACCTGCTGAAACCTTACCGAATACCGCGTAACCCCAGCCAGCATTGGTTGTTGAGGTGTGATCTAGGAAATCGTTGTCATCAAGGTTGATGAAGAACTGCGCCGTTGCAGAATGTGGTGCATCAGTCCGAGCCATTGCCACAGAACCAATCACATTCTTCAAACCACGGTTTGCTTCGTTGACGATTGGGGCGCGAGTTGGTTTTTCTGTCATGTCGATAGTGTGACCACCACCTTGAATCATGAAACCTTCAATAACACGGTGAAATGTCGTGCCTTCGTAGAAACCGTCTTGGCAGTATTTAAGGAAGTTTTTCGACGTTACTGGCGCTTTTTCAAGGTTCAGTTCAATCTCGATATCGCCAAAGTTGGTGGTGAAAGTAATCATAGGGCTACCTAAAGTTGAAGTTTTACTGAGTCGTAATGACGAAAGTGGGTTGCAGTATAGGGAAAATAACAGCGGATAGCAGTGATGGTTTTATTGTGGTTGAATTCTCGTCAACCACCAAAATCACGCCTGATATTGTTTAAGGAACATCTCGACACTTGAAGTAATGAGCACTTGCTTGTGTGCAGCATCCGGTGACGGCACATGACCAATGATTTGCGGCCAAAACGCAAAAGACTTAAGCAGACCAATGAACTGCGTGGAGGCGAATTGTGGGTCTAGTTCTACTAAACGACCGTCTGCCAACGCGGCTTTAATCCAGGTTGTAAGTCCACTTTCTGCTTGGGAATATTTTTCCATCGCTTGATGCGCCAGTTCTGCGTTATGGAAATACTCTGAGAACAAAACGCGTGACAGGTCGATGAAGCCTTCAGACTCAAGTAACTCAAGCTCTTGATTGGCTATCGAGGAAAGCTGTTCTTCAAGTGGCAGTTCTGCTTGATATGGGAAATGCGTTGCGGCCAGAGTTTTGCTCCAAATGCTGTCTAGAATCTCATCTAAAAGAAGTTCTTTGCTGGCAAAGTGATTGTATACGGTGCGCTTTGATACTTCTGCGCGACTCGATATTTTATCCATGCTGGTGGCCTTGTAGCCATGCTCAGTAAACTCTGCGATAGCAGCGGCAACGATCGATTCACGTTTTCTTTGGCTCAGCGTTTTTTTTACAGTCATCGGGATACTACTCAATATGTCGCGGTTAGCATTACATACGCTAATTTTACACCAGTAAGTTTACTTTTAGAACACCAATCCGCGTATTGGTAATTCGGTCGATAGCAACTGAATCGCTTTGCAATGCACTGTGGGTATCATAGAATCGAAAGTGTATTCGAATTTTATTGATATCAACGGAAGAGAATAAACAATCAATGAGTAGTATTTTAGAGTGTATTCGTACAGTTGGACGAGGAGAAAGAGGGCGTAAGCCTTTATCGTTCGAACAAGCCTACCGCATCATGGATGAGTATTTAAGCGGAGAAGTCGGTGACGACCAAATGGCTATGCTACTGATGCTGATTCGTGTGCAGAATGAAACCAATGAAGAGATCGCTGGCTTTGTAAAAGCGTTTCAATCTCGAGTGCCAGATTTAGGCGCCGATATTGATTGGCCGTGTTACGCGGGTAAACGTAACGATAACGCCAGTGGCAAGCCTTGGAACTTGTTGGCAGCAAAAATACTCGCTGACAATGGTTATAAAGTGTTAATGCATGGCTATATGGATAAGCTGAGCGGTAGGACGCACGTTGAAAGCCATTTGCAAGATGTCGGTGTGCAAAGTGCTGAGAGCCCTGAACATGCTAAGTCGATTCTTGAACAAGACGGCATTGCTTATTTACCGCTAGCTAACTTTGCGCCCGAAGCACAAACCATGATTGGTTGGAAACACCGCTACGGTTTGAGAACACCAATTAACACGGTAGTTCGAGCATTGAATCCTGGTGGTGGCCGTTTAGGTCTGCGTGGCAGTTTCCATCCTGGCTTTCCACAACTTCATGCGGAAGTTGAGCATGTTATCGGAAATAAATCCCACTCGGTGATTTCATTCAAAGGGATGAACGGTGAGTCGGAATATAATCCTAAAGTTAGCCAAACGGTATGGATGAGCTCTCCTGACAAAGTCGAATCGTTCTACTGGGAAGAGATGATGAACCTAGAGCTGCCACTTCCTAGTCAATGTGTACTTGGCACATCGGCTGAAGATATGGCGCTAATGGCGAATACCGTTGTCGACAGCATGACAGCCATTCTCTTTGCAGAAACGCACGATAAAACTGAGGCATACCAGAAAGCGGTGCGCCTGTGGCATGAGTATTGTGCGCGTTAGATGGTGGTTTGTAATCAATGAGAGAAGGTCAGCGAGCGCTGGCCTTTTTATACTTGATTTCTAGCAAGGGCTTTTCGTGAACGCCCAAACAATAAAGCTACTTCACTCGCATCAAGCGATGCATTTTGTCTTCGAACTGAATCTCAATCACCTGTGAGATTTTCATCTTATCAACACGATCAAGCATTCTCGCTTGGTAATCACGTTTTTTCATCCACTCTAGCGGTTCTTTAAAGCCATCTTCATTAATCACAAACGACTGATCGGTAATAGAGTCTTCAAAGATATGAACCACCCAAATGCGTGATTGGAAATCCAATAACTCACTAAAGTAGCTTTTTAACTTAGATAAGGAATTCGTTAGATACGTTTTAGGTGGGGTTTGGGAAGACATAGTAAACCGTATTTGGACAATGAAAATCGGCAAGGGCGCCGTCTGATCATTATAGCCTTTACCCGTTAGGCTTGTCAGGTCGAATTCGGCAGCCATTCACGGCTATTGCGCTTGCTAATACTACTATGGCTGCCAGTTAGAGATTAACCAAATCAGTGTCGGATTCACTATTTAACGAATAGGCCGAAGTCGATCTCTTGTTCTCTTTGATATTTCACCAGCTTCACTTTTAGGTCGTGTTTTGCTGCTAAATCAATGGCTAAGCATGACATGCGTTTTATCTCATCAACGCAACTTGATATCAGCGGTTTTTCTTGATTATCGATAGTGGCGATGAGTGTGTTTTCTGTACCGTCGTTACCTGCGTAAATATACGCGTACATGTTGTTGTCGTGTTGCATAAACTTCCTAAAACGGGATTTCTAATTATTAGTGAGGTGAAGATTACAGGGTTTATTTACGCAGGCTAGCTCGGCTAAGTAAGGTTAAGCAAGGGAAAGTAAGGCTTTGTAAGGGCTCTTTTTTTTCTTTTTTCTGGCGTTCGAAAACGTGCTCAACCCTTTGTTTGTCTCACTTTTTTGTCTTGTTAGGTTTTGCCTATCAATAAAATTGTTGAAATCCATTTAGTAAAATCAAGATTTTAGACAACAATTAACTTAACAAGATAGAAAATATATGACGCAAAGTATTTAGGGAGAACGCAATGCATTCTATTAAAGTGAAAGATTACATGACGCAGCAGGTTGTGACATTTACTCCTGATATGCCGTTAAGTCTAGCGTTAGACAAAGTGATGCGTAGCCACCATATGGGTGGGCCCGTAATCGATGATAACGAACAAGTGATTGGCTTCCTTTCAGAGCAGGATTTACTCGAGAAACTTGTGAAGGTCAGTTACTTCTGCCAAGACACACACCTTGTGGGTGACTGCATGTACCAAGAAGTGCTGTCGGTGTCACCTGACTTATCCATTATTGAATTGGCGGACATGATGCAGGTTGGAAAACCTAAAGCATACCCTGTGATCGATAATCGAAAACTGGTGGGTATTATCACCAGAACTGATGTTTTGAGAGCAATTGGCAAGAACTTGGAAGAATGCTTCAAACATCAGGTATAGTAGCGTGTTAAGAACGATTATTTTTCTCAATACTCTCAATTGAAAAAAGGCGCACTAGCGCCTTTTTTCCGTATAGCGCTTTTCTTGGTCGATCCTCTCTTTGTGGATCCCTAGCCTGTTGAACAGTTGAACAGTTG